>JBBDNW010000027.1:0-7205 GCA_040877375.1 Pirellulales bacterium | reverse complement strand
GAACCCTCGTCTTTAGCTTGGAAGGCTATTGCTCTACCATTGAGCTACACCCGCGAATGCAGCCAAGTTGCCCGAGCTTCCGCCTGAGAAGTCCGATCCAGGCGGTGAACGGGACGAGACTGGGGAGTGCAGGATTCGAACCTGCGAAGGCATAAGCCATCAGATTTACAGTCTGACCCCTTTGACCGCTCGGGAAACTCCCCTGTGGTGTACGGCGGACTCCTCTTCGTGTTTTTCGGCGCTCGTTTTGGGCACTGCTGGCGAGGACTCGTGTTCCGTTCGGCCGCTGCGGACAGGCACTGCCGCAGCGATCGTCGGCTTTTTCACCGCCGCTCTCGACCGACTGTGCCGCGCACGCGCCATCAAGCTGAGCTAGCGGCGGGAGTTGAACCCGCAACCTGCTGATTACAAATCAGCTGCTCTGCCAATTGAGCTACGCTAGCGGCCGGTCGGAACCGCGAAACCTTGAAGTGTACGGATTCGATCGGCCCCTGCAAGATGGCCGATTCCGAGGGCCAAGAGCCGCTTTTTGGCGGACTTTTCCGTCCCTGAGGGCAACGAGCCCGGTCATCCACGCCCCGTCATTGAAGTCCGGTCATCCAAGCGCGATCACTCGAATAAGAGTGCCATCATCGAGAAGTCGTCGTTGAAGTCGTCTTGCCCGGAGAGGGCCCGGACGTGGGTCACAAGGGCGTCCATCGGATTTTCAGGCCCCTTAGGGGCGGCGGCGAGCGTGGCGACGAAGTCGTCGAATGCCCACATCGACCCGTCCGGCAGGTTGATTTCAAACGCACCGTCGCTGAAAACGAAGAGCCTCGCGGACGGCGGAACGACCACCTCGCTCGACCCAAAATCCAGCCCGTCGACCGCTCCAATGAGGGGACCATCCGAATCGAGACGGCGCGGCATGCCCCCATCAACGGTCATGAGGAGCGCCGGGGGATGGCCGCCACCGGCCCACCGCATCGTGCGGCTGCCGCGGTGAAACACGCCATACCACGCCGTGAAAAACATGTCATTTTGCCGCTCCATCGGAAAGGCCTTGTTGAGCGCCGCCAGCACGGCTCCCGGGTCGTGGAAGTCGGTGGCGGGCAGAGCCTCGCTGCGGATCGCATTGAGTGCCGAGACGGAGAGCAGGGCCGCCCCCACGCCATGGCCGCAGACATCGAGCAGGTAGACGGCGAAGTGGTCGGCGTCGAGATCGTGGTAGCCAAAGGCATCGCCTCCGAGAGATGCCGACGGAATGAACCGCCAGTCGGCCTGGATCATGCCATTCGACTGCGGAGGCGGCAGCAGCGATCGCACATACCGTGCGGCCGTGGTGATGTCTTCAGCAAGGACCTTGCGGCTCGCCTCGAGGGCCGTGAAGGCCTCGTTGCGTTCGAGGAGCGCCACGTAGCCCCGTGAGTGATACCGCACGCGGGCGAGCAGTTCGAGGCGGTCCGGCAGTTTGACGACGTAGTCGTTGGCCCCGACGGTGAAGGCCTCCGCCTTCACGGCCGGCTCCTCCTTGGTGGAGAGCACGATGATCGGCACGTCGCAAAACCGTTCGTCGGCCCGAAACTGCCGCACGAGCGAGAGGCCGTCGATCTCGGGCATCACGAGATCCTGCAGGATCACGGTGGGCCGCACCTCCGCCGCCTTGTCCAAGGCCGCGGGAGCATCTTTACAGTAGTAGAAGGAGATTCCCTCCTCTCCGGCGAGCATCCGACGCACGGCCTCGCCGATGATCGGCTGGTCGTCGACGAGTAGCACGGAGACGCCGCGGTGGGCGGGAGTTTTGACGACGGTCATGGCCGCAGAACGGACGGGTCGAGAATCTCGCCACGATGCTACCACAGCCTGCCCAGGGATGACCTCCACGCCGGGCTAGAGCGCATCTGCCGTTGGTGGAGCGGGGCGTGGTGCTACCCGCATTCCCCGCGCTTGCGCTTGGGGCTTCCTGACGGGAGCACGGGGGTCGGCGAACGCTCGAGGGGCGTCGGGCCGCTGCGGCGATAGAGCGACGAGACTTTTGCCGCCCCCGAGCCGGCGTTTTACGTAAGTCGAATGCGCTCTCACCACCCCTTCAGAGCTTCCGCTTCCCGTTCACACGGCAGGCGGGGGGCTCCTTGAGTGAGAACACGAGCACCTCTTCGCCGGTGAGCGTCGAGATGTCGTGGTGCACGCTCACGAGCGGCACCGCCGTGGCCGTCTCCACGATCTGCTGCAGCCGTGGCCGTCCCGTGGCCACCATGTGCGCCCGCACCTGCTTGAGGAGGGACCGTCCGTTGCCATTGTCACCGCCGTGGCCATGGCCATTGCCGTGGCCATGGCCGTGACCATTGCCATTCCCGAGGCTGTGCCCATCCCCGTCACCATCAGCATAGGCCGCTGTCATTTGGCTCGAGGCCATGAGTTGCCGCTCCGCGGGCGTGAGCACGCCCTGCAGCCGCACTACCAACAGCAGGCCGACGAGATGCGCATGGATGTCACTCGGCCCTCGACCGAGAAACTCCTGCTGAAACCGCGAAATGCCGTCGCAGACGGCCGCCTCGATTTCGCCCTGGGACTTCATGGTCAGGCGCCCGCCTGGCGGCGGGTCTCCATTCTCGACACGGCTGCGGCGAGCGGCTGATTGCCCGCCGCGCCATTGCCGTTCGCATGTCCATTGCCGTCACCATTACCTTTCACATGTCCATTGCCGTTGCCATTGCAGATGCGGTCCCACACCTCGCGGCGGTGGATCGGCATGCGTGCGTCGGCCTCGAAGCCGAGCCGCACCCGCCCACCCTCGATTTCCAGAACTGTGATCTCGAGCATGATTTGCATCTCATCGTTCCCGCCGATGACGACGCTCTCACGGTTTTTTCTTGTCAGTACCAACATGGTTCACCTTCCTCGTGTGTTGCGGGTCCCTCCTCGTAGAATCCAATCAGCCGCGGACAGCTCCATTGCCGCCCGCCATGATCGATGCATTGGTCTGCAGATGGGCGTTCACCGGCACACCCAGGGCCGGCAGCCCCGTTCCCAGCAGAAAGAGGTCGACTGCCGGCTGGGTCGTCAGCGTTTTGAGCACGCTGCCCGTCTGCGTGTCGACGTGTGCGATGCCGCCGCGGAGTTCGACGCCCGTGCGCTGACGGATCTGCCGCAGCAGCGCATCGAGCGAGTTGTCGAAGATGTAGCGGTGGAACTCGCGGACTTTCCTCGCGCCCTCCTCGTCGCCGGCCAAGCGGCGCTCCGTCGGGGAAAATGGCTCGTGCAGGTGTACGACCATCCAGTCATCTTCTGCCACCACGCTGACGCTCGTCGGGGCGCGGCCCAGAAGCACATGCTCAAAACTGGCGGCGACATGGGCCACCGTCCGAGCGAGTCGTTCTGACGAGATCGTGTTCATCGTGGCGTTGCCGGTGTCCAAAGGTGCCGGATGGAAACAAAAAAAGCCGGCGGGAAAGAACGCCCGAAGGCTTTCTCTCTCGCCGGCTTACGCTGCGACGGACCTTCCGGCCTGTGCCGGACTGCCCCTCGACCCGTCTTCCGATCGATGCTGTTTGTTCTTTTCCTCTGCCGCGAGCGGTGTTTTCACCGATCACGTCCTCGGAACGCCCGGATTATATTGGGGGGTCTGGGTAACGCAAGCAGATTTTTCCGTCTGGCTCTCCTGTGAGCCGTGGGATCGCTGGCAGCGGCGAAAAGTCCGCGACGACACTTCGTCGGCGAGTGGAGGCGGCGTTGCTCGCCCTCCGGTTGCCAGCCGTGCGCGTCGCGCCGTCGCGAGTTGTCATCGGCGCTATGCCATTTCGATTCATGTTCGGTCATCGCGCGATCCGAATACGTAACTCTACAACCACCCCCCCTTTGGGGGTGTCTGCTGCGTGGGGGCGCCGTCATGAAGTCGCAAGGCGAGATCGAAGCCGCTGTCTGCGATGCGGTGTCGCGATTTCAGCAGGAATTCATGGGACGCGGGCCGCGCAACGTCCACGCTCACCTGATCGACAACCGATTGTTCGTGCACATGGATGGCGTACTCACCACCGCCGAGCAGCGACTCCTGGCGGGCCGCGGCGACGGCAGCGAAAGCGGTGCCGACCTGCTGAAACAGCTCCGCAGCCGACTCGTGACCGCCGGTCGATCGGTGCTCGAATCGCTGGTCCGCGAAGCGTCCGGGGCATCGCCAGTCAATCTCCACCACGACATCAGCCCGATCACCGGGGAGGAGGTGATTGTGATCACGCTCGCCGCTGCCCCGCAGTGCCGGGACCGCAAAAAACGCTGACGTAGCGCGTCATTCAACTCACCACGACATTGCGTTCCGACCCCAGTCGATGGCCGAAGGCGTTCGGCCCATCGCTTCGTCGGCGGGCCGGGGATCCAGCGTGACTATCCCCGCCCGCCGGCGATTTGCGGCCTGCACACAGGTCGCTCCCGGTTGCTCTGCGACGGCTCCTCCGCGAGCCATTCCGCGGCTGGGTTGCACGATTCCACGTGGCGACGTTGAATCGTGGCAGCCAGTTGAGCCCGATGACCGGTGGAGAACCAGCGATGGCGACCGAGAAAAAGCGGCCGACGCGGAGCACGCCCAAGGATGCGATCCCTGCGGCTATCGAGGGCCTCGGCGTCTTCTACCTCGGCCAGAAAATCGACGGCGTCAGCGGCAAGCCAACGGGAGAGCCGCTCCTCATCGACGCCAAACGGCTCACCACCCATGCGGTGTGTGTCGGCATGACGGGCAGCGGCAAGACGGGCCTCTTGATCGGTCTGATCGAGGAGGCGGCGCTCGATGGCATTCCGACGCTCGTCATTGACCCCAAGGGTGATCTGGCCAACGTCCTACTCTCGTTTCCGAATCTCGCCCCGACCGATTTCCTGCCGTGGCTCGAACCAGAGGCGGCGAAGCGTGACGGAATCACACTCGAAGAGCTGGCCAAGCGGACGGCGAAGAAGTGGTCGGATGGCCTGGCGGCCAGCGGCCAGTCGGGCGACCGGATCCGTCGCCTGCACGAGGCTGCTGAAATGGTCGTGTATACGCCGGGCAGCCGCACCGGCCGCCCGCTGGCGATGCTCGGCAGCCTCGACGCGCCCGCCCCCGCGATCCTCGACGACCTTGAGGCTCGCCGTGAGCGGATCGAATCGCTCGTCTCCGCCATCCTCGCGCTGGTTGGCATCGACGCCGAGCCGGGCCGCAACCGGGAGCACGTGCTGCTCTCCACGATCCTCGATGCCCTGTGGAAGAGCGGCCAGAAGGTCGACTTCGGCACGCTCGTGCGGGCAATCCCCGCGCCGCCGATCGAGCGGGTCGGCTTTCTCGATCTTGAAAACTTCTTTCCAGCCGGGGAGCGGTTTCAACTCGCCAGCCGGCTCAACACGATCGCGGCAGCGCCGGGCTTCGAGGCCTGGCTCGACGGTGAGCCGCTCGATATCGGTCGCCTGCTCTGGACAGCCGAGGGCCGGCCCCGTGTCGCCGTCGTGTCGATCGCTCATCTTGCCGATGCCCAGCGCATGGCGTTTGTCACGCTCATCGCGGGGGCGACGGTGTCGTGGATGCGGGGGCAGGGGGGCACGTCGTCGCTCAAGGCGATGTTCTTGATGGACGAGGTCTTCGGCTACGTGCCACCGACCGCGAACCCGCCGAGCAAGACGCCCATCCTGACGCTCATGAAGCAGGCGCGGGCCTACGGCCTCGGCGTCGTGCTCGCCACCCAGAATCCCGTCGACCTCGACTACAAGGGGCTCTCGAATGCCGGCCTCTGGTTTCTCGGCAGGCTGCAGACAGCGCGGGACAAGGCCCGCGTTCTCGACGGCCTCGAAGGCGCGGCCCAGGCTGCCGGCGGCTCGTTCGACCGCGGCCGACTCGACGCCATGCTGTCGGGACTCGAACAACGGCGCTTCCTCATGCACAGCGTGCACGGCGACGATGAGACGCTCTTTCAGAGCCGCTGGACGATGGCCTATCTCCGCGGCCCGTTGCTCCGTGACGAAATCCGGCGGCTCTCGGCGCAGGCCGCGGGAGCCGCGGGCACGGTGACTGAGCCGGCGGGGGTTGAGGCGTCTTCCCACGGCAGGCCGCGGGGTGGCCCACGGCCGATCCTGCCGCCTGGCGTGCGCGAAGTCTTTTTCGCGCCGCAAGGGATGGTGCCGATCGACGCGGCGATGCGTTACGAGCCCGCGCTCCTCGGCCGGGCGCGAGTCCGCTATTCCAAGCCGACGGCAGGCATCGAAGTCGACCGCGAGATTATCTGCCTGGCGCCGGCGGGCGATTCGCTCGGCGAATCGGCCTGGGAATCGGCCCAGCAGTTCGCGGAGACGCCGCATCTGGAGCCGGCGCCGAGGACCGGATCGTTTGCACCGCTGCCCTCGGCGCTCGCCGGGCCAAGGGGCTATGTCACACTCGCGGCCTCGCTCAAGAGTCACCTTGGTCGCACGTCGAAACTCACCGCCTGGTCTGCCCCGGCGATCGGGGCCGTGTCGCGACCCGGCGAGTCGGAAGGCGACTTTCGTGTGCGGATCGCCCATCGCGTCAAGGAGTGGCGCGACGAACAGATCGAAAAGGTCCGCGACAAGCAGTCGGCAAAACTCGCCACCCTCGCCGACAAGATCGACCGGGCCCGGCAAAAGGTGGAGCGTGAGAAAGCCGAGGCCAAGAACCAATCGCTGCAGACCTATGTCTCGATCGGCACGGCCGTGCTCGGCGCGCTGCTCGGCCGTAAGAAGGCCAGTGCCACCACGATTGGCCGGGCGGCCACCTCGATGCGGTCAGCGAGCCGCGCCGCCCGGCAGCAGGCCGACGTCGCCCACGCCGAGGAGAGCCTGACGACGCTCGATGAAAAACGGCTGCTCTTGGAGCAGGAGATCGAGCAAGAACTCGACCGCATTCGGCTCGAGTCTGGCCCCGAATCGCTCGCGCTGGAACAAATCGACGTGCCGGCGAAGAAGACCGACATCGCCGTCGACGAGGTCGTGCTCGCCTGGGTGCCCGCTCTGTCAACCGACAGGCCGACCGACAGACCGCTGGCCGAACGCGGGGTCTGGGGATGAACTCCACCCGCGGCCGCGAGATCGTGCTGGTCGACTGTCCCGACGAGGTGGGGCTCATTCACCGCATCACTGGCGTGCTTCAGTCGCGGCGGCTCAACATCGAGAGCAACCACGAGTTTGTCGATGCGTCGGCCGGCCATTTCTTCTTCCGGGCCGAGGTGACGCCAGCCGGGGAGCCCGTGCCGGACGAT
>JBBDNW010000026.1:0-7239 GCA_040877375.1 Pirellulales bacterium | reverse complement strand
TCCGGACTACGATGCCCGGTGGTCAGGATTGTCATGCCCACGCAGCGATCTTCCACGATCCACCGCCGGAGGCCCCATGACCGAGACACGGCCGAAACTCTTCGTGCTCGACACGAACGTGATCCTTCACGACAGCGGATGCATCCGCAACTTTGAAGAGCACGACGTTGCGATCCCGATCACTGTGCTCGAGGAACTCGACCAGTTCAAACGCGGCAACGAAGACATCCACTTTCAGGCGCGCGAGTTTCTCCGCCGCCTCGATTCCCTCACCGGCGATGTGCTCTCGCACGACGGCAGCCCGCTCGGCCCGGGCCTTGGTTCGATCCGCGTCGTGCTCGGGAGCGGGCGCGAGGCCCTGCTCGACGACGCCTTTCTGCAGGACACGCCCGACCATCGGATCCTCAAGACCACGCTCGCGTTGCAGGAGCGGGAGTCGCCCCGGCAGGTGGTGATCGTGTCGAAAGACACCAACCTGCGGATGAAAGCCAAGTCGCTTGGCATCCATGCCCAGGACTACAAGTCGGACAAGGTGCAGGGCTTCGACAAGCTCTACACGGGCAGACGAATCATCGAAGGCGTTGATTCCGAGACGATCAATCACATCTACGCCAACGGCGGCATCCTGCCGGCCGCAGAGATTTCGCTCCCGCAGGAGCCGCTCGCCAACGAAAACTTCGTGCTCCGCAATGGCAGTAAGTCGGCCCTGGCCACGTATCGCCTTTCCGACAAGTCGTTTGTGCGGGTCGAAAAGCAGATCTGCTACGGGATCACGCCACGCAACGCCGAGCAGTCGTTCGCTCTCAAGGCCCTGATGGACGATTCCATCAAGCTCGTCACGCTGTCCGGCACCGCGGGAACGGGCAAGACGCTCCTTGCGCTGGCCGCCGCGCTCGAGTGCCGGCAGCGGTATCGCCAGATCATGCTGGCGCGGCCCGTGGTGCCGCTTTCCAACCGGGACCTCGGCTTTCTGCCGGGCGACATCGCCGACAAACTCGATCCCTACATGCAGCCGCTGTATGACAACCTCACCGTGATCCGCCACCAGTGCGGTGACGATACACAGGCCGCGCAGCGAATTAACGACATGCGGGAATCCGAAAAGCTCGTGATCACGCCGCTGGCCTACATCCGCGGCCGCAGCCTGCAGCGGATGTTTTTCATCGTCGACGAGGCGCAGAACCTCACGCCCCACGAGGTGAAGACCATCATCACCCGGGCCGGCGAGGGGACAAAGATCGTGTTCACGGGCGACGTTGCCCAGATCGACCAGCCCTACCTCGACGCCCTCTCCAACGGCCTGAGCTACCTGATCCACCGGATGATGGGACAGCCGATCTACGCCCACGTGACGCTCGAGAAGGGGGAGCGTTCGGAACTCGCCGACTTGGCGAGCGAACTCTTGTGACGAGCGAGAGCACATCCGGGTGACTTGTAGCGACGACTTGGCAAGCCAGGGGACGAGGGGAGAGGGTCGGCGAACGCTCGAGGAGCGTCGGGCCGCCGCGGCACATAGCGACGAGACTTTTGCCGCCCTCGAGCCGGCGACACACCAAAGCCGGCGATCCACGTTCGTCGAATGCGCTCTGGTCAGGCGAGACCGTGTCGCAACGCCCATACGGCCGCCTGCGTGCGATCGTTGACCGAGATCTTTCGGAGCATGTTTTGCACGTGCTCTTTCACCGTCTCGACGCTGATCTCGAGCGAGTCGGCAATCTCCTGGTTGGAGAGCCCCATCGCAACCAGCCGCAGCACCTGCGCCTCGCGGGGCGTGAGTTGCACGCCGCCACCGGTCGCAGGCTCGCGCTTCGCCATTGAGTTGGCCATCCGCTTGAGTTGCCCAGACCGCGTGGGGCTGGCGCCCGTCGTCGCGCCCGTGACCGATGCGATCAACTCCAGGCGGGTTGCCGTCTTAAGCAGGTAATCATGAGCCCCGGCCGATACGGCTCGGGCCACATAGGTCGGGTTGTCGAACGCCGAGAGGATCACCACGCGGACTGCGGGGCAGGCCGCCCGGAGCCGCTTGATGACGTCGAGGCCGTCATCGTCCTTCAGCCGCACGTCGAGCAGCACGACGTCGGGCTTGTGTTTGCGGGCCTGACGGACGGCTTCCTCAGCCGATGCAGCCTCCCCACAGACCCGGATGCCGGAGTCGCCAAAGAGGCTGATCAGGCCCTGACGAACGATCTCGTGGTCGTCCACGATCAGAAGTTTCAATGCCATGGGGGGGAATCGTCACCTGCGGAGAGGGATCTTGTCAAGTTTTTGTAGGATTGGGGCTGATGCACGAACTTTCCGTCATCTGCGAATCGGCTGGCGTCATCGCCATCCTCAAGCCGGCGGGCATCGCCACGCAGTCGCCGCCTGGAATCCCGTCGGTCGAGGCGTGGTTGCGGGAGCGGCTGCATGGCGGCGATCCGGCGGGGTATGTCGGCGTGCCGCATCGGCTCGACCGGGCCGTGTCGGGCGTGGTGCTCATGGCCGCCACACCCCGGGCAGCGCGGAAGCTCTCCCGGCAGTTCGAGCGGCGACAGGTCGCGAAGACCTACCTGGCAGTCGTGCGTCGCCCAGAGACCGTCCCGCTGATCGGCGATGAGCCGGCGGAATGGCGAGACTTCCTCGAAAAGCTGCCCGATGAGGCGCGGAGCCGCCTGGCCCAGCCGGCGTCGCCCGGGGCCCGCGAGGCGGTGACGTTTGCACAGCAACTGCCGGTCGGTGTCGATGCCCCGGCCGACGCTCTGCTCTTGCGGCTCGAGCCACGCACCGGTCGCATGCACCAGTTGCGAATTCAGTCGGCCTCGCGCGGCATGCCGATCGTGGGTGACGAGATCTACGGCAGCCCGCCGCTCGAGGGTGAAGACAGCCGGATGCGGCCGATCATGCTCCACGCCTGGAGGATCGCCTACACGGATCCAGACTCGGGTGAACCCGTGGCCATCGAGGCTCCGCTCCCGCACCACTGGCCAGCATGGGCCACGCCGCGTTCATGCACACCGGCTTGATGCATAACGGGTTGATGCACTCCGCTCAGGGCGTGGTGAGCCAGCCGGCATGCCGCATCAGTTGCTCGATCCACGGCGCTGTCCAGGGGTTCCAGGTGGGGGCCGCCACCGACAGCACCGACAGCCCCAGGAGAATCGAGGCCAGGACGCGGCCGGCGCGGCTGCGGCCGAGGAGGTCGGCCGCGGGCACGGCGCCGGTCACCCATAGAGGCGCGAGCCAAAATACCCAGCGGAAGCCGCTCGACATACCGCCGTAGTTACGGTCGGGCTGCGGCCGCAGCACGTAGAACAAGATCACGACGACCGACACGGCCGCGATCGCGAGGGCCAGATCGGATTCGCCGGCCGCGTCGCGTCGCCGCCGTGCCACCACCAGAGCGAGGCCCGGGATCACGAGCAGCCAGGCGGGCGTGAGCGAGAGGATGCCGTGATGCCCTACGATCACATGCCAGGCGTAGGCGGCCCGCGACGGTTCGCCACGATCAACGCCCTTCGGCGACCGCCAGTAACTCTCGACAAGTCGGCCGTTCGGCAGACGGATGGCGTAGTCGTACCAGTTGTCGGGATTCCAGGATTCCTCGGTGGCGGCCGCCTTCGCTGCGGGGATGTCGGAGGTGCGGTGGGCATAGGGGGGTACGACCGTGCCGTGCGCGAGGTGGTTCGTGCCAAGTGCTGCGGCGGCGACGACGAGCGCGGCCGGCAACGCCGCGGTCAGCGTGCGGCGCGGATCGCAACGCACCAGGATCACTGCGACGGCGGCAAGCCAGGCGAGGGCGGGAAGTTCGAAGGCGGCGACGAGCGCCGTCGCGAGGCCCGCCATGGCGAACGACCATCCCGACCGCTCTCCACGGCAGCGGATGGCGAACACGAGCCAGAGACTGGCCGCCGCCGCCGCCGCCGCCGGCAGGTGGTTGGTGAGGACCGCTGCGAACGTCGTCAGGAACGTGCCACAGGCCGCGAGGGCGGCAGCCCAGAGCCGCCCCCAGTCGGATGAGCCGACGGCATCGATGCACCGCAATGTAAAGAAGAGCATGACCGCGAACGGCACCACGTTGTAGACGATCAGGAGCACCCGGCTCATCTCAAAGGGATGGTCGCCGAGCGTCCAGCCAGTGAGCCGGTGCAGGGCCCAATAGGGGCCCGCGCAGAGCACGGAGAGGAGCGGAGGCTTGCTCGAATAGAGATGGACCCGGCCTTCTGCGTCGGGATGCACGACGGCGTCGATGGTGTCCCAGCCGGGTTCGACGACGAGATCCTCGATCGCGAAACTGCCCTTCTCGACGAGGGCCCGGATCGTGAGCCAGCGGCTCCGATCGTTGCCGGAGAGGAACGGCCGCACGAGCCGCTTTTCGCGCTCGATCTCCGCGCGGACGAGACCGCGGTCGACCGGGCCGCCGGCGTCGGCCTGCCGCTTCATCGCCTCGTCGATGAGCCGGTTCTCGAGCGCGAGCCGGTCAACGCTGGCGACAGACCCGATCC
Source organism: Pirellulales bacterium (assembly GCA_040877375.1). Classification (GTDB taxonomy): domain Bacteria; phylum Planctomycetota; class Planctomycetia; order Pirellulales; family UBA1268; genus QWPN01. The sequence continues at coordinate 2,758 of JBBDNW010000026.1, read as the reverse complement.
TGCCGAGCACGCCTCCGAGCGCTACCGCCGCGAGCAGACCGTAGACGCCCAGGCGGAGCCGCCGCCTCGATGCGGCGTGGTCGTCGGCGTCGGGCACGGTCGTGATCAGGGCGGCGACGCGGCCGAGATCGGCGAGTCCGCGAAAAAACCGTGACACCCCATACTTCGACGTCCCGCGGACACGTGGCCGGTGATGCACCGGCACCTCGAGCACCCGGTGACCCTCGAGCGCTACGAGCGTCGGAATGAAGCGGTGCATGTCGGTGGGTAGGTCGAGCCCACGGGCTACCTCGCCCCGCATCGCCTTGAGCCCGCAGTTGTGGTCGTGGAGGCGGAGCCCCGTCACCCAGCCGACCAACAGATTGAAGACCCACGAGGGAAGCGTCTTGTGCCAGGGGTCGAGCCGGGGCGTCTTCCAGCCGTTGACGAGGCCCGCCCCGCCGTTCTCGCCAAGCATTCGGACCATCCGGGGGATCTCGGCGGGATCGTCCTGGCCGTCTCCATCGAGCATGACGATGGCCTCGCCGCGGCAGTGCCGAAAGCCGGTCATCAACGCGGCCGACTTGCCCAGTCCGTGATCGTGCCGCTCCCCCTGCACCCGGTCATCCACGGCGGTGGCGGCCACGATCTCGCTCCACGACGCATCGGTTGAGCCGTCGTCGACGATCAGCAACTCCCAGTCGAGGCCAGCCGCATCGAGGCGGGCACGGATTTCCTCGACGAGCGGGGCGATATTGCCCGCCTCGTCGCGGACCGGGACGACGAGAGACACGTCGGGCGGGCGCATGGGTGGGAACCTTCCAGGGAGGGAGAGGGGCATAAGAGTACCGTGGCCCGCCCCGCGGCCGCCATGCCACGAGCCATGCCACGACATGCTGCGGGAAGTGCTGGGTTACACTCGTGTGATCCCCAGTCGCCGGAGTGCCTTCCTTTCATGAACCGGCTTGTCTCATTCGGCGTCTTGCTTGGGCTGGTGGTGCTCTTCGGGGTGCTGTCGCTGCGGGTGATGGCGAGTTTCCTGCTGCCCATGCTGCTGGCCGCGATGCTGGTGGTTATCTTCGGACCGCTCCATCGCTGGATCCGCGACCGGACGCGCTGGCCCGACTGGGCCGCCGCGGGTCTCAGCACGCTGCTCGTCGTGCTCATTGTGCTGGCGCCGGTGTCGCTGCTCATCTTCCGCGCTGGGGGCGAGGCGTTTGCCATCCTCGGCCGGCCCGAGGGCTTCAAACTCGACCCGCACGTGCTCGACGGGCTCGTGGAACGGTTCAACGAGACTACCGGCCTGCAGGTGACGGCCGATGCAGTCAACACGGAACTCAAGCGGTTGCTCGAAGACTGGATCGGACCGATCGCGGCCCGCGCCCCGGTGGTGGTAGCCAAGATCCTGATCGGCGTGATCGTGACGATCGTGAGCCTGTTCTACTTCTTCGCCGACGGCGGCCGGATGCTGGAGGCGGTGACGCGGTTGATTCCGCTCGACCGCCGCTATCAGTGGCAACTGCTTCAGGAGTTCGAGGAGATCAGCCGGGCCGTCGTGAGCTCGATCCTGCTGGCGGCGGGCGTGCAGGCGATTCTCGCTGGCCTCGGCTTCTACGTGGCTGGGCTCGGCAAGGTGTTTCTGCTGACGCTGCTGACCTTCTTTGGCGCGCTTGTGCCGGTGGCCGGAGCGGCGATCGTCTGGGGGACGGCCAGTCTGTACCTGCTGTTCTTTGAGAAAAACACCTGGGCCGCGGCGGGCCTCGCCCTGTGGGGCGCGGGCGTGGTTTCGACCGTCGACAACATCATCAAGCCGATCGTCCTCCACGGCCAGTCGAAGCTCCATCCGCTGCTCGCGCTGTTAAGCGTGCTCGGCGGCGTCGGCGCCCTGGGGCCGATCGGCATCTTCGTGGGGCCGATTGCCGTGGCCTTTCTGCAGGCGGCCCTGACGATGCTGCAGACCGAAATCGTGAGCCTCACCGACGAGGGCCGTGCGGCCCCTCCGAGGCCTGAAATGGGTGCAATCGGCCGGCCGCAGGCGGGTCGTGGCAACGATCCACCGGCCGGACTTGCATAGGCGGGGGTCGGGAGGGTGGAATCGTGGGGTTCCAGGCGGGCAGCGACGCATCGCCGCCCCGGCCGGTGGAACGGCCGGGAGTCTGAAGAAAGGATCGACGATGGTTGAGTTTGTGCTGGCGTTGGTGACACTTCTGGCGACGGGCATTGAGGCCGCGTATGTGCCTACGGACGATGGCGGAGGCGACTACCTCGTCCGCGTCGAGCCGGAACTCTTGAAGTCCACGAGCCCCTATCAGTTTTCGAGCGACGTGCCGGCCGATGCCCGCAACGTCCGCCGTGTCAGGATCTTCGTCGGCGACACCTGGCCCCCCGCCGTCGAACGGGCCGTGATCGAGGCCTCGCGAAAGCCCCGCTCGGCCGCGCCGGTCGCCGTGGCCTCTGCCCGCCTGCCCGACATGGAAGCGGGTGTGGCTGGCACCGCGAGCCGGCCCTGGGGTTGGCTCATCGGCAGCTTGATCGCGCTGTTTCTCTCGCTCGGCGCCAACGGCTATCTCAGCATGCTGCTCGGCCAGATGCGGCAGCGGTATCTCCGCGATGTCCAGCAGGGCATCGTGCAGGTCTGAGACGGATCACATTTGAGCCTCAGGCGTGGTGAGTCGGGGATGCCCCTCCTCGCATCATGGGCTAGAACCGCCGAGGCCGCGTGAGGCATCGATGTGATGCCGGATTGGTTCACCGGCGGTGACATGCTCGCCGCCGGGGG
>JBBDNW010000025.1:0-7262 GCA_040877375.1 Pirellulales bacterium | reverse complement strand
AAACCACTGAAAATCCAGCCTTAAGCCGCATCTCGGGGCGGCCGCGCTCGGCTCGTAGGCCCGGGCCGCCGGCACGGGCTCCTGGGAGGCGGCGATAAGCCGGCGGGAAAGGATAGCCCGGTCAATGGCACTCCTGGAAGCATTGCCCGACTGATGAGCGGCTCGTGAGCAGCGTGCTCCTGTCTCCCGGGTGCGCACCAGGCCTTTCGCGGCCCGCATGCCTTCCCCTCTGACGTGGCGTTTTTCTTACCGTCGGCGCGGAGTCTCTCCGAGTCCGGCGCCCTGGCGGCAGCGGTCAGAGGCTGTGGATGTCGATCCCGGGCAGTTCGTCGGGTGACACCTGAACCGCTTCGCGGTCGTCGTGGACCTGCATGAGTTCGCCCCAGTCGGTCGGCAGGCGGCGAGCGGGCGATAAAGGCGGCGGCTCGAGCGGTTCGCCCAAGCGGGTGAGGGGCTAACTTCACGCAGGCGAAGCCATCCTGGCCGTCGCCCGCTTGCGAACCTCCGGTTCGAAGTGCGTTGGCTCCTGCCGGCCGTCTTCTCGCAGCCAGATGTCCCCGCCACAGTTGGGGCACTCGAGCGGAAACTCCTCCCCCACCCGGGCCATGAGTTTCGCCTTTAGCGTCGGGAGGTGTCGTGAGATCGCGGTTGGTCGCATGAGTCGCAGCAGTCGCCGGTGGCATCTCGGCGTGCCGCATGTCCGCCGACCGCATCCCCACCAGTCGCGGCATCGCGCCGCTTGCCGACATTCGCTTTTGTCATGGGCCGTGACGGCAGGCCTGAGCTTGTGAATTGGGGGCGAACACCCCGTGGTAGCGATGCCGGTGCTTTCGCGGCGGCGGGACCAGATCGGCCAACCGGTCCAAGAAGTCACACGGCGAGAGTTCGACGACGCCGTTGGCTCCCGGCCGCGTGGACTTCCGGCCGCGCCCCTGCCCGACCCAGTTGGCTGCCTTGTGTCGGGGCAGCAGATACCGGATGCGACTGATGCGGCCGTCTGGGCCGCGGATCACGGACAGTCGCTCCAATGCGAAGGGCGGCCGGGCACAGTATCGCAGTAGGTGCTCGAGACTCTGAAAATAGCTCGGCACGTCGCGGTCTTTTGAGCGTGATCCGGAGAACTGGGGTTCCCAAAGCAGACCGACGGGAAGCGGATGGTGAAGGAGTGGCGGGCGTCCCGTTCGCCCAGTAACCCTAGTCTGCCAGCGGCCCAAACGCTCGTTATCACGCGATAATCGCCGGATAAGACGCAGCCGCAGACTCGGTCGTCTTGATGGAAGTCGTGGCCGCGGCGAGATTTGGCGAAAGACTTGCCTGACTCCAATCGCGCGTTATCACGATGGGCTGGAGTGTTACGCGGTGCCGCAGAAATACAAGTTTTCCCGTGCGGGAGCCATGCCCTGTGTGGTAATTTGATAACGATAGTGGATCGTCCTTTCTCAGTCCCGCAACTGGAGCCTTTAATGACCGCAACCCCTTACACGGCTGTTATTCGGCGCGACGGTCGGTGGTGGATCGGTTGGGTTGAGGAAGTGCCTGGCGTGAACTCGCAGGGCGAGACGCGCGAGGAGCTTCTCTCGAACTTGCGCGAGGCCCTCGCCGAGGCAATCGAGATGAATCGTGAAGATGCACGAAAGGCCGCTGGCGAACAATTTGAAGAAGTGGCGCTCCAGCCGTGAAACGGCGCGCTTTTGTTCGCCATATGGTGGATCATGGTTGCGAGTTGGTTCGCGAAGGCGGAAACCATTCGTGGTGGGGAAATACAGCGCTCAATCAACGGTCCGCCGTGCCGCGTCATCGCGAGATCCCCGACAACCTTGTGAAAAAAATCTGCCGTGACCTCGGCATCCTGGCTCCGGGCGAGTCCGACGAAAAGGGAGAACAAAGCGATGCAGCGGACTCGCGATAAAATCGGGCGGCGAAATTCGCGTCAGATCGCGAGCCGCTGATCGCCACCGTTGGGCCAGAGGATGAAAGGAGCAACCCTTGTCTAACAGAGCATGGTGCGCAATCATGATGTTTAGCGGGCTCATCGTTGTCTGCGAGGCGCAGGAACCCGTGCCTGAGGCGTCTGTGGCTGAGCGCATAGCCGGCCGATCTTTCCCGTCCGTATTTCAGGCGTGGAATCCAGCCGACAACCTGAAGGCTGAGTGTGAGGCGGCGACAGCCGCGCGCCACGACCTCATCTTCCACGGCGCGGGCTTTTTCGGCCTGGAATGGGACCACAAGCACCAGGGTTTGGCCACCGGATTCACACCGGAGAGCGTGGAACGGGGACATGCGCGCCGCCGCGACCTGCTGGAACGGAATCCGAACCTGGTTCTGCTGATGGAGATTCGCTACCGGGATGCCTGGGGGCCTGAGGTGCCACAACACTTTGTTGAACAGTACCCGGACCATTTGCTGGAATCCTATCGCGGCTTTCTGCCAAAGGATCACCCCTGGTGGCGGCGCGATGCCGAGGAAAACTTCGTCAAGGGCTGGGAGGAAGGCGGGTTCCTGCAGATGGATTTTTCCAACCCGGAATACCGGGAGCAGGTTGCCCTGCAATGCGGGGCGGCTGTGAAAAGCGGGGTCGTGGACGGCGTGATGCTCGACTGGTGGGAGGAGGATGCCGACCGCGTGGCCCTCGTCACCGCGATCCGGAAACGCATCGGCGAGGACGCGCTCATCCTCGTCAACGCCAACGACCGGAAAATCCCCCAATCCGCGCCCTTCGTCAACGGCCTGTTCATGGAGTGCTACCAGAGCCAGACCGCCGGGCAGTGGCAGCAGGTTGCCGAGACCCTGGCCTGGGCAGAAAAGAATCTCAGGACTCCGCGGATCAACTGCCTGGAGACCTGGTGGCACGATTCGCGGGCCGACGAACACCTTATGCGTGCCACCACAACGCTCTCGCTGGTGCTTTCGGACGGCTACAGTCTCTTCGCCGATCCGAATCCGCTGCCGACCCCCGACCACCTTCACGATTGGTATCCCTTTTGGGATCGGCGTCTCGGCAAAGCACTGAGCCGCAGCACGATGCGTCCAGATGGCGCCATGGCGAGAGACTTTTCCAGCGGGACAGCCGTCTACAATCCCATGGGAAATCAGCCTGCGACCATCACCTTCGATGAGCCGCGAACCAGCCGTGCGACCGGAAAGCACGCCCACATTCACACGGTTGCCCCCTGCGACGGGGATTTGTTCCTAAAGGACCATCCGGCCCAACCATAGGCTGGTGGCGACGGGAAACCCGCGCCTCAGTGCTACCGTTCTGCAACAGGAAGCCCTGAGCCAGAGCATTGTGGGTATCGCGCCAATGGTGATCGCCGAGCCGAGCGGGCATATCACGATTACCCAGATGGTCGCCGTCTCGATAGAATCAAACTGGGAGCAATGAACAGCGATCGCTCCGGCGCGTTAGGTCCCCCGAAATGACGCGGGATTGCCGCCAGAGGAGTTTCTCCGGCGTCGCGTTGAGCAACTGCTCGATCGTCCCGACGCTCAGTTTCAGAATGCCGCCGATCACTTGCTCCAGAAGAATGCCGAGCTTTATCGGCGGCTTGCATGATTCGATATCTGTCGCTGGAAGAAGTAATAGAGCTTCATTGCCTCGTGGTCCGGTAGTCTGGCAGGTTTGATGGAGTGCGTGATCTAGGGGGCCTCGAGTCGGCGGTTGCTCAGCCGCAAATGACGTTCGGTGGGCAAGACCTGTATCCATGCCTGCCGACCAAAGCTGCCGCCCTGGGTTTCTCTCTGATCTGCAATCATCCCTTCATCGATGGCAACAAGCGCATCGGTCATCTGGCAATGGAAATGTTCCTGGTCCTGAATGGTCACGAACTCGATGCCGGAGTTGATGAGCAAGAGCGAATCATCCTGGGCCTAGCAGCCGGAGAAGTGAGTCGTGAAGAGCTTGTTGGATGGGTGCGATCCGGAATGCGGCTATAGGATGCAGAACCTTCTAAGGATTTGAGTTCGCGAAGCCGAACCTCAAATCCTCTGTTCAAGAAGCCCGGTGACCCTGCGAGCGAGCCGCGTCGCTAGGGTAACGGTGAGCAGCGGAGTCGCCGTCGGGGCGTCACGGAGAGCGTGACGGGCGTCCGGCAGCGGGGATCGCCCCGGCCGACGTGGTTTCGAAGCCCTGCCGCGGACGGATGGAAACGCATTGTTCTCGTGTCGCGGAGCGTGCGCAGCGTCGGCGTGCACGACAGGCGCGCACCGCGTCCGAGTCGCGGCCATCGCGATGCTTTTCAGGAGTCGGCGGGAGAGCGTGGCGCACTGGTGGCATCCGCTCAGCTCGTGTCGTGGATGGCGGAGGAGCGTTTGGGGAAGATGGCGACGACGCGGAGCTGACCGCCGCATTCAGCGCAGCGTCGTGCCGGCCGCAGCGGCGCGTCGGCCGGCGTGGCCGCGAGGAGGACGAACTGGGCGCCATTGTGGAGCGTGACGAGCCAGCGGACGGCTTCGATCGACAGCGGGTCGTGTGCCCCCAGGAACCCGTAGCGCCGCACCTTCTGAAAACCGCTTGGCAGCACATGCTGGAGAAAGCGGCGGATGAACTCCATGGTATCGAGGGTCATCCTCCGCCAGCGGTTCGTGCCGCTCCGGCGGTAGGAGAACGTGACCTGGCCGTCCTCGCAGGAGACGATCCGGTGGTCGCTGATGGCGACGCGGAACACGTAGGTGGCCAGATACTTCAGCGACGTGCGGCCGTCGCCGACGGCCTTGGAGTGGACGACCCAGTCTCGTTTCCAGACGGCCGGATCGACTGCCTCGAGGAGCCCTGCCTTGCGGAGTTCGTCACGGAACTTGGCCCGAAACAGGATCGACAACGCCTTGACCGGCAGGAAGAACGCCGGGCCGGAAGGGATCCAGGAGTTGCCGTCGGTGCCGACGGCTCCGCCGGGCACGACGTAGTGGACGTGGGGGTGATAGCCGAGGGTGCGATCCCAGGTGTGGAGCACGCCGAAGAAGCCCGGCTGTGCCGCGCCGAAGAAGCGGCGATCGGCGGCGAGGGCACGAATGGCCTGGCTCGACGCGTGAAAGAGCGCGTTGAAGACGGCGCGAGGATTGCCCCGCGCCAGGCACCTCAACTCGGAGGGCAGCGTGAATGTGAGCAGAAAGTACGGGCAGGGCAGCAGGCGGGACGTCTGTTTCTCGAGCCAGTCCCTGGTCTTCTCCTGCTGGCACGTCGGACAGTGCCGATTGCCGCAGGATCGTCCCATGACATGGCTGCCGCCGCAGGCGGTGCAGGCGTACTGCACCTTCCCCAGGGCTCCGGTCCGGCAGGCACGGATGGCGCCGAGCACCTGGCGATGCAGGGGCGGCATCCGTGTGCCGAACCGGTCGAGATACTCCCCGCCATGCCGCCGCAGCACCTCGGCGACGGTCGGCATGGCGTGGCTGCTACTGCATGATCCGCTCGATGGCTTCGCGGGCGCGTTCCTGCCCGGTGGCGGTGAGGTGCAGGTAGATCATGGTCGTCTGCAGAGAGCTGTGGCCCAGGTACTGCTGGATGAGCCGCAGGTTGACGCCCGCTTCGAGCAGATGGGTCGCGTAGCTGTGCCGCAGGGTGTGGACGCAGACCGACTTGCGGAAGCCGAGCTGCGCGACGACCTGCCGCATCGCCCCTTGCACGCTGCTGGCGGCCATCGGCGTGGTCGCGGTGGCCGCGTTCACTCGGCCCCGGCGGAGGGCGGGGAACACGAGCCGCGGATGGTGATGGGTGGCCCAATGCTCACGCAGCGTCGCGAGCGTGCGGACTGGCAGCGGGACGAACCGATCCTTGGCTCACTTGCCACGGTGGACGTGGACGAGCATGCGGGCACTGTCGATGTCGCCCAGTTCCAGGGCCAGCCCTTCCTGGAGCCTCAATCCCAGGGAGTAGACGGTCCAGAGAAAGGCCCGGTTGTGGGGCGTGCGGACCGCGTCGAGCAACCGATGCACCTCGGCGAGGGCCAGGACGTCGGGCAGCGTCTTGTGCTTCGGGACGCGGAGCTTCAAGAGCGTGGCCCAGTCCCGCGGCACGCAGTGGGTGTAGAAGAACTTGATGCCGCTGTGGGCGATCTTGAGGGCGCTGGGGGAGAAGCGGCAGTCGTTCTTGAGGAACAGGAAGCAGTCGCGGATCTGGGCTTCACTGAGCCGGTCCGGGGACTGGCGGTAGTGGGCAGCCAGCTTCCGCACGGCACGGACATAGGCTTCCTGGGTGCGCTCGCTGCGGCCTGCGAGCTGAAGATCCTGGATCATCCGTTGGCGGAGCGCGGTCGTGGGACGCGTAGCAGTCATCGTGAACCCTTTCGCAAAGGAGGAAGAAAAACCCTTGCGAATGACGATGATTGGCGTGATGGCGTGAGGCCACCGAGGCCGGTCACGCATGCGGAGATGGGGCGACCGGGCTATACTGCCGGGGAGAGATTCAGCCTGCCGCGGAGCGGCTTACTTGAACGAAGCGATGCAGCGGACTCGCAATAAAGTCCGGTGGTATGGTTTGTCCACGGTCGCGAGCCGCTGATCGCCATCGTTCGGCCCGCTACGCTGACTTCCTCGTGGTCTCGCGGTCCGTTATAATAGTGGAGATTTCGCCCGCTCCGGAGGACGTCATTGATGAGCCTGACCTTGTCGCAATTCGGCATTGATCGCCTCGACGCGCAGCAGAGAGTGGAGTTGATCGGTCTGATTTGGGACAGTCTCCCCGTCGATGTCCCCTACGCCCCCCCCGACTGGCATATCCAAGAATTAGAGCGGCGAATCGCGGCCGCCGACGCCAACCCAGGAGCCGCTGAACCTTGGGAGACGGTGCTGGCGCGATTGTCGAAGAGTTCGTGAGGTTGCCCGTCGTCCTGCGCCCGGAAGCCACAAAGGACACGGCAGAGGCGATTGGCTATTTCGCCACGCTGCGACCTGGATTGGGTCAGGCCTTCTTGATTTAAGTTCAAGAGGTTCTGCTTCGGATTTCAGGAATGCCCGAGATTCATGGCATCGTCTGGCGGAATGTACGTGCTGCGCGGCTGCGCCGGTTTGCCTATGTCGTTTATTACCGTGTCCACAAAGATCGCGTGGAGGTGCTGGCCGTGATCCAGGGCAACCGTGACGCTGCGGTCTGGCAGAGTCGTGAGTGAAAGCCCAAGCAGGCCGAACTAGGCGTTCGAGCAGACTCGCGATGACGCCCTGCGGTGTTGGGAATCCTTTGGCTGCGAGTTGCTGAAGACAGCCGTTCAGGGGACGGGGATTCCCCTTTGCCTCATACCTGTTCTCGCGTACATCTTTACATGTCACCC
>JBBDNW010000024.1:0-7341 GCA_040877375.1 Pirellulales bacterium | reverse complement strand
TGCGGGTAGCACCCCACACCGCTGCCAAAGCGCATCCAACTTACGTGGATCGCCGACCCCCTTGCCTACCTCCTCCAAGGTGCCATCTCGCGCTTCACGAGGGTCGCGAGAGCGATCAAACTACGCCACGCCGTCGGGGAGCGCGCCGTCGGGGAGCAAGCCGGTGAGGAGCCGGCAGGCTTCGAGGTATTTGTCGCGGGTCTTCGCGACCACGTCGGCGGGCAGAGCGGGGGGTGCGCTGGCCTTGTCCCAGCCGCTGCCTTCGAGCCAGTCGCGGACAAACTGCTTGTCGAACGAGTCGGGTACGCGGCCGCCGCCTGCGGCCACGGCAGGCCAAAACCGTGAACTATCGGGGGTGAGTACCTCGTCCACGAGCAGGAGCGAGCCGTCGGGCAGCCGGCCCCATTCAAACTTGGTGTCGGCAACGACGATGCCCCGCGACGCTGCATGAGCGGCCCCCCGGGAATAGACGTCGATGCTCCGCTCCCGAAGTATCGTCGCGAGTTCGCCTCCGATTCGGCCGGCCATCACCTCAAACGACACGTTCTCGTCGTGCCCCGTCTCGGCCTTCGTGGCCGGCGTGAAGATCGGCTCGGGGAGCCGATCGCCCGCAACGAGCCCCGGCGGTAAAGGCACGCCACAGACGGTGCCGCTCGTGCGGTATTCGGCGAGCCCCGACCCGGCGAGCCAGCCGCGGACGACGCACTCAAACGGAATCACCTCGGCCCGCTTGACGAGCATCGTGCGGCCACGCAGCGGCCCCCGGTCGACTGATGAGGGTAGGTCCATCACGTCGACGTCGGTGGTGATCAGATGGTGCGCAATGGGATCGGGCCCGCGGGCGAGCAGGTCGAACCAGAACGCCGAGATCGCGGTGAGCACCCGACCCTTGTCGGGAATCGGCGTCGGGAGGATCCAGTCAAACGCGCTGATGCGATCGGTGCTCACGATCAGCATCGCGTCGCCATGTCGGCCGCCCGAGATCGAATAGCAGTCGCGGACCTTGCCGCGAATCGGCACGCCGAGGGGAAGGTCGGTGGAGACGACGGCGTCGCGAGTGGGAGTGTTCATGCGAATGTTCTACGCGCGGGGTGTGCCTCGAGGAAGCCCTGAGAGCGTCAGCAGAAATCCCGTGACATCCGCGGCAGCGACGCAAGTGACGGGGCAGGGCAGGGGATCGGGGCGTCATGAGGGCCGGTACGGGCGGGGGCGGCCGCGTCGAGATGCGTCGCCAGCACGTGCACCACGGCACCGCGCCTTTGAATCCGGCCGTTCACCACGAGCACCGCCGCCCGGCGGGCGGGGTGGGTGGCCGCCTCCCAGACGTCGGGATGCACCACGATGTTGGCCGCGCCAGTCTCGTCTTCGATCGTGAGGAAGATGAGCCCCTTCGCCGTGGCCGGCCGCTGCCGCGTGAGCACGATGCCGGCGACCTTCACCCGCCGCCCTTCCGGCATCGCGACGGCCTCGCCGATCGTCACCACGCCCAGCGACCCGAGCCAGTCGCGCTCGAACTCGAGCGGATGGGCTGCGAGCGAGAGGCCGCTGGTGCGGTAGTCGGCGATCACCTCCTCTTGTTTCGTCGTCGCCGGCAGGAGCCAGCCGTCTTCGTCGGCGTCTTCGTCAACGCCCTCGAAAAGCGGACGACTTCGGGGCTTCTCCTGCGACTGCATCGCCTCCCACACGGCGCGGCGGCGATCAAGGCCGAGCGATGCCAGCGCCCCTGCGCGGGCCAGATGCAGGAGCGACCCACGGTCGAGCTCAGCCCGCTTGGAGAGATCCCGCGGCAACCGGAAGGGGCCGTCGCGGCGGGCCGCTTCGATCCGCCGGCCCAGCGCCTCGCCGAGGCCGTGCACCTGCTCGAGCCCGAGCCGGATCGCCGGCTGCGGGCCGTCGGTCTCGTCGCCCGGCCTCCGCTTCCCGCCGCCGACTTCCAGCGACGCATGCCACCCGCTCGCGTTGACATCGACGGGCAGCACCGACACACCGTGCGCTCGGGCGTCGCGAACGAGCTGCGCCGGCGCATAGAAGCCCATCGGCTGGCTAGCCAGCAGCGCCGCCGTAAACGCCGCCGGATGATGGCATTTCAGCCAGGCCGAGACATACACGAGCAGCGCGAAACTCGCCGCGTGTGATTCCGGGAAGCCGTATTCGCCGAAGCCCCGAATCTGATGAAACACCTGCTCGGCGAACTCCTGCGACAGCCCCCGGGCGAGCATGCCGTCGACAAGCTTCCGGTGAAACTCGTCGATCACGCCGGGTCGTCGCCAGGCCCCCATCGCGCGGCGGAGCTGATCGGCCTCGCCCGGCGTAAAGCCCGCCGCCACCACCGCCAGCCGCATGGCCTGCTCCTGGAAGAGCGGCACACCGAGCGTCTTCTCCAGCACCTCGCGAATCGCGTCGTTGGGATAGGCCACGGGCTCCTCGCCGGCGCGACGCCGGAGATACGGATGCACCATGTCGCCCTGGATCGGCCCCGGTCGCACGATCGCCACTTCGATCACGAGATCGTAGAAGCACCGCGGCTTGAGCCGCGGCAGCATGCTCATCTGCGCCCGGCTCTCGATCTGAAACACGCCCACCGTGTCGGCGCGGCAGATCATCTCGTAGACGGCCGGGTCTTCGGCGGGCACTGTGGCGAGCGTCAGCGCCGGGCCGCCGGCCCCGGCCACGAGATCAAACGCGCGGCGGATCGCCGAAAGCATGCCAAGCGCCAGGCAGTCGACTTTCAGGATGCCAAGCTCGTCGAGATCGTTCTTATCCCACTGCACGATCGTCCGGCCCTCCATCGTGGCGGGCTGGATGGGCACGAGGTCGCAGAGCTCGCCCTGCGTCATCACCATGCCGCCGACGTGCTGGCCGAGATGGCGGGGGAAGCCGATGAGCTGGCCGACGAGCGTCGTGAGCCTCGTGCAGGCATCGCTCGCGGGGTCGAGCCCAGCTTCGACGAGCCGGGTCGGCAGGTCCTCGAGATGATCGCCCACGTCGATGATGCCCGCGATCGCGTCGACACGGTCGAGTGAGAAACCGAGCACCTTGGCCAGATCGCGAACGGCCGACCGCAGCCGATACGAGATCACCTCGGCCGTCATCGCGGCCCGCGACCGGCCATAGGTTTCGTAGATATATTGCAGCACCTCCTCACGACGGTCGTGCTCGAAGTCGATGTCGATATCGGGGGCCTCCCGCCGTTCACGGCTCACAAACCGCTCGAAGAGCACGTTCATCCGTGCAGGATCGACCGACGTGACGCCGAGGCAGTAGCAGACGCAGGAGTTGGCCGCCGAGCCGCGGCCCTGGCAGAGGATGCCGCGGCGACGGGCAAACCGCACGATGTCGAAGACCGTGAGGAAGTAGGCCTCGTAGCCCAGTTCGGCAATCAGCGCGAGCTCGTGCCGGAGAAGCTGCTGCACCTTCTCGGGCACCTCCTTGGAATACCGCTTCGCCGCCCCCTTCCAGGCCAGGTCGGCGAGATGCTCGGCCGCCGTGCGGCCGGCGGGCACGATGGCGTCGGGGTATTCATATTTCAGTTCATCGAGCGAAAACGTGCACCTCGCGGCGATCTCGGCCGTCTGCTCCACCGCCGCCGGCCAGAGAAAGCGGCGGCCAGCGGCGTCGACCGTGCCGCGGCCCGTGGGCAGTGCCGCGAACCGCTCGGCGATCCGTCGCCGCTCGTGCAAATGCCGTTCGCCATTGGTGAGCAGTCGGTCGCGGATCGATTCCACCGTACCGCCATGCCGCACGGCGGCAAGCGCATCGAAGAGCGGCAGCCGCGACCGCTCGTGGTAGCGGACGTCGCCCGCCGCAGCGAGCGGCACGCCCGCACGATTGGCCACGCGCTCGAACCACTGCAGGCGGTCGTCGTCGTCGCCATCGAGAGCCACTTCAGCCAGCGCAAAGAGATTCTCGCCGAAGACCTCGCGCCATGCCGCGAGCCCGTTGACCGCCGCTTCGAAGCCCGCGCCGGCAACACCCGCGGCAAGATCCCCGGAAAAGAGCCGTGGATCGCTTCTTCCACCGGCCAGCAATCCCTGGGCATGCGCCGCGATGTCGTCGCGCGACACCACACAGCCGCCGCTCACCGGCCTCCGCGCCGCCTTCGACTCCGCCCGCCGCATGTGGCCGCGGGTGAGCAGCCGGCAGAGATTGGCGTAGCCCGTGCGGTCGGCCGCCCAAAGCACGAGCGGAGCCGCATCGACGGGTTCGAGATCCACGCCGATGATCAGCTTCAGGCCCACGTCTTTAGCCGCGGCGTGCGCCCGCACGATGCCGGAGAGCGTGCCCTTGTCGGTGATCGCGAGCGCTGCGTAACCGAGCGCATGCGCCCGCCGCACCAGTTCCTCGGGATGCGATGCCCCTTCGAGAAACGAGAAATTGCTCGTGCAGTGCAGTTCCGCATACCGCGGCCCGATGTCATCCATTCCATTCATCACACACCTCCCTTACGCAAACATGCCATGCAGAAACCAGCCGCCGTCACGCAGCCGGCGAAACAGCCAGAACCGCTCTCCTGATTCCGTTTCCACGACGTAGTAGTCGCGGCGGACCGTCGGACCACGCCACCACGCCGTCTCGATCCGCTCCGGACCGTGGGCCTCTACGATGTGGTGCAGCACGTCGCCAAACCGAAACCGGGCCGGCGGTCCGTCGGGCGCGACCGCCACCACCTCGCCCTCCGGCCCATCGAGCGGCACCGGCCGCGGCGGCATCCAGATCGGACGCCGGCCGACGGGCATGGCCCGCGGCAGCGCGTAGCCGCGGGCACCGGACCGGCTCACTCGATCACGGGCCGACCTGCTGCCCGGCGAAGGCCGGCTCTCCGGTGGCGTCGCGATCCACGCATGCTCCGGCTGGGCGTCGCCGACAGGCTGCGGCTCAAACACCGCTGAGCGGCCGAGCCTGCCGGCGAGCCGGTCGAGCAGCATCGCCACCTCCGCATCGGCATCCGCCGACTCCAGGCCGCCGACACCACCACCAAACAAGAGCCGCTGCCGACACGACACCGTTCCCGCCGCCACCACCTCCACGGCCACGCCGTCGATCTCGGCCGGCAACCGCCGCCGCGCCAACCGCAGCCGCACGAGCTCGACGAGATGCGGAAGCGAGGTGGTCGGCCTGAAGAGCCCGACGTCGATCACCGTCGGCGCTGCCACGGTTGTTCGCGCACCGTGCTCGAGCCGCAGCTGCACGGCGAGCACGCCCTCGCCACGGGCGACGAGCGGCGCGAGACAGCGGCCGAGCAGCCGCTCGATCAAGTCGACGAGCTGCTGCTCATCGACATCAACTGTTCGCACGGGAAAGTCGAAGGAGTGCGACTCCTGCGGCAGCGCCTCGCCGCCAGGCGGTACGATCGGCTCGGCGACCGTGCCGCGAAACTCCGCGAGTCGGCGGGAGAGCAGGGGGGGAAACCTCGCTGCAAGACTCCTGGTCGAGAGGGCGAGCGTGCCACCGATCGTGTTGATCCCCACTTCGGCGAGCGCGGCGACCGTGGGCTCGTCGATGCGCAGGGCCGCGACGGATAGCCCTGCAAGCAGCGTCGCCGCCTCGCCGCGCGGCACCACCGCCCAACGCCGCCGCCGCCGCGACGCCAGCCGGACGCCGGGCGATGCCCCTCCTGCCGCGCGGCGCACGATCAGCGGCGGAGCCGCTCCGCCGGACGGCATGACTGAGTCGGTATGGTGCGCCGCGGCCCAGGCTGCGCCGGGCGTGTCGGCGATGGCGGCCCGGCCGTGCAGGCCGCGGGCGGCGAGCGTCCAGACGGCCGTGCGAACGAGCGACTCCTCGCCGCCGAAAAAGCCGGCTGTGCCCGTGACGTCGAGATGCAGACACTCTGCAGATCCGTCGGCCGCCTCCTCGATGCCGACCACCGGCGAAAACCGCCGACACCACCGCGCGAGCCGCTCGAGCGACTCACGGTCGGCAGCTGGATCGTCGGGCTGCACCTCCGCGACATGACAGGCCCGCGAACCATGGGCAACCGCCAGCACGGCCATCGCCTCCGCCAGCGACATGCCCGGTGGAATGGCGGCTCGGGCACCGCGGCCCGAAGTCATGCCCTTGCGCTGTTCGGCTGGCGGTGGCTCCGCCCACGCCCACGAGACGACCGTCATCGCACCCCGCCGCTCACGACGGCAGACAAACACCGGCACCCTGCGAAGCTCTGGCTTCTGGAGCAGCCGCCGCTGCACCGGCCACCGTGGCAGCCAGATCGTCATGAAGCGCGGCATACGACACCGGCCTTTCCTCCAGACACGCCACTCCCAGACACGCTACTCATGGTGGCCCCAGGCCGCGATGCACCGCCACACCCTCGGGCCAGGTCGAGCACCACATCGGCGGTTCGCCGGCTGCCTGCGGTGACGGCCGACCAACTGCCTCCGACCAGCGTCAGCCGCAGCCGACGCTCCAGGAGCGTGCCACCGGGCTGCGGTGCCACGGCGATCCTCGCCTCCGCCCACGATGGTTCGCCTTGCGTCATACGAGGCCGTACAAAGAGGCCGACGGCTCCACTCGCCGCCGCCGCCAACTGCCAGCGGCGCATAGCGGTGGACCACTGCTGAAATGAGCCGGCAAGCCGCGAACCTGGCCGCGAACCACGCGACTTCATCCGCGGCCACGCCAGCACGGCCGCCACGCCGGTGCAGCGAAGCGCCTGGTCGATCGTCCAGATCTCGTCGTCGTCTCGCGAGGGCCGAGCCACGACGAGCCGCCGCTCGTCATCCAGCCATGGCAGCACTGCCGGTGGATGAAACCAGCCGGTGCGATCGACCACCATGATCGTTCGCGGCCTCCCCTCTCCGGTCGACTCGCCACCGGAAGCCGTCGCCAGCCTGCAGGCCACCGCGAAGGCGAGCGCGGCCGCACCACCGCCGGCCGCCGCGTCGCCCTCGGTCAACCACTCGACCAGGCTCCCAGGCCGCACGCCGCCGGCCGGCAGCAGGGCGTCGAGCGACCGAAACCCGCTCGACACCACCGGCCTCGACCGCTCCCGCAGGAGCAGGTCGCCGCCGCTCACGAGGGCCGCCGCATTTCCTGGTATTCCGAATGTCACCATCGCTGCACCTGCGTAGAAAATGTACGCACGTACAGTATACGGTTGCCGGCCTCCCGTCAACCAGCGGGTCGCCGATGTCATCCGCCGGGCAAGCCCAGGGAAGTGGTGGTTATTTCAAGGCACCCGTGCGCTCGCGGACTCCTGATCGTGAGGAGCCGGTCGGGGGCACGCGCAGCCGCCGGGGAATCTTTGCGACTCACAAGCGACACCCAGTCGGCCAAGCAGGCATCCTGTAGCAAAATCCCCCGGCGGCGAGCATGCCACCGCCGGCGAACCATTCCGGCACC
>JBBDNW010000023.1:0-7393 GCA_040877375.1 Pirellulales bacterium | reverse complement strand
GTTGAGAGGGCGGCTCGCAGAGGCTGCATGGATCATGGCGCAAAGTGCCACACCTCGGGACCGCGAATATTACCGCTATCTTGCGGTCAACCCGGGTGATCGGGCCTGGGGACTGAGCGTCACGGGCGCTGGCTACCAACCAGCCCGGCCCGGGAGCGACGCGTTGCCGACGAGGCTCCATCCGCCGGGCCATTTCTACGTCTGGGATGCGGGCCGCCTGCTCAGCGAATACGCCGTCGTCTACGTGACGCATGGCGGTGGGGAGTTCGACTCCCACGGCACCGGGCCGATCCAACTCGGAGCGGGCGACGCGCTCGTGCTCTTCCCGGGAGTCTGGCACCGGTACAGGGCCAGCAAAAAGACGGGCTGGGGCATCCACTGGGTGCATTTTCAGGGCAACACAGCCGATCGGCTCCGAGCGGATGGCATCCTCAAGCCCGACCAGGCGGTTCTCCGGATTGGCCTCGATCCACTGATCCTGCAGGCTTTCAAGGACGTGCTCGACGCACTCCGCGCGGAGCCCGCCGGGTTCGTGCAGATCGCCGCAGCCAAAACACTCGAGATCGTCGCCCGCTTCGCCGGAGCGGCGTCCGCCGAAAGGTCTGTGCCGCGGCTTCAAGAAGTAGTCAGCAGGGCGCGACTGCGGCTGGAGGAGGATCCGGGAGGTCTCCCGGTGGTCAACGAACTGATCGAGGAGTTCGACGTCAGCCGCACCCACTTCTTCCGCATCTTCAAGGAGCAGACCGGCCAGAGCCCCTACAAGTATCATCTCCAACTGAAGATTCGCCGGGCCGGTGAGATGCTCCGCGACTCGAACCTCACAGTGAAGCAAATCTCGATCGCCCTGGGATTCCGAAATCCCTACCACTTCTCAAAGCTATTTCGGTCGAAGACGGGCGCGTCGCCCCGCACATACCGAGATCACTGGCGGACGATTTCCATCGGTGCCCGCGAAACGAATGGCTGATCGCCGCATTATCCCCCGAGAACTCCCTATGCCGATCCCGACCGTGACACCAGGCTGCCAGTTCGCAAGTGACAACACGGCCCCGATGAGCCCCAGTGCCTGGGAGACGCTCGTTCAGGCCAACCGCGACTACCAGTCGAGCTACGGCGATGACCTCTGGACGATCAGGGCCTGCGATTTGATCCGCGAGATCTTCGAATACCAGGCTGAGGTGTTCTTCGTCTTCAACGGCACAGCAGCCAACTCGCTGGCCTTGGCGGCCATGTGCCAGTCATACCACGCGATCCTCTGCCACGAGATCGCACACGTGGAGACCGACGAGTGCGGAGCACCGGAGTTTTTTTCAAATGGCACAAAGCTCCTCCTGCTTACCGGTGATGCCGGAAAGCTCTCTCCCGCCGGGATTACGCACGCCGTCGAGCGGCGTCGCGACATCCACTATCCCAAGCCCCGCGTCGTGAGCGTGACGCAGGCCACGGAACTCTCGACCGTGTATTCCATCGACGAACTGGCCGCGATCAGCGACACCTGCCGCCGCCACGGCCTGCGGCTCCACATGGACGGAGCCCGGTTCGCCAATGCGGTGGCCGCGCTCGACGTCCCGCCGCGGAAGATCACCTGGGAACTGGGTGTCGACGTGCTCTGCCTCGGCGGCACGAAGAACGGCATGGGCGTGGGTGATGCCGTGGTGTTCTTCAACAAGAGCCTCGCAGAGGAGTTTGCCTATCGCTGCAAGCAGGCCGGGCAACTGGCCTCGAAGATGCGTTACCTGACGGCCCCGTGGGTGGGGCTCCTCGACAACGGCTCGTGGCTCAACAACGCCGGCCGCGCCAACGCGGCTGCGGCCCGCCTCGAGGAGGGCTTTCGCGACATCCCGGCGATCGAGGTGCTCGGCCACCGGCAGGCCAACGCCGTTTTCGCCCGGCTACCCCCTGCCCTCGCCGCAGCACTGCGGGCCAAAGGCTGGAAGTTCTACGACTTTATCGGCTCGGGAGGCTGCCGCTTCATGTGCTCGTGGGCGGTCACCGACGCCGACATCGACGCCCTGCTCGCCGACACCCGCAGCGCAGCCGGCATGGCAGAGAGGTCACCTTCGTCCTCCAGACTGCCATCTCCAACGGCTCACACATGAGCCTCGCGGACCGCGGCCCCCGATGATCGAGGTTGTGGGTGGGGGCCCGTGCCCCGGGAGTCGGACGTTCGCGGCGAGCACTGTGCCCTGGCTGCTCACGAGCGGGAATCGATTCGGTCAGACGGGCGGTGTGTCACTCCTCAGGAAGCCCCAAGCGCGAGCGCGGGGAAGACGCACTCCACCCCGTCCCGCTCCTCGCGATCACCGCAGTCGCCACCCGGAGCTCACCGACCCGAAAATCGTTGTGGAAGTGCCATTGGCCGGGCTATCCCTGGATCACGGTTGCTCTTCCGGTTGCCGCTGGACCGGGCTGATAAACTGTCACGACAATGTAAAGCCATCACACAAAAATCTTGATGTTCAGTGTAGCGCCTCTGACGATCAACGGTCAGGCGTTACCACGTGTGCTTACAGCGCCGCCGGCAGAAACGCAGGCCGAGCCCACGAACGCCGCCGAGGCGGCTGCGAAGAAGCAGGCTGCAAAAGACGCTGTCCACGAGAAGTACGCGGCGCTCGTCGGCACGCTCCCACCCCAGGAGAGAGGCACGGCGTCGCGATCGACGACCTGTTCGGATTCATCACGCCGCGGCTTGCCAATGCACAGCTGCCAAACGACGTCCACTTCAGGCCTGAGGGCTACACCCTGCTGGGCGGGCTGGGGTGGAGGGCGTATTCCCCGCGCTCGCGCTTGGGGCTTCCTGGCGGGAGGCGCGACGCTGCGGTCGAGGGTGATTCGGGTGCCCAAGAAGCCCGAAGCGCGAGCGACGGGAAAGCGGGTGGCGACTTTGAAGGTGGTGTGGAGCGGGCTGGGGTGGAGGGCGTATTCCCCGCGCTCGCGCTTGGGGCTTCCTGGCGGGAGGCGCGACGCTGCGGTCGAGGGTGATTCGGGTGCCCAAGAAGCCCGAAGCGCGAGCGACGGGAAAGCGGGTAGCGACTTTGAAGGTGGTGTGGAGCGGGCTGGGGTGGAGGGCGTATGCCCCGCGCTCGCGCTTGGGGCTTCCTGGCGGGAACCAACTCTCGATCGTGGGGAGCCGGTCGGAGGCACGCGCAGCCGCCGGGGAATGTTTGCGACTCACGAGCGACGCCCCATCGGCCACGCGGGCATCCTGTAGCAAAATCCCCCGGCGGCGAGCATGTCAACGCCGGTGAACCAATCCGGCACCGGATCAATGCCTCCCGTACTCACCGCGATTGCGGTTGGGGCTTCCTGGCGGGAGCCATCGCGCGATCGTGAGGCCTGCGGATCGAGCGTGAGCCGTATCAGCTGCCCGTTGCGGCTGAGCCGTCGTCAGCCGGTGACGAACGTCGCCAGCCCGTAGATCGTGGCGGCGAGCAGCATCGCCACCGGCAGTGTGAGAATCCACGCCAGTGCGATCGTGCGGACCGTGCTTCCCTGAATACCCGACTTGTTGGCCCACATGGTGCCGGCCACGCCGCTGGCGAGCACGTGCGTCGTGCTCACCGGCATTCCGAAGCCGTCGGCGAGGCCGATCGTGCCGGCAGCCACGAGCTCGGCAACGCCCCCCTGCGCGTAGGTGAGGTGCGACTTACCAATCTTCTCGCCCACCGTCACCACGATCCGCTTCCAGCCCACCATCGTGCCCAGGCCGAGACACAGGGCTACGCCCCATTTCACCCATTCGGGCACGTATTCAACTGGCACCGCCAGCCGCTTGGCGATGCTCTTGAGAACCTGCTGGCGATCCTCGGTCATCCGGCTGCCAAACTGCCGGAGCAGCGTCCGCACCGTCGTGCCGAGCTCCACGAGTTGGGTCCGCACGTTCCAGCGGGAGTCGGCGTCGAGCTCATGGAATCCGGTGCGACCCTCGAGTGCGGTCACGACCGCACGGGCAAGCGGCAACGGGTCGAGCGTGGCGAGCACGGGGTCGACACGTTCCAGCGAGTCGACCACGTCGTGGGTGAGGGCGTATTCCACGGATGCGTCGGCGGCGAACACCTCCGCACGAGACAGCCTCTCGACGCGAGCGCTGGCGACATGGGCCTCCTTGAGAGCCCCGATCATGCCGGCAAGGGGCTGTTCCTGAAGCTGCACCTCCAGCTCCTTCGCCGCCGTGACCGCCCCGGCGATCTCGCCGGAGCCGGCGCCAAGGTCGAGCGCATATGTGGCGGGCACGATGCCGATCAGAACAAGCATGATCAGCCCCATCCCCTTCTGCCCGTCGTTGGAACCGTGCGCGAAGCTCACGCCGGTGCAGGTGCCAATCAGCAGCAGCCGCACCCACCACGGGGGCGGCTCGTCTCCGGTTGGCGGTTCGAAGAGCTTCGGCGACCGGATCAGGGCCTTGCAGAGCAGGAGCATCCCGGCCGCCAGACCGAAGCCGATCACCGGCGAGAGCAAAAGCGCCATCATGACCTCGGTGACCTTGTGCCAGTTGAGGCCATTGAAGGCCGAGCCGTGCTCCAGCCAGGCATTCATCATGCCCACGCCCATGATTGAGCCGATCAGCGAGTGGGAACTCGAGGCGGGCAGCCCGCGATACCAAGTGGCGAAGTTCCAGATGATGGCCGCCAGCAGGAGCGCGAGCACCATCGCCAAGCCGCGGCCGGTCTTGATGTTGACCAGCAGATCGACGGGCAGCAGGTGGACGATGCTGAAGGCCACCCCGATGCCTCCGGCGTGCACGCCGATGAAGTTCCAGATCCCCGACCAGACGACGGCCGCGGTCGGTTTCAGGCTCTTGGTGTAGATCACCGTGGCGACGGCGTTGGCGGTATCGTGAAAACCGTTAATCACCTCAAAGCCGAACGCGATGCAAAGCGCGACGACCATCAAGACCACTTGGCCGAGGGTGAGCCCGCCGAGGGAATCGAAGAACTGCATGACCAGCGCTCCTTGCCTTGTCGGAGACGCGTGCGTGCGACTGACTCCAACGACCCACGCAGAGTAGGGGCGGCCCCGCGACCCCACAAGCACCCGCGGACGGCCACACCAAATCCTCACATGGCGACATCGGCCCTGCTGTCGCGCAGGCGTTACGGCATACTGCTGACATGAGAAACCGATGCCGTTCCAGGTTGTTTCACCGCCGGGCTATCACCACCGCTTGTATGCTCTTCACAATGGCAGCTACCGCAACCCTTCGGGCCGACGACGACAATCCCCTGACCAGCCGCTGGTCTGGCCCCTTCGGCGGCGTGCCTCCGTTCGACCGGGTGCGGGTCGAACACTTCGAGCCGGCGCTCGTGGCGGGCATGGCCGAGCAGCGGGCCGCCATCGAGCGGATCGCCGCCGATCCTGCCCCCCCGACATTCGTCAACACCGTCGCCGCCTACGAACGATCGGGCCGCACGCTCGACCGGGTGATGACGGTCTACGACGTCTTCTCCGGCACGATGAGCGACGACGCGATCCGGGCCGTTGAGCGGCGGATGGCGCCGCGGCTGGCGGCTTTCCGCGACGAAATCGTGCAGAACGAGCAGTTCTTCGGCCGCGTCGCCATAGTGCACGCGGCCGCCGATTCCAGTGGTCTCACGCCCGAGCAGCGGCGGCTCGCCTGGCTGCATTTCACGAATCTCGTGCGGGCCGGAGCACGGCTCGACGCGGTGGCCAAGAGCGAACTCTCCGTGATCAATCAGGGACTCGCCGCCCTGCACACTACGTTTTCGCAAAACGTGCTCGTAGAGGAGAACGGGACGGCTGTCTTTCTCGATGCCGAGGCCGACCTCGCAGGCCTGCCCGAGGCAGCGCGGCGGGCCGCGGCCGAGGCGGCGGAGCAACGCGGCAAGCCGGGCCGTTGGGCCATCCCCAACACGCGTTCCACCGTCGAGCCATTTCTCACCTTCGCCGACCGCCGCGACCTCCGCGAGCGGGTGTGGCGGATGTTCATCGACCGCGGCGATCGCGGCGGCGCCACCGACAACAACGTCGTGGTGGCGAAGATCCTCGCCCTGCGGGCCCGGCGGGCGAAGCTTCTGGGCTTCGCGACACACGCCCACTGGCGGCTCGAGGACTCGATGGCCAAGACGCCCGACCGCGCGGTCGAGCTGATGGAGGCGCTGTGGCCGCCGGCCGTGGCCCGGGTCCGTGAGGAGGTGGCGGACATGCAGGCCATCGCCGACGCCGAGGGAGCCGGGCTTACGATCGCCGCGTGGGACTATCGGTATTACGCCGAGAAGGTCCGCAAGACGAAGTACGACCTCGACGACGCAGAACTCACGCCCTACCTGCAGCTCAACAACCTTCGCGACGGGATGTTTCTCGTGGCGGAGAAGCTCTTCGGGCTGCGGCTGGTGCCGGTCGTGGCCGGGACCGTGCCCGTCTATCACCCCGATGTCCATGTCTGGGAGGTGCGGCGTGGCGACAACGCGACCGTCGGCCTCTGGTACTTCGATCCCTTTGCCCGCACTGGCAAGCGGTCGGGGGCGTGGATGAGCGACTACCGCCCACAGGAGCGATTCGACGGCGCGGCTCTGCCGATCGTCTCCAACAACTCGAACTTCGTGAAGCCGTCGGCAGGCGAGCACGCGGTCCTGAGCTGGGACGACGCTACGACGCTGTTCCACGAGTTCGGCCACGCGCTCCACGGTCTCTGCTCCGACGTCGACTATCCCTCGCTCTCCGGCACGCAAGTGGCCCGCGACTACGTCGAGCTGCCCTCGCAACTCCTCGAGCATTGGCTCTCAACACCCGAAATCCTCGACCATTTCGCTGTGCACCGAGACACGGGAAAGCCCATCCCGGCCGACCTCGTGGCACGGATTCAGCGGGCAGCGACGTTCGGCACGGGCTTCCGCACCGTGGAGTTTCTGGCGAGCGCCATCGTCGACATGCGGCTCCACCTCGCGGGCGAGACGCCGATCGATCCCGAACGGTTCGAACCGCAGACGCTCGAGACGCTCGGCATGCCGGTCGAGATCGTGATGCGACACCGCACGCCGCACTTCAACCACATCTTCGCCGACGACGGCTACTCGGCGGGCTACTACAGTTATCTCTGGTCCGACATGCTCACAGCCGACGCGTGGGAAGCGTTCACCGAGGCAGGCGGCGCATGGGACGCGGCCGTCGCGGAGAGACTCCACCGCCATGTGCTCTCGAAGGGCAACACGATCGACCCGCAAGTGGGCTACCGGGCCTTCCGCGGCCGCGAGCCGACGATCGACGCGCTGATGCGGAAACGCGGCTTCGCTCCGCCGAACAAGTAACGCTCACGCGCGATGAGTACGGCCGCCACCCGCTTTCCCATCGCTTGCGCTCCGGGCTTCTTGTGGGCGTCTCCCGCATCGACGCCGCTTCCCGTCAGGAAGCCCCAAGCGCGAGCGCGGGGAATACG
>JBBDNW010000022.1:0-1410 GCA_040877375.1 Pirellulales bacterium | reverse complement strand
GTCGCGGACGGGCGTGGCGCGGGTCACTCTGCCCGCCGGGCGGCGTCTGCTAGTCTCCCACCATGCCGAGCCCCGCCCCTGAGCCCCTTGCCTCCAGGCCGCTTTCCGTCTGGCTCGTCAATCCGTTCGACGACATCCCCGGCGAAGGCCTGCCGCCGCTTCGCTACTGGACGCTGGCTCGGGTGCTCGCGGCCCGCGGGCACGATGTGATCTGGTGGACCGCCACCTGGAGCCATCGCCGCAAGGCCATCCGCTCCGCCCCGCTCGGCATCCGCGACGACGAGGGATTCGCGGTGCGGCTCGTGGCCGTGCGGCCCTACGAGAAGAACGTGTCGCTCGCCCGGCTCGGCAGCCACCGCGACTTCGGAAAAACTTTCGAGCGGCTCGCCAACGAGTCGATCTCGTCTGGCCAGCTCGAGCGGCCCGACATCATCCTCGCCAGCCTGCCCCCGCTCGACGGCCCCGAAGCGGCCGCGCGACTCGCCACCAAGCTCGATGCGACCTTCGTGCTCGACGTGATGGATGTGTGGCCCGAGACCTTCGAACGGCTGGTGCCGGGGCCGGCATTTCTCAAGCGGCTCATCGCCCCGTTTCTCTTGGGCGGCATGCAGAAGCGGCGGCAGGCGCTGCTCGCCTCGGCGGATGCCGTGTCGGCGGCAACCCGCACCTATGCCGACGCCGTGCTTCGTGATACGTCTGCGGAGCTCCCGCGGCATGTCTGCTATGTGGGTGCCTACCCGCAAGAGTTTCCCACGCCGCCGCGGACCATGAATCACGTGCCCATGCAGGGCGACGCGGGCGACACGGCTCCGCCCGAGAGTGTTGCGCTCGAATGTGTGTATGCCGGCACGCTGGAGGCCGGACAGGATCTCGACGTGCTCGCTGGAGCCGCGCGGCAGCTCTCGGCGGCCGGCGTGAAAGCCACGATTCACGTCGCCGGCACCGGCACCTTCGAACAGTCGCTGCGCCGCTCGGCTGCCACGCTCAGTGGCTCTTGCCGCCTGGAGGTGCATGGGCTGCTGCCGCGACAGGCGTATGTAAACTTGCTTGCGCGGTGCGACGTGGGGCTCGTCTGCGTGAAGCCCGAGTCGCTCGTGGCCGTGCCCTATAAGGCCTGCGACTACGCCGCTGCCGGACTCGCGATCGTGAGCTCCCTGCCCGGTGAACTCCAGGGGCTCATCGACGAGCACGGTGCGGGCGTGGCCTATACGGCCGGCGACGCGGGCTCGCTCGCGCGGGCGATCGCAGGGTTTGCCACGGATCGCAGCCGGCTCAATGCGTGTCGTCAGGGGGCCCGCCAGCTCGCCGCCGCGGAGTTTGACCGCGAGCGGACGTATCCGAAGTTTGCCGATTGGCTCGAGACGGTTTCGGAATAACCGGCTCCCATCGGGAAGCCCGCCGGGAGCGTTA
>JBBDNW010000021.1:0-7437 GCA_040877375.1 Pirellulales bacterium | reverse complement strand
AGCCGGTCGGGGGCACGCGCAGACGCCGGGGAATCTTTGCGACTCACAAGCGATCTCCCAGTCGGCCACGCGAGCATCCTGTAGCAAAATCCCCCGGCGGCGAGCATGTCACCGAAGGCGAACCAATCCGACACCGTCTCGATGCCACCCGTATTCCCCGCGCTCGCGCTTGGGGCTTCCTGACGGCGAGGCGATGTCGGTGGTGGCGGGGAGCGGCACGAGGTACCACGCGTCTTCCCCGCGCTCGCGCTTGGGGCTTCTTGGGAGGCTACGCCCGCGCCCACTTGGCGAGTTTGCGGTCGAGGGTCGACCGCTCGATGCCAAGAATCGCGGCGGCCTTCGTCTTGTTGGCCCCAACTGCTTCGAGAGTGGCGAGGACGTGCCGCCGCTCGACCTCCTCGATCGTCATCGGCACGAATGGCCCCGATCGCGCCACGCCCGACTTGTCGGTGTCGCCCGGCACGGCAAGGTGGCTGAGGCTCACGTCTTGCACGTCGATCCACTCCTCCTGCGAGAGCACGACTGCCCGCTCGACCACGTTACGGAGTTCGCGAATGTTGCCGGGCCACTGATAGGCCCGCATCGCCTCGAGCGCCGCGGGCGTAAAACCGCAGATCTTGCGGCCCGTCTCGGCGGCGAATCGCCCGAGAAAATGTTCCGCCAGGGGCTCAATATCATCGACCCTGCGCCGTAGCGGCGGCACGAGGATCTCCACGACCTTGAGGCGAAAGTAGAGGTCGCGACGGAAGCCGCCGGCCGCCACCGCCTTCTCCAGGTCGCGATTGGTGGCCGCCACCACGCGGACGTCGACCTGCACGCGGCCGCTACCGCCAACCCGTTCGAACGGGTGCCCCTCGAGTACCCGTAGAAACTTTGCCTGGATCGCGGGGCTCATCTCACCGATCTCATCGAGCATCAGCGTGCCCCGGTGGGCCGCCTCGAACTTACCGATCTTCCGCTCCGTGGCGCCGGTGAAAGCGCCCTTCTCATGCCCGAAGAGCTCGCTCTCCAGCAATGTTTCGGAAAGGGCGGCGCAGTTCAGACAGACGAACGCCCCGGCGTGACGGTCGCTCGACTCGTGGATGGCACGGGCGATGAGTTCCTTGCCGGCTCCACTTTCGCCGCGGACGAGAACCGTGGCCTTGGTGGCCGCGACGCGTTGCATCTGTCCGAGGATCCCCTGGAGGGCCGGGCTGGTGCCCACCATGTAAGTCTCCTCGCCGAGCCTGCGTCTCAGCCGCTCGTTTTCGTCCGCAGCGTTGGCCAGCCGCGTCGACAGAGCCTCGCGGGCCGTGAGGTTCTCGATCGCGACGCCCACGGCATCGCAGACGGCCATCACAAACTCCAGATCATCGGGCGTCGCGTCGCCGCCGCCGGACTCCACCTCGAGATGCATCACACCGACGGGTCGACCTGCACAGCGGATCGGTGCGGCCAGTGTCGCAGCGGGCTCTTTCGCCTTCGTGCCGCCCGCCGCAAGCGCCGCCTCGTTGGAGGCCAGGACGGTGGCGGCCACGCCAACGGGCAGGGGGGCCGGCCAGGGATCGGGGGTCGACGCCGTCAGCATCAGTGTCTCGGCCGTGAGCAGGTCGTGCGCCGCATCGCCCGGGCGGGTCGCCAAGAGGACAAGGCCGCGGGTCGCGGCCGTCCCCTGCAGCACCGAATCGAGCGCCACGCGGGCGATGGCCGACGCCGCGCTTGCGCTGGCGAGGGCAAACGCAAGCCGGCAGAGTTCGGCTGCCGCGCGGCCCACGCGGGGCACGCTCCCCGCCGACTGACTGATGTCGTCGAGCAGACTGCTACGGGCACGCCGGTGCGTGATCGAGGCCTTCCATGCGGCCGCGTCGGCAGGCATGTCGCCGGCGATGGTGCCGGTGTTGGCAACGATGGCCGTTCCGACGCCGATAGGAAGATCCCCGGTGCCGAACGACATCCGCACCATGCCGATGCCGACCGTGTCGCCCGGGGCCAGCGGGCGGTCGCCCGTGACCGGTTGCCCGTTCACGGTGGTGCCGTTACGGCTCTGCAGATCGCGGATGAACCAGCCGCCGTCCCCGGGGCGAATCTCGGCATGCACGCGGCTGGCCCGTTCATCGTGAAGGACGATGTCGTTGGTGGGAGCACGGCCGAGCGTGATCAGCGTGCCCGGCAGGAGCCGCACCACGCTCTCGCCCGCAACGGGGTCGATCACATGAAGATGAGCGTGGGATGCCGACTGCATGCGTGCTGCCGTAGGACGATATCGGACCTGCCAGAGCCCTCGTTTCTGCGTGGGCCAACCGCTGCCAGTCTCCTCGCATCATGATCGAGCCTCGGCCGGTTGGCGAGGGGCTCTGGAAATGCAGAATCATCGGCTGGAACCGGGTTTGCTGAAATCTCCCATCGGGACTAGCATCGATGCAGGTTTTCGGGCCGTTTTGTGCCTCCCATCGTTCTTGCCTTCGCGAGGGTTCCCATGTTCGCCATGCATCCGCTGACCACCCTTCGACGCGTGCGTCTCCTGGTGCCAGCCGCCGTGGTCATGGCCCTGCTCGCTCCCCGATTCGCAATGGCCCAGTTCGGCGGCGGCGGTTTCGGAGGGCAGGCGGTGGGCGGCATCTCAGTCAGCACTGCGGGCATCGTCGGAAACCTCGCGCCGGGGGCTCTTGAGTCGCTCGCGGCCGAACGGAGCAAAGCACTGGCCGACTCGAAGTGGTCCGGCAAGGCCGGCGACGCCAGAAAGGTGTCGCTCAAGGCCATCGCGGCCGCGGTGCAGGAGTCGGTGACGAAATCCGTCGTCCTGTCGCCTGAGGTGGTGTTCCTGGGTGGGCTCCAGCGGATCGAACACGTTTTCGTTGACCCCGATAACCATGACATCGTTCTCTCTGGGCCGGCCGAATCGCTCGCCGTTGACGCCACAGGCACGGTGGTCGGCGCCACCAGCCGGCGGCCACCGCTGCATCTCGAGGATCTCATCGTGTCACTGCGGGCCATCGACGCCGCCCGAGCTGGCGGCATGACCTGCTCGATCGATCCAACTCCCGAAGGAATCGCAAAGTTGCAAAACCTGCTGCGTCGCCAAACTACGATGGGCTCCGACCCGAAGGAGACCTTTGCTGCGATGGAGGAGGCTCTCGGCCCGCAGCGGGTCACGGTGGCGGGCGTGCCGGCCGATAGCCGATTCGCGCGGGTCCTCGTGGCGGCTGACTACCGCATGAAGCGGATCGGTATGGGCCTCGAAGCGTCGGGGCTGAAAGAACTGCCGAGTTATCTGGCCATGGTGCCCGCTGGCGGCAGGGCCACATCGCTGCCACGGTTTTGGTTGGAGGCGGAGTATGACCCGATCGCCCGCGACCCCGACGAACTCGCCTGGCGGATCTCGGGCCGGCGGATGACGTGCCTCACAGAGAGCGACGTCGCCGGCGACAACGGCATGAAGCGGGGCGCCGCCCCGGCCGACGCGGTTGCCCGCAGGTGGTGCGATGCGATGACGGCCAGCTACGACACGCTCGCTGCGAAGCAGCCGATTTTCGCCGAACTGACCAACTGCATCGATCTCGCCGTGGTGGCGGCGCTCATCCATGGCCGGCAACTCGACAAGCGGGCCGGTTGCGACCTCGCAGCGCTCGTCGATCCCGCCACGCTGCCGCTGCCAAAATACGATGTTCCCACGACCGTGCCCACAGTCGCGACGGGCGTCAAGAAGGGCTCCAACTGGGTGCTCTCGGCGTCAGGGGGCGTGAAGTTTCAGCCCTGGCGGTTTGCCGCCAACACAGACGTCGCCGCCGACGTGGCCGCCACCCGCACGCTCGCGCTGGCGGCTCGGCCGGCCGACAGCGCCGCGGGATGCTCGTGGGACTAAAGCGAATCCAAATTTTTGGTCGAGCCGGGCAGGGTGCTACCCGCATTCCCCGCGCTTGCTTCGGGCTTCCTGACAGCCCCCAAAAAGCCCGAAGCGCGAGCGATGGGAATACGGGTGGCTACTTCGACGGTAGCGCAGAGCCGGTTGGCTTGGGAGGCGTATTCCCCGCGCTGGCGCTTGGGGCTTCCTGACCGCCCCCAAAAAGCCCGAAGCGCGAGCGATGGGAATACGGGTGGTGACCGTAGCGTTGTGGGGAGTCGGCGACCCGCGCACGTTGGATGCGCTCTCACCGCGTCACGCCGCGGAATCTGAGTTGGCCGCTGGGGCCGCCCACTGAATCACAGCCACCGGCGCCGCGGCAAGCGGAAAATGCCGATCCACCCAGCCGGCTTCCGAAAGGTCGATGAGCCGCGAAGCGGGGCAGGGGGGAGGAACGCTCTTTGCCAGCAGGAGGTGGGCCCGGCAGGAGACCGCGACCGCGGCGGCGATCGAGTCGCTGGTCACGTGCCAGCCTGACGGAAGCTCGGCGAGGCAACCTCCGCGGCTGAGCCAGGCCGCTGCGTCGAGCACCACGGGCGCCCGTGTTTTGGCCGGCTCCGCGGCGAACGTACCGCCGATCGCGTCGGCAACGAGCCGGCCCGTCAGCCCCATAGCGTCGATCGCCAGCTGATGCATCAGTTCAGCGGGTCGCGGATTCACGTTGTCAATCGACCGCAGGGCGTCGACGACCGCACCGCCCCCGACGACCACAGTGGCCGGCCCCGGCACCCCGGCAAGAAGGATGCGGAGTTCCTCCGGCCAACGCGGTCGCGTGAGCAGACTGCCGCCGAACTTAATGATCCACGAGGTGCCATCGTCAGAATGGCTCAGACCGCGAATCACGCCCTGTTGCCAGGCAGGCATCATGGCAAGGCTTCCTGGGCGATCAGGGCGAGGGCATGAGCCGGCGCACTCCGCGACACGCCGGCCCCGAGCGTCGCCGGCAGCGAGAGCGTGTCGACGGTCCAGCCCAGGCGGGCAAGTGCCATCCGTACAAGCCGCTCACCGTGACCGGAGATGATGACCTCCCGCGGCCGCCAGCCGCACGAGTGGGCCACGGAGTCAATCGCCCGTGCGACCGTCCGCGCCTGCGCCTCGGCACACCAACGGGCGGCGTGGACCGCATCGTCGCAAGAGAGCTCGGCCGGCTCCACGAGCATCGAGCGGGCGATCCTGATCCGGGCCGCGTCGATGGTGAGCGGCCCACCGTCGGCGGTGTCGCAAAGCTCTTTCGTCTCCGCCAGTTCACCGAGCAGCACCCACACATCGCGCGAATCCGCGAATCGCTCGCTTGCCACCGGCCGCCGCAGCCGCCCGTGGGGGAGCGTTCGCACGAGCGCCGGCAGGGGCGTTCGTTCGACTCCGGTGTAGACGAGTTCCCTCGATAGCATGCGGCCGGGATCGTCACGGGCCAACGGGGCCGGAGCACGATCGGCGAGTGGAACGACGTCGGTGGTCGTCGAGCCGATGTCGATGAGCATCGCGCGGTCCCGCGTCGCGGAGGCGGCGGCCAGCCGCGCCACCGCGTGCCAGTTGGATGCGGCGGCCTCGAGGAAACGTGCCCGTGCCTCCGACGGCGGCACGATCCGGCCGGAGGTGAGGTAGATGCCCGATTCGCGGCAGCCGCACGCCTCGGCGGCCGCGACGATCGCCGACACGATGTGGTCCACGCCCACCGCCCGCGAGAGAAAGCAGTCGGCGATCTCGCCCGTCATCGTGGCAACAACCCGCCGTGGCGAGGCCTCACCGATGATCCGTGCCAGGGAATCGGGAAGCCGCTGCCACTCCCGCCACATCGCAAACGGCTCGCTGTGCGTCCAGCCCCAGCCGTCGGCCGCCTTGAGATTGGCTCCACCGACGTCAAGCGCGAGCACGTCGGGTCGAGGCCGGTCAGGCTGGGACATCTTCGGAGAGTGAGAAGGCGACTGGAAACACATCTGGCACCGAGGACCGCCCTGAGATCGCCACGTCGACGATCGCCCGTACGAGGCCGGCGTCACCGGCGGCAGCAAGCCCCACGAATGAGGTCGTCAGCCGCGGGTTGACCTCGAGCACGCGATCATCGAGCCCATCGACGCGGTCTCCGAGGATCATATCGACTCCGACCCAGCCCGCCTGCGTGCCCCCGCCGGCTCGGGCGACGGCCGCAACCGCCCTGACCGCCAGCCGCTCAGCCCGCCCCGCGAGTGCCAGCTCGCCAAGCGGATCACCACCCAGGTACCTGGGCCGCCGACCGCTGGAAAACCGCTGCCGCATTGCCGGCAACGGCAGGATGCCGGCTGGCCCGACGAGACACGACACGCCGATGGCCAGCCCTGCGACGAAAGCCTCGAGCCGCGTGGGCGCCGCGGCAGGCGGAGGGTGAGCCTCGCCGTGCCGGACGATGACGAGGTCGTCGCAGCCCGTGCCGTCGCGGGCCTTGCGGACCGCGGGAGGGCGAAACCAGCGCGGCCATTCCTCGCCGGCCTGTTGCGAACGGCCCGCCGGCACGGGCACGCCGGCCGCAGCGAGCGCATCGATCGTGGCCTGCTTGTCGGAAGCGATGACGATGAAGCCGTTGCTCGGTGCGAGCACCTCGCCGCCCGCCGCACGAATGGCCGCGATGCGGCCGCCGAATACACCCGCCGTCTCGGGTGCCACGACCAGCGTCGCATCGACCCGCAGCGACTCATCGACGAGCTCCTCGACCTCGCTGCCACAAGGCACCGATCGCACCCGGACGCCGGCGGGCACGTCGATTCCTGACCGTTCATCGACCAGCGCCGTCACCTCGAAGCCACCATCTCCCACCGCATCGGCGAGCAGGCCGCGAAATATCGCCCGCCCTTCGCGGGCCAGAGCCGCGACATCGTCTCCGTCGCGTACGACCCGGTACGCATCGGGACCTGAAAGCCCCCCGGAACAGCACCACTCGTGGATCAGAAGCCGCATGACGTCATTCGGGCTTCCAGAAGGCGGAAGCGTCAGAGCGCATCTGCCTTTGATGGAGCGGCGAGATGGCAGAGCTACAACCGAAAGTTGTGTTCGTAGGAGGAAAGAAAAAGGCGGCGTATCCTGCTGTGACTCGTTTCACCAACAGCAGCCCACAACGGGCCGAAAGGATACGCCACCACGCGAGGTTTTACGGTTCGCGGTTCGAGTTGTCCATCAGATCGCAAGCGTGCCAGGAGGCGGGCTCGCCAAGAGGCGATCGAGATGGCTCAGGGTGATGCCCTGGGCCAGTCGCTCGTCGACGAGAGTCGCAGTGCCCTGGACGGCTACGTCCAGGAGGGAGCCAGGCGGATGCTGCAAAGAGCCTTGGAGTACGAAGTGGAGACCTTCCTCGCAGAGCACGCCGACAGGGCTGACGAGCGGTTGGTATTCACTTCGGCGATCCTGCCGCCGTACCTGAGAAAGAGCCGCTCCATCGAGGAGCTCATTCCGTGGCTCTATCTCAAAGGCATCTCTACGGGCGACGACACGGAGGCGCTTGAGGCCCTGCTTGGCCCGGATGCCAAGGGGTCGTGAACGTGCGGCTGGAAGACGAGGGTAACCAGAAGCAATGCCTGCTCGTCCTC
>JBBDNW010000020.1:0-7508 GCA_040877375.1 Pirellulales bacterium | reverse complement strand
CCTTCCTCGGCCTCTCCCTGAAGAAAAGTCCGACAGTCCGTCCACCACTGGGAACGGAATCAGCCGACAGCACGGCCCGTGCCGAACAGGATTGGCTGCGTCCTCTTTTGATCCCTCTACCACGAGACTCGCTGAACTCCCGCGACCGCGTCGAAATGGACGTCTTGGGAGATGACAGGTAGTCCTCGTTGTCGGGCTATGGCGGCGATCCATGTATCGTTGATCGGAATCGGTGTGCCTGCTTTTTTGAGTTCGAGCCGCACCGCGCCGTAGGCATGGGCCACATCACGGTCGATCGCCACGACTTCAACGCTGCCCAGATTGGAATAAAGCCAGTCGGCGTAACGCCGGTAGTGCCTCGATTGGCGGATGCCAAACTCGAACTCGCCGAGGACGACCGCCGGAATCATCATCTCGGTCGCCGATCGCAGCACGGGCTTGATCGCCCGGTCTCCCTCCGCCCATGCAGAGAGGGCGTTGGTGTCGAGGATCACGATTCATGCTCCGGTTCGATCGACTCAAATTCTTCTTCAATCAGGTCGCGGATGCGGGCCGTTTCGGCCCCCAAGTCGGCGAGGCCACCGAATCCTTTCATCCACGGCGGATCGGTTACTTGCTCGCGGTTGTTTTCGTGTTCGAGTTGCGCGCGGAGGGTGTTGGTCACGAACTGCCGCAAGCTGATGCCGCTGAGCGACGCCCGAGCCTTGGCGAGCCGAAAGAGGTCGTCCGGGATGTCGATCGTTGTTTTCATGCTGAAAATCATAGCCGTAAATACGGCACAGTCTATGCTGTTTTTACGGGCAGCCGCGGTTGAGACTAGTCCGGCCAATGGCACTTCCGCAACCATTTTTGAGCTGATGAGCGGCTTGTGATTCGCGGAACCAATGCCTCCCGCTACTTGCCTCTAGCGATCGTGGGCAACTCGTCTATCTGTTGTTTGAAAGACTCCGCCATCGAAAGTGCACCTGCACGAGTTCTCCTGAGTCGGTCGGTGGGCCACGGGCAGGAGAGAGAGACCGGCAGAGATGCTGCTTTACGCGGGCGCTCGCATCCTGGCCTTCGCCCGCTTGCCATCCGCAAGATCCTCCCGCACCTCGGCGAACCACTCGAACCGCCGCCGATCTCTCCCGCGCGGGCCGCCCACCGACTCACGCCGAGCTCGCGCAGGACCACGACGACTGCGTCGTCTTTCAGGCGTCGGATAGACGAGCTGTCCGCGATCGACATCCACAGCCTCTGACCGCTGCCTGACGCCAGGTCACGACAAAGCCGCCGGGCGGCCGGACTCGGAGAGACTCCGCGCCGAAGGTAAGAAAAACGCCACTGCAGGGGGGAAACGCAGGCGGTCAAGAAACCGCCTTCTGGACCCCGACGACGTGCGGGCCGTGACCCGCGCGGTCCTGCGGCACCGGATCTACACGAACTTCACAGCGCAGGCGGAAGGCATCGACGCCGACGGCATGATCGACCGCCTGTTGAAGCTCGTCGAGGAGGCTCCTGCCGCATCGACCGGGCAGCAGGCGAAGGTTGCAGCAACCGCTTCATGACCCACACCACACGCCGCCGCCGGCTCGGGGGCGGCAAAAGCCTCGTCGCCGGGGCAAGGATACGCCCAAGGCTCCTCGAGCGTTCGCCGACCTCCCCCTTGCCTACCTCTTCCATGCTGCCATCTCGCCCCTCCACCAAAGGCAGATGCGTTCTAGGGCGGGTGTCAGTTCGCGGAAGGCTGCGTGTCGAGCCGCCCCACGAGCACCTCGTACGGCGCCAGTTGGAATCGTACGCCGTCGCCTTCGGTGACGGCTGACACCTCGGCTCCCGACTGCGGGTTCACGAGCCGCGCGGCATCGAGCACGTGGCCGGGCAGATGGAGCGAGAGCCGGGGTCGCCGGGCCTCACCGCTGAAGTTCCCGAGCACGAGCGACGCCCGACCGTTGAGCCGGCGGATGAACGACATGACGTGCGGATCGTCGCAGACAATCTTGTCAAAGAGCAGTTCGCCGCGGGCCAGCTCCGGGCTGTCCTTTCGCAGGCGGAGGATCTTGCGGTAATACTCCCAGACCGCGGGGTCATTGTCGGGACTCGCGGGATCTTTGGATCGCCGGCGAACGCCACGAAGATGCCCGCGAGGGCGTGCACCGCATCCCCGGCTCCTGCTCTCCCCCGACGCGACGCCGATCCGCGACGTGATGGTAGCGCGGGTGGTCACGATCCCCGCCGCCGCCACCGTGCTCGACGCCTGCGAGTTCTTGCTGCTCCACAAGCTGCTCGCCTTTCCCGTGGTGGACGAGGAGCGGCGGATGCTCGGGATCGTCGACGTCGATCTCTACACCGAGGAGCTCGCCGACGTCGATCGCCGCGCAGAGCTCGACAACCTTTTCCAGCTTTTCGGCGTCCACTTCGAAGACTCTCAGGCCCGCTCGCCCGTGGCCGCCTTCAAGAGCCGGCTTCCCTGGTTGCTCGCCAACATCGCCGGCGGGATCGTGGCCGAGTTTCTCTCGGGGCTGTTTCAGGCCGAGCTCGAGAAAGCCGTGGCCATCGCGCTGTTCGTCCCCGTCGTCTTGGCGTTGGCCGAGAGCGTGGCGATCCAGTCGGTGAGCATCGCGCTGCAGCGGCTGCACGGCCGCCGGCCGTCGCTGGCCGCGATCACGAGGGCGGTGCGACACGAGTCGGCCACCGGCCCGGTGGCGCTCGCCGCCACCGACATGGTCACGCTCGTGATCTACTTCTCGCTCGCCCGCCAGCTGCTCGGCTGACCGCGGATCGAAGGCTTGCCCGCGTCTTGGCTCACCACCGGAGAAACCGGCTGCCCCCTGTGGCTCGTCGTCCGATCTCGGGGCCGCCCGCATCGAGCTCGATCAAGTCGCCCCCCTGCTCCTGCACGAGCGTGGTGCCATCGGGCAGCCGCTGGACGTCGACCGGTATTTTGAAGCCCTGCTGCTCCCAGACGGTGCGGCCGACGCTATCGATCTCCCGAACGATCCCCGGGACGCTCATCGCCACCAGCGTGTTGCCGTCGGGCAGCCGCTGGGCCGTCTGCGGATCGTTGATTGCTTCGACCACCCAGACCTCCTGGCCGTCGGCATCGAGCTCGACGATCCGGTTGGCCCGGTGGGCGGCCACCAGCGTGTTGCCGTCGGGCAGCCGTCGGGCGTCGCACGGGCGGCCGGCCACCTTCACGCTCCAGGCAATCTTTCCCTTGGGGTCATACTCGGCCACGAGATTGGCATCGGAAAGCGCCACGAGCGTGTTGCCGTTCTCCAGCCGCCGGGCGCTCATGGGGCCGCCCGGCAAGTCGCGGACGGCCCAGACCTCTACACCTTGCTCGTCATATTCGATCACGGTGCGGCCCACGTGATCGCCAATCAGCCGGTGTTTTTCCGGGGTGACGTCGCAGGCCCAGGGTTCGTTGGCCGGCACCTTGAACACCACGTCGCCCTGCTCGCTCAACTCCTGCACCTGACCCCGGCGACAGATGAGCGTCCGTCCGGTGAGCGGTGGGGCATCGGCCCACTTCCCAGTGGCCGCCCTTGGAAACGACAGCTCGGCCGAGACCCCGTTGGCAGCCAGCCACTGCCGCCACCGCCGCACCGACTCCTCCCGCTCAGCGGCACCTGCCCCCGGCTGGTATGGCAGGGCCTCCTGCGAAAGCCGCGTCATCCGACGCAAGAGCGCGATGCTTTGCCGGCGGGCCTCCTCCGACTCGGCATCCAAAAGCTCGCCCAGCATCGCTAGGCAGCCGCGGTCCTCCGCCAGTGCCGCCTCGCGGGCCGCTGCGAGGACCTGCAGTTCCTTCTTCTCCCGGGCGGTGTGCGGGCGGTCAGGCCGACCGGGAGCCGCCGGCGGCTCGGCAGGAGAAGCTTGCGCGGGATCGTCCCGCAGTGCCCGTGGCAGCGCCGCCGGCCTAAGTTTCCACTGGCTAAAGGGGATGTCCTTGGCCGGAGTCGTGTCGGCGGACGGCCAGAAGTCGATGCGTCCGCACTCGCCCAAGTCAACGCCTACCCTGCCCAGCAGCCCGTTCACCCCGACGAGCCGGCTGCCCTCCAGGCCAGTGGCCCGCATCGTCAGCCGCCGGCCGTCTTTCAGCATGACCCGCAGCGGCACGCCGTCCCGCGCCTCCCCCGCCTCCCCGGCCGCCAGGGCTACCGCGTCCGGGTCGTCGCCCTCGAGCGAAAGCCAGATCAGCCGCGTCACGGCGGAGCGCGGCAACTGCTTGGCCACGCCCGCCACCTCCATCACGACCGACAGGTCGTCGAGCGAGATGAGCTTCCCCCGGAGATAGTCGCCCCCGGTCAGTCGTACCAGATGCGTCGGCGGGTCGGACTGCTGGCTGCGGGGCAGCGTGAGAAGCCGATCGGTGATGGTCTTTGACACGCGTGCCGATGGCGCCGGGAGCAGCTCGACCGCCCGCAGGACGGCCGTCGGCACAAGCATGTCAGGCATCGCGGCCGCCTTGATCCTCAACCCCTCGGGACTGGCGGCGAGCACCTCGCAGTTAAGCGATTCTCCGGTTTTGAGAAAGACCACGGCCGGCCCGCCCCGGACTTGGGCGGCCGGCCGGCTCTCGCCCGAAGCGGCGGCCGGCATTTTAGGGATGAACCTTGCCCCCCGGGCCGTGTCGGCGATCGCGACGGGCCGCACGCCGCCAAGCGGCAGCCAGGTGATGCCGGTTCCTGGCACTGCCGCGTCGGCGAAGCAGCCGGCCAGCCGTGCCTCGTCGGCTTCCATCATCCCGACCGGGCCCGGCAGTCGCTCAACCTGCCGTTCACCGACCGACTCAAGGGCGGCAAGACTGTCCAGTCGACAGACCACTGGTTCCACGACCGCCGGGAAATCGACCCGGATCGACTCCGGCGTCACCTCCAGGAGCCTACCGGTCAGGCGGCAGCCGCCATGAAACGCCGCCAGCAGCATTTCCCCCGGGACGGGCAGCTGGTTCACGCCAGGGGCGGCCAGCACGATCTCCGAGACTGACTCGGCAGCCACCTGCCGCGGCCCCGCTGCATCGCGAAAGGTGAACGAGGCCGTCGCCTTGTCGAATGACTCGATCTCGGCTCCCGGCACCCCCGGGCCCCCTGTCATGTCTAGCCTCGGCTCCGGGTCCTTCCACGGGCTGACCCGCAGGCGGTCGATCCGCACGTCGCCGGACCGCAGCCGGATGCCAAAGCCTCTCCGCACCTCCGCATTCACCGGCAGGATCGTCTGGTCGAACGCGACCGTCAGCTTGCCTTCGGCGCCCGGAACCAGCACGGCCATCCGGCCCTGCTCCTGATCGATGAACACCTGCACCCGCATGCTGCCGGCGCCGGCGGGCAGCGTGGCAACGCGATCGACCGCGGCTGTCTTGCCCTCCCGAATCGCGACCATGTCGCCGGCCATGGTCTCGAGGCGATAGGTGTCCGATTCGGACTTCCGCGCGGCCAGCCAGATTTTCAAGTCGGGCAACTCGTTCCAGGAGAGCAGCATCTCGAAGCACGCTCGCGCCGGAGCCCGCGTGTCGCAAAACGCGGCCTTGCCCGGCGTGCGGCAGGCGAGCCGCCCGGCATCGTCCTGCCAAGCGGCCCGATCGGCGTCCCATTCCGTCAGCCGCCCCGGCAGGATCACCTGCTCGGCCGCCGCGCCCCCCACGACCCGCGTCAGTCGGGTGACCTGCCCCCGACGCAGCCGCAGTGGCGCCGCGCCGACGCCCGGAACATCCAGCACGACGTGATCCGCGTCGATCGATTCGAGCCCGCCAACAAGCACATCGTCGCCGGTCAACTCGGCCCGCCAGGCATCGGCCGGGACGCCCGGGGCCGTGGCCTTGGGGAAGCGGACGCGATTGATGCCGGCGAGTGAGAACTCGACCGGTTCGGCGAACAGCGGAGATTGCCAGAGCAGCGTGGTCCGCGCCTGCCCTGGGTTGGCCGGCACCGGCGCGAGCCGCCCAGTCAGAAAGCCATCGTCTGGCAGGTCGAGGACGCCCGCCACCGGCATGGACCCGGACAGCGGGGGTGCCTCGGCGGCTGGCAGCCCGCTGCCGATCGCGATCGCGATCGCGCCGATGATCGCGCAACGCCACCTGGCCGCCGGCCGGCGTGCCGCTTCACTGCCCACGAGGGTTGGGCGACTCGTCATGACAGACTTCCAAGGTTGGGTCCGGAGCGGTGACCAGGGCAGCTCGCCCTGCACCTGTTATTTCGACACTCTCCCATTCTACTCTCCCACACAGGCCAGGGGGAACCGAGGCCTGGCGGGTGGCCTCCCGAGATCACGGAGCAGGCTCCGGCGAGCCGCTCAGCGTGCGGTCAACCGGGGATTCCGTCATCTAGGGACCGTGCCAGCTTGGTCACGCCCAGTCATGCCGCTGCTCATCACCAACGCCGACATCGTCAACGCCGACAGCCGCTACACGGCCGACATCCTCTGCGAGGGTGACACGATCACCCGCATCGACCGCGGGATCCGGCCACCGGCCGGAACCGAAGTGATCGACGCCGCCGGACGACCGGTTTTTCCCGGGTTCATCGATCCCCACACCCACATCTACCTGCCCTTCATGGGCACGTTCTCATCATGAACCTCGTCGTCGAAGATCTCGTGCAGCGGTTTCCGGTGCCGGCCCGCGGTGACCGGCCGGCCGGTATCGCGACGGGGCTCGACCGGCTGTCGCTGACCACCGGCGAGATCGGCCCCTCCGGCTGCGGCAAATCGACCCTGCTGCGGATTCTGGCGGGCCTCGACGTGCCGACGAGCGGCCGCGTCGCCTTCGACGGCCAGCCGCTGCCCCGCGACGAAGACGCACTCCGGCGTTATCGCCGCACCGTCGGCACGGTCTTCCAGGCCTACAATGTTTTTCCGCACCTCACCGCGATGCAGAACCTCCTCCTGCCGCTGGTTCACGTCCACGGGCTAAGCGAGCGGGTGCGGGAACCGCTCGCGCGGTTTCGACTCGCGGAACACGCCCACAAGCGGCCGGCCGAACTCTCGGGGGGGCCGGAAGCAGCGGATCATGATCCTGCGGGCGTGCAGCCGCGGCGGCTGTTCCTCGACGAGCCGACCTCGGCCCTCGATCCCGAGATGCGGGCCAAGGTGATCGAGATGATCGCGGAGGTGCGGGCCGAAGGGGCCCAGTTCGTGCTGGTCACCCACGAGATGGCCTTCGCCCGCCGCGTGGCCGACGAGATCGCCTTCGTGGCCGATGGCCAGGTGCTCGTGCGGGCCGCAGCCGGCGAGTTCTTTGACCACCAGCACGACCCGCGGGTGCGGTCGTTCCTCCAGTTGACCCTTGCATCCTGACCCTAGGGCGGCAATGCCATCCCTGCCATCTCTGGCCATTGCCGCCTCGCCCGGCGGCCGCACCTCCGGGCGGCCGTGTTCGGGCGCGATGCGGCGCCCTGTGCTTCCCCGATGTATTCATGGACAGCCCCGGGCTGACCCACGAAAAAACATGCCGAGCCAAACTCCGTGATCAGAATCCATGATCAGCAATCCTGAAGAGTTGCCCATGACCAGCCCGCCCTCCGTCGATC
>JBBDNW010000019.1:0-1432 GCA_040877375.1 Pirellulales bacterium | reverse complement strand
TCCACGCCCGCCAAATTCTCGACAGCCGCGGAAATCCGACGATCGAGGTCGACGTGGCGCTGGCCGACGGGGCGAGCGGTCGCGCGGCGGTGCCATCAGGTGCGAGCACCGGTGCCCATGAGGCGTGGGAGAAGCGGGACGGCGACAAGGATGTCTACCTCGGCAAGGGCGTGCTGGAGGCGGTCGAAAACGTCAACACGCGGATCGCCGAGGAACTGGAAGGCTGCGACGCCCTCGATCAGACGACCGTCGACGAACTGATGCTCGAACTCGACGGCACGCCCAACAAGAAGTCGCTCGGTGCCAATGCAATCCTCGGCGTATCGCTCGCCGTGGCCCACGCGGCGGCCGAGCACTGCGGCCTACCGCTCTACCGCTACCTCGGCGGTGCGACCGCCAGGCTGCTGCCCGCGCCGATGATGAACATCATCAACGGTGGTGCCCACGCCGACAATCCGCTCGACGTTCAGGAGTTCATGGTGATGCCGTTGGGATTCGACACCTTCGACGAGGCCCTGCGGGCCGGGGTCGAGACCTTCCATGCCCTCAAGAAGGTGCTCAAGGACAAAAAGCTCTCGACCGCCGTCGGCGACGAAGGTGGCTTCGCGCCGCACATCGGCACCTGCGCCGAGGCGCTCGAGGTGATCCTCGCCGCGATCGCCAACGCCGGCTACAAGGCGGGCGAGCAGATGGCGATCGCGCTCGACTGCGCCGCGACGGAGCTCTACGACCCCAAGACCGGCACCTACACGATCGAGGGCACGAAGCTCGACTCGGCCGGCATGGTTGACTTCCTGGCGAGCCTCGCCAGTCGGTATCCCATCGTGTCGATCGAAGACGGCTGTTCGGAAGACGATTGGAAGGGCTGGAAGCTGATCAGTGAGAAGCTTGGCGAGAAGGTGCAACTCGTGGGCGACGACCTGTTTGTGACCAACTCCGAGCGGCTCGGACGCGGCATCGCCGAGGGCGTGGCCAACAGCATCCTCGTGAAGGTCAACCAGATCGGCACGCTCACCGAGACGATCGCCGCCGTGCAACTCGCCCACCGTGCGGGCTACACCTCGATCTCGAGCCACCGCAGCGGCGAGACCGAAGACGCCACGATCGCCGACCTCGCCGTCGGCCTCTCGACGGGCCAGATCAAGACGGGCTCCGCATCGCGGA
The DNA here is from genome assembly GCA_040877375.1 of Pirellulales bacterium. Taxonomy (GTDB): domain Bacteria; phylum Planctomycetota; class Planctomycetia; order Pirellulales; family UBA1268; genus QWPN01. The sequence goes on along the minus strand of JBBDNW010000019.1, from coordinate 268 downwards.
GTGACCGGATCGCGAAGTACAACCAGTTGCTCCGCATCCAGGAGTCGCTCGGCGACGGTGCCCTCTATGCCGGTCGCGATGTCCGCGCCCGCTGGCCGGGGGTGTGCTGAGACGAGACGGGTGGCTGTGGTGATCTTGCGGTGTGGGTCGGGGTTGCCCCTGCCCTTGTCGCCGGACGTTCGCTTCGGCCTTCGTGGCCTTCACTCACTGCGTGCTGGCTGCGCTTCGCCATCCTGGCTTTGCTGGCCAGCAAGCCCGGCGACAAGGG
>JBBDNW010000018.1:0-1463 GCA_040877375.1 Pirellulales bacterium | reverse complement strand
GGAAGGCTCAATGTGGCCGCTTGATGGTGCCTCAGGCAAGATACAAGGTTGTCCCTAGGATCGATTTCCTTCCCAGCGTGGTCGCAGCGGAGGGTTAGGCCGCCTCGGTTTCTACCGCCCCGGGCAGCATCTCGCGAACCTCGGCGACGATCGGATCGTCCTATATTTCGAAATCTGGGTTTGTTGTCATGTCCGCTTTCCTTCGCGATACCTATTGCTCGTTCACGCGGGTGCGGCGGCTGGCGTGGAGGATCGTCAGCCCGATCACCTCGTCGCCACGGTAGCGCACGACGATGTCGTCCGGCCCAAGCTCGCTGTCAGTCGCCTCAGCTCCGGGCTCGAAGTTGACGTACATCACGTCGGCCGCCTCGTCATACGTGCAGTGCATTGATCGGTGCGGCGCCTGGAGCATCGCGGGGATCACGTCAAGAAAATCGCTCAGTTGGACAAGGGCCATAGCTGCCGTCTCCGCTTCAAGAGCACCGCGACTCGGGAGGTCATGAACGCCGTGATCACGAAACCGTCGCGCGATTCCAGTTCCCTATAGGCTACCACCAGCGCTTTCGACGAATCCAACCTGCGGACTGCGAGTAACTCGCCTACGGCGCCCTCGAGCACGTAATCAGCGTTGGCGATTGCCTCCAAAACGGTGATTCGGAGGCGTGCCAGTTCCGGATGTTCGGTCGCGATATGTCGCCATCTCTCGGCGGGCAGCCGCACCCAGACACCGCTCCGCGACATTGCGCCGTCAGGCTCGTCATTGTGCTGTTTCGAGGTCGTGATCACGGCGGCCCTGCGACATTGCGTGACTAAAGTGTACGCATGTACCGTATTCCGTCAACCTCGCCGGGACCAAGGTTGTCCCCCCGGTTTGGTAGTCTGCCCGCCATGACTGATGCCCCAGCCACGGCCGCGTCCGGCACCCGCTCGAGCGCCGCCTTCTACGCCGACTCGCTCGACGCGTTTCTCCGCGCCCCCGACGACCTCGTCTACGCGCCGCTCACCAGCCCTCGCGGCTACACGCTCGCCCCCGAGCAGCTTTCGGCGTGGCGGCTGCAGCTGCCGATCCTGCGTGCCGCGCTCGCCGAGGTCGCGAGCCGCTTCTCGGCCGAGTCTGCCGATGCGGCTGCCGCTGGCGATCCCGCCGCCCCGGCCCCGTGGCTCCACCTCGAGTTCGACATCCCGCGGCTGGGCCGGCGGGTCGATGCCGTGCTCGTCACGTCCACGGCCGTCCTGCCGATCGAGTTCAAGGTGGGGGCGAAGAAGTTCAACCAGCTCGATTACGAACAGGCCTGGGACTTTCGTCTAGACCTCAAAAACTTCCACGCCCCGAGCCACGCCGCAGCGATCTTCCCGATCCTCTGTGCCACCGAGGCTCCCGCAGGCGACCGCCGCTGGAAGCCGCCGCACGCCGACGGCGTCCGCCGGCCGTTTTGCTGTAGTGGAGAGTCGCTCGGCCGGGC
>JBBDNW010000017.1:0-40678 GCA_040877375.1 Pirellulales bacterium | reverse complement strand
AACGCTCGAGGAGCGTCGGGCCGCCGCGGCCCTCAGCGACGAGACTTTTGCCGCCGCCGAGCCGGCGATACACGTAAGTTGGATGCGCTCTAGGGGCCCCGGCGCGGCCCCCACGGAAACGCGAGAAGCGTCCGTGGTCGCCATCTGCCACCAGCCGGCGGTGCAGCGAAGGGCACTGGACTGCAACCCATCGACCACTCGTCACCGGTCAAACGCTTGCGGAAGTGCCGTTGACCGTTCTATCCGTCGGTGGCACGGTCGACCGCGAAAGCCTTCATTTTACGGAGGGTTTCGCTACTGACATGGTGCTCGAGGCCTTCGGCATCCAGGGCGGCCGTTTTCTCACTGACGCCCAAGGCCCGGAGGAATTCGAGCACAATCCTGTGCCGATCCCGTGAGTGCTGGGCCAGGCGAGATCCAGACGCGGTGAGGTGAACGGGACCATACGGATGAGCCTCGACAAAACCATCGCGCTTGAGCCTGGCGATGGCACGATTTACAGAGACATGGCTCACGGCGAATCGTTCCGCCAAATCCGTGACGCGGCAGAAGCCCGTTCGCTCGACAATCTCCGCGATCGCCTCGACATAGTCCTCAGCAAGTTCCGATGCGTGGTCGCGACGCGTCCGCAGGTGCTCGTTGTCGGCTTGGCGGCGGGAAGGCGAACGGGATGGCATGGCTTGTCGAATGCTGGAAAGGGTCGCGAACCCACTATTGAGTTTATCGCCAGCCCGCCGCGGTTGACAACGATGTACTCTAGGCTACAATCCCGTCAGGAAATGTAGCGCGGGCTACAAGTCTGTGGGCCGCAGGCGGCGAAGAACGCACGGCATGGAGAGGAACCGAGAGGAACCGAGAGGGACCACCGATGTCGCGGCTTGAACAACGGCCAGGAATGGATGCATCACCATGCCGTCGCACGCTCCATGGCTTCACGTTGGTGGAATTGCTCATCGTCATCGCCATTGTCGGCATGCTCATGTCGCTCCTGCTGCCGGCCGTGCAATCCGCTCGCGAGTCGGGCCGGCGGACAAGCTGCTTGACGAATCTCAAGCAGCTTGCGCTGGCGCTCCACTCGCACGAGGCAGCTCGACGCGTGTTTCCAGCGGCCTACGTGGCTGATACGCGAAGCCCCCAGCGGGATCCTGTCACGCTGGACGGGCCAACTGGATTTGCCTGGGGAGCCATGCTTCTGCCGTACCTGGAGGAAGCGGCGGTTCATGGAAGGCTCAACTTCAAATTGCCGTGTGCGGATCCGCAAAACGCATCGGCGGCGATCACACCGCTGTCACTGTTTCTCTGTCCCTCAGCGACGGGAGTGTCGTCGCCACTCGAGGTCAAGAACGCCTCGGGCACGGTGCTGGCGACCTTCGGCCGGGCAACCTACGTCGCCAACGCTGGACAGGAGGAGCCGTGGGGGCTTCCGTTGGAAGACTACAGCGGGATTGCGGACGGGCCTCTTTATCGGAATTCACGTACCCGCGCTTCCGATGTCACCGATGGCCTTTCCAAGACAGTTTTTCTCGGCGAGCACGTCGCGATTCTGGGAGGCAAAACCTGGGTCGGGGTCGTGCCTGGCGTGAAAGTTTGCCCCGCGGATACCAATCGATTCCCCAACTCCACCTGCGATGCTGCCGCTACACTCGTTAATGTGCATAGCGGTCCCGCTTCAGACGAGATCGATCCTGTGACCGGCTTCGCGCCGATTCATCCACCGAATAGTCCGCTGTGTCACGTCTGTCAGATGTTTGCGGAACATCCGGACGGAGCCAACATCGCCCTCGGAGACGGGAGCGCCCGGTTCATTTCGGACACGATTGACCTGCAGACATGGGCCGCGCTCTCGAGCCGGGCAAAGGGTGACATCGTGGGGGAATATTGAGGGATGGCCGATCGCAATCAAGCCCCGTGGATTGCCGTGCTCATCGGCATTGTTGCCATCACCGGTGGCACATGGATCTCCCGCTGGTGGGGCCGCCCGCCAGCCATCGAACTCGACAACCTCAAATACATCCAACTCCTGCGAACAGCCGTCTCGGCGCGTCGAGACGATTCGGTTGCCGGCGTGGAGCGTGCGGTTCGGTTACGGCACGAGGCTGGCGGGATGTCGGTGACCGAGTTCGCCCACTTCGAATCTATTCTTGCCGCCGCCCGTGCCGGTGAATGGGACCGGGCCAACCGGTCGGCATATGAGTTCGAGAAGGCGCAGGCGAATCGGCAGCGAAGGAAGCCTCGTGAGACGACCCATCACGACGGGCACTGATCCTGAAGATGGAGAATCTGAAGCTGCCATCCAGCCGGTGGTGTGGCCACGGGCCACGGCGGGCGGCGCCTGGAAGACGTCGCGATCGTCATGGCCCCATGTTCTGGATCGCCTCCTGCACGGAATGTATCTGTCGGGCCGGGCGGATTCGCGCCCCAAGATAGCCTCAGACCGATTGGGCTACGACGCGTTGATGCCCGTCAGTCATCCAGCGATGGCAGAAGTGCCGTTGACCGTCCTCTCCTTCTTAGCCCGGCAGGCTGCGGTGGAAGTGGACGTGTTTCCAGCCGCTCGCCATGCGCACCCAGACCCGCGTCTCCTCGCCGCTCGACACGACCGGGTGGCCGGCCGCATCGAGCTTCTGCACGAGCCGCACGTAGGCCACGACCGCCACGTCGTTGCCGAGCATCTTCACGACCGGTGAGGCGAGCGTCGTGGTGGCGCACGCTGCGGCCGTCGAACGGTCGCCTGCCAGATCAAAATAGAATTTGTGAAAGGGGAGCCCCTCGACGAGTTGCCCCTTGGCCTCCGGCTCGAAGCAGGTGATGTCGTCGGCAACGAGATCCTTGTAGGCCTTCCAGTCGGCCGCGGCGATGGCGTCGAGTAGGCGGCGGTTGACGGCAAGCACTTCGTCGGCAGGGCTGGGCATCGGAGTTTCCTGGGGCTTACGCGGAGCGGGTGACGAGGCCGAGGGCGACGAGTTTGTCAAGGCATTCCTCGCGTTCACGGCTGCGGGCGAGGTCTTTCCACGACGGATCCTGGGCTGCGAGAAAGGCGTCGTGGGAGGCGGGGAAGGCCTGGCCGCCGGACTGGCTCACGAGCCGCTGAATCGTCTCGCGGTCGAGTCGTGTCAGCCGCATCGCCTCGACCCGATAGTCAAGAAACGCCTCCCAGACGAGTGGAAAGAGTGGGGCCACGATCTGCTGGCCGATCGTCTCGGCGTAGCGGCGGATTTCGAGTTGGGCGTGGGTGTCCATCCGCAGGGCAAGGAAGTGGAGCAGGTTGTGGAGGTCGATCTTCCAGTAGGCCTCGGTGTAGGTGGAGAGGGGGAGGTCCTTGCGGGCCTGCTCCCGGGCGATGCCCGCCTCCAGCCGCTCCTCGTAGACCTTGCGGGCGAAGTTCTGCAGTTCGTGTTCCGACTGCGTGAGTCGTTCGCCGTCCGACTTCGCCATCAGGCCTGCCGAGCCCTGACGATTGTTCACCGCTTGGCTGCGCCACTCGTCGTCGCCCGTCGACTGCATCGAGTCGATGGCGAGCGAGTAGCGGGTCGAGTATTCGTTGACGCTTGCCATGCGGTGCCGGATCCACTGCCGCCAGCAGTCCATTGGCACCCGGACGACAAACTTCAGCTCGGCCATCTCAAAGGGTGTCGTGTGGGCATGCCGCAGGAGATATCGGATGAGCTGACGGTCGTCGCTCACCTTCCGCGTGCCCTCGCCATAGCTCACCCGCGCCGCCTGCACGACGGAGCCGTCGTCGCCCATGCAATCGACAAGTGCCACGAAGCCGTCGTCAAGAACGGGAAACTTCTGCCAGCGAAGGGCATCGACGACCGTGGCGCGGTCGGGTGCGGTCGAGGCATCGGGTGCGGTCATAGCGGGGCCCTTCGGGTCGCAAAGCCCCACAGGATGCGGCGCCGTCCCGGCCCGGTCAATCCTTCGCCAGAAGTTCCTGCAGGAGCGTGGCAAGCTTACGGGCATCGTCCGACTGCCGCACCGTGTCGATCCGCTTCTGGGGCACCCCCAGCTTCGTCAGCGACCCGACGACGCTCGTCCAGACCTTCTCCCGCTTTTTCCCTTCGGCGAGATAGAGATCGGTGACCTGCTCGCCCAGCCGCTGGAGCAGGGCTGTGTCGAGGTTGTCGTAGTAGTTCTTGACGATCGACCGCTGATATTTGGTGAGTTCCGCCATCGACCGAATCCTCGTCGCTGGAAGGTTGTCCGAGAGCCGGCTACAGTATCGGCGAAAGGTCCCCGTTTCATCGAGGTTTCCATGCCCACGATCACGTTTGCTAACGAAAAGAAGGAAATTCAGGTGCCGGCCGGGGCGAATCTCCGGAAGGAAGCGATCCGGGCCGGGGTGCAGCTCTACCCTGGCATCCATAAGATCGCCAACTGCCACGGCTTCGGCTCCTGCGGCAGCTGTCGGGTGCTGATCACCAAGGGCATGGAGAACTGTAGCAAGAGGGGGCTCTTGGAGTCGGCCCGGATGGCGGTGTCGCTGGCCTACATCGGCAACGAGTCGCAGATGCGGCTGGCCTGTCAGACGAAGGTCAAGGGCGACATCACCGTCACCACCCAACCGACGCTGAATCTCTTTGGCGAAAACTTTTTTAGTTGACCTGAGTTGGTTGATCCATGAAGGAAGTGATCGCCATCGTCAAGCCGTTTCTCGCGGAGCGGGTGCTCGAAGCGCTCAAGCTGGCGCCACTCGAGGCCTGCACCGTCCGCGAGGTCAAGGGTTATGGCCGACAGAAGAGTTATCTCGATGCCTACGGCGACAGCGAATATTCGCTGGCGTTTCTGCCGAAGGTCGAGATTCAGATGTGGGTCGATGACGCCCGGGTCGACGAGGTGGTGGAGCGGATCACAGCCGCCGCCCGCACCGGCCGGATGGGTGACGGCAAGATCTTCGTGCTTCCGGCCACTGCAATCGCCGTGGTCTGACGGCTCGCACAGGTCCGTAGGCGTGGCTGGGGTCGGGGCTGCCCATGCCCGGTCGCCGGACGTTCGCGAGGCTCGGGGCTGCCCATGCCCGGTCGCCGGACGTTCGCTGCGGCATCCTGCCTGCGCTCACTCGATGCTGCCTGCGCTTCGGCATCCTGCCTGCGCTGGCCAGCAACGCCGGCGACCGGGCATGGGCAGCCCCTCGCTGAGTTTGACGCCTGCGTTCGTTCCGAGGAAGCCGCAGGCAGCCCCTCGCTGGACGAGGCGAAGGGATCGGCGTGAGCGTGACGAGCGTTGAGGATTTCGCTCACCAGTGTTCAGACCCTCGACTCGTGTCGTGCGAAATACTCCCGCGAGGAAACTCATGCCGTCCCGCAGCCGGTAGAAGCACGTGCGTCCCGCAGCCTCGCGCTACCGGAAGATGCCGGTGGCGTACCAAATGCTGTTGGTCCCGCGGCGGATGTCGTAACCGTAGCCCGAGTGTTGGCCGCTGACGGCCCGCCAATGGCCCGCTGACTGCCGCCAACTCGCCACGCAGTCGACGCATGAGTCGAGCAGATCCTGGTGTGCCCAACTCTCGGCGCAGACTTCCGCTGCCGATCCGCCGATCCGCTGCGACCGCACGTCCCAGCCGTGATGGCCCTGGCGGCGAATCCGGGCCTGATGGGCCGAGTGGGCCTCGGCTTCTTGGCAGAGTGCGGGGTCGCACGAACCCTGCGTGCTCGAGGGCCGCTCGGGATGAATCCGCACGGCCATGATCATCGACCGCTGCGTCAGCGATGCCGGCGGAAGGGACGCGAGCTCGTCGATGTGCTCTGCCGCGAAGCGGTAATACTTCCCTGGCGTGCGGGGGAGTATGGAGACGATCCTCCCATGCCAGGGATCATGCGCGTGGTCGACCACGAAGAGACCGGGGCCGCCCCGCATCTGGACAAGGCTTGGATCGCCGACAAGGGCTGCCGCCTCTGCCTGGCCGAGCCGACAGAAGACCCAGGGGGTGCCGCTGGCGGCAAACCGCTCCTGAACGTCGGGCCGCTCGAGCCGGCTGCCGGCGGCGTCGCCCTTTTTGCCTCCCTGCGGCTCGATCGACACCAGCAGCATCGCCCCGGTCTGCCGGGCGGCATCGCTGGCGGCGGCGTAGTCGTCGATCCGTTGGATGCCGGCAGGCGGGACGGCGGCAGCTGACAGCGTCGTCGCCGCCGAGACTAACTGCCCCGCGACGGCTGCGGCCGCGAAGACACTCAAGCAGATCCGCAGAAACGTGACGCACATCAGACACCTCATGAGAAGGCAGGGCACTTCTGTGCCCGGGCAACCGGCAGGGAACAGCGGCGATTGAACGCCTCGCGCCGGCCGCTGGCAAGCAGCAAGGGCTGCGTTGACTGTGCCGATCGGGTCGACTTTGCATGACTTACGACGGCCGCAATCTGCGGCAACTCCCGTGCCAGCAACGGCTTAAAGCCGGGAGCGAGAACATTCCACGTTCAGCATTCCCAGTTGGGGGGAATTCGGCCGCCAGCAAGCTGCTGTGGAGGCTGGAAAGCCAATCGGGCTACACTTCGTCCCTTCCGACCCGGGGCGGCCTCACCCCCCGTTTCGGCCCCAGTCGCAGCACCACAGGACGAACGACCGCATGACTTCACTTCGCCTCGCCCGTTTCTTGCCCGTCGTCGCCCTCGTCCTCGCGTTGGTCGATGCGGAGGCCGTGCGGGCCGCCGATCTTGCCACGCTGGCCGATCAACCGCTCGGTCAGGGCGAAGCGTTTCGGCCGGTGTCGCCCGGTCGGCTGGCTGCGGCAGCTTCGAAACTCCGCGAGGCTCTCGGGCCGCTCGACCGTCTGCTGGCCCGCAGTGCCAGCGGCACCAACTGGAAGACTTACCTCGAATGGACCGCTCTTCAGCAGCAGGCGGCGTCGGGTTCGAATGCCGACGCCTCCGTACTCCGCCGCGTCTTCGGCCGGCTCGACGCCGGCGAAAACGGTCTGGAGATGCCGCAGTTCGCCGCCGTCCGTCGGGCCGTGGCCGGGTATCTCGAGGCAGCCGACGCTGCCACGAACCCACAGGCGGGTGAGGTCTATCTGCAACGGCTCGACAAGCTTGCGGCCGCCGTCGCCGCCGGTGCCTCGACAGGCGTTCCTGAGTCACTCGACCCTGTTGGCCCGTTGCTCGCGCGGCTCGAAGACTCCGGCCAGGCACCCGGCGCCATCGCCCGCATCCGTGGCGCCGTGAGCCGTCCCAACCTCTTCCTCGAGGTTGATGAAAGCCTGTTGGCAAGGGGTGTAAATCGCCCCGTCGACGACGTCTCGCCCATCAATGATGTCGTGCTCGGCACGCGTGTTCGGGGCACCGGCCGCACCACGGGAGTGGTGCGGCTCGATTTCGTGCCGTCGTCGGCAAACGCCGTGGTCGACATCGCCCTCGACGCCACGAACCATTCCGACACGAAGGGCTCGCAGGGGCCGGTCACCGTCCGCACCTTCGGCACCACGAAGGTCGATGCCCGCAAGCGAATGCTGATCGATGACCAGCGAATCGTCGCGCTGCCCGTCGATGCCCGCGCCTCGACCGACACGCGGACGGCCGGCATTGGCGTCAACAAGAAGTTCGGCCAGCGGCTGATCCGCAAGATCGCCAGCAAGAAGATCGCCGAGATGCGGCCCAAGGTCGAGGCGATTGCGGAGGGCAAGGCCCGCACGAAGGTGCGTGAGCAGTTCGAGTCGCAGACGTCGGCGGCGATCGGCCAAGCCTCGCGTGACTACCAGGCGAAGTTCCGCCAGCCGCTCATGGAGCGGGGCTGGTACCCCGAGCTCCTCCAGTTGAATACCACCCAGTCGCGGCTGTGCGTCACGGCCCGCAAGTCGCTCGCCGACCAGATCGCGGCCTTCACCGCCCCGCCGGCTGTGGATCCCGACGCCGTGCTCTCGGCGCGGGTTCACGAGACGATGGTCAACAACACCGCCGAGATCACGCTCGGCGGCCGGACGATCACGCAGAAGTTCGTCGAGGAGCAGATGAAAAAGAACAACATCGCCGTGCCGATGGAACTTCAAAACGATGCCGACCAGCAGCCCTGGTCGATCACGTTCGCGAAGCGGCGGCCCGTCGATCTCGATGTCGAAGACAACCGGGTGAAGATGACCGTCCGGGGCACCCGCTACACCTCCGGCGATCGGGAGTTCGATGCGATGGACGTCTGGGCAGCCTATCGGATCGAGCCGGGTCACCCCGGGATCCGTCTCGTCCGCGATGGCGACGTGCAGATCTACCCGCCGGGATTCGTGCCGGGGGGCGGCGAGAAGCTCTCGGTGTCGCAGACGTCGCTGCGGCGGATCCTCCAGAAGCGATTCAACAAGGTCTTCAAGGAGGTGGTCGACGTGGAGCCACTGAAGCTCCCGGGCGAACTGGCACAGGCCGGCCCGCTGCCGATGGAGCAGCTCGACGCCCGCAAGGACGGCTGGCTGGCAGCCGGCTGGCGGAAGGCTTATCCGGTGGTCTATCAGTCGGCCCCGCAGGAGACCATCGTCTCCGGTGAGCCGACGATCGCCACGGCCATCAGCGCCAGGATCATCGAGACGGCCTTCCTCGCTCCGTAGGCCCAATGCGCGGGCTGGGAGCCGAGGGAGGATTCACCGCAGCGGCTTGAGGCCGGCGGTGGCGCGGAGGGTGTTGACGGTGGCCCATGCCGCCGGCGCTTTCCTCAATAAGCCGATGAGCTGGGAGGTGGTGATGCCAAGCTTCTGCGCGGCTGGTGCCATCTGCCAGCCACAGGCCTGAAGCTGATCGAGGGCTTCGGCGAGCAGAGCCGGATAGTCGTCGTGGCCCACGCTGATGAGGAGTTGCCGGCCGTGGGTTCGCGACCGCCAGCGTTCCGACGGCTGTGGCTCCGCCGGCGTCCGATGTTCGGTGGCCAGACGGAGCCGGAGCCGGCGAAGGGCCATGCGGCGGTTCTCCGACTGCGAACGCCGCTCGGAGGCTTCTGCGGCGACCCCCGTCGGCCTGTGGACGAGCACGACGGCGGTCTCGACTTTGTTGCGGTGCTGGCCGCCGGGGCCGCTGCGACGGGTGCGGACTTCATCGCACTGTGTGGCAAGGGTGGTCGGTGGCAGAGCGGCTGGATGCATGCAGGCTACTTCGCCTGCGGAACGATCGGCTCGAACGATCGGACCCAGAGCGAACGAAACTGCACGGGGTTGCCATGGTCCTGAATCGAGATGGGCAGCGCGTCGGCGTGCTGGCGGTAGGTCGGTGGCTCGTGCCAATACGTCGGTCCGAGGATCACCGTATCGGAGTGAATGGCCACACCGTTGTGGACCACACTCACGCGACCGGGCTTCTCGACAGTGCCGTCGGCTGCAAACCGAGGCCTCGTAAACAGGATGTCGTAGGTCTGCCACTCGCCCGGCCGGCGGCAGGCGTTTACCGCCGGCGGTCGCTGCTTGTAGAGGGCTCCGCACTGGCCGTCGGGATAGGTGAGTGGCCCGTCGGTGCCGTCCTCGAAGGAATCGAGCACCTGGATCTCGTACTTGCCCATCAGAAACACGCCGGAGTTGCCGCGGCCCTGCCCCTTGCCGGTGGCAGGTGCTGGCAGGCGGAACTCAACGTGGAGCTGGCAATCGCCGAAGCCCTGCTTCGTTTCGATCGGTCCCTTGCCCACGGTGACGACGCCGTCGGCCACGGGCCAGTTTTGGCCGTTGGCCCAGGCTGCCATGTCATTGCCATCGAATAGCACGACCGCATCGGCTGGGATTGATGCCGGAGCGGTCGGCGCCGGGCCCGGATCCACGATCTTCGGCCGTGGCCACTCGATCGCCATCCGCCACTCTCCACTGGCGTGCTTCGCGCCGCGTAACTGGAGGCGTCGTGCGCGGATGAGGTCGGTCAGGTGACGAGCCTTGGCCTCGGCCTCGGCGAGAGGGAGCCCGCGGGGCGTGCCGGGGCGAAGATGGCCGGCGGCTTCCCGGTACGCATCGCGGAGGAGCTGCATCCGCAGCGTCACGTCGGGAAGAAAGGCGGCCAGGGTCGTCGGCAGATCGTCGGCCGTCGCCGCCGCTTCGGCTCCAAGACCGGCCAGCACGGCCCGACAGATCGCCCAGTGGCCCTCGTCGTTCGGATGGACGGAGTCGGGGCTGAAGGTGAACGTCGGATCCAGCTTTTGCCGCTCGTCGAGCGCCCCCTTCATCGGTCCGTGCACGTCGATCACGCACCAGCCGCTAGCCCGCTTCGCGAGCAGCCACTCCGATTCCTTGGCGAGCACGGCGTCGTAGTTGGTGTCGCCCGCAGGGCCGGGTGTGCCGGGGAGAGCGATGTACATCGGCGGCGTGAGGTGGATGATCTTGGCCCCGGTCTTTTCGACGGCGGCGTGCAGCCGCTCCATGCCGGCGGTAAACTTTCCAAAGCGGGCTTCGTCGAATGGCTGGTAAATGCCGCAGTTCATTCCGTAGCAGGCGAGCACGAGATCAGGTCGCACGACCTTGAGCACGCGGTCGAGTCGTTCGAAGAGATCGGGCCTGGGAAACGTGCCGTCCGCGTGCCCCTCTTCGGAGAGCCCCGACACCGTCTCGCTCGAGAGCCCGACGTTGATCACCTCGGCGGTGAGTCCTTCAAACTCCATCCAGGCGGCGAGATCGGCCACCCAGCGGCCATCCTGCGTGATGGAGTCGCCGAGGAAGGCGATTCGCTGCGCCGTGCGGACCAAGTCGATCGGCGTCGGCTCGGCGGCCGGGGCGGCATCGAGGGCACAGCAGATGAAAAGCAGGCAGGCAGACGGGAGTCTGGCGACCCAGCAGCGAACGGAGACAATCATGGAATCACTGCGCCGGCGTGGCGCCCTCACGGATGGCGAAGAGATGGCTCTTGTTGGCGATGTAGAGAGTGTCGCCGATGGCGATCGGGGTCGAATAGACGCTGTTGCCCATGTTGATCTCGCCCAGGATTTCCAACTCCCTGCCAAGCTTGAAGATCGTGATGTCGCCGTCCTCGTCGCCGATGTAGACCTTGCCGGCGGCGATCAGGGGAGAGCCCCAGCTGGCCGCGAGCATGTCGTGCGTCCAGAGCGGCTTGCCCGTCGTGACGTCGAGGCAGTGGAACAGGCCGCTGAAATCGGCAACGTAGAGCAGACCCTCGTGAATGGCTACCGTGCCGCAGGTGCGGTGCATGGTCTCCTCGAAGGCGAGCTTGCCGTTCTTATCGGTGTCGAACCCGGGGTAGTGCCAGACGGCGGCAGAGTTGGGGTTGGGCCGCACGACCTCCCCCTGCTCCTTGATCACCGCCTGCTCCCGGCGGCGGGGCAGGGGCGTGTTGGGGTTGGCGAGGCTCAGAGCGAGCTCGCTCGATACATCGCCCCGCTTGGTGGGATCGATGCACCAGAGATGGCCGACACCCTCGCCATGCTCGGGATCTTCGCCCACCGCGATGTAGACGAGGCCGTCGTGAACCACCGGTGTGCCGATGATGTGATTGCGGTCCGCGCGGCCGCCGAGCGTGTATTTTGACTCCTTGGGATTGCAGTCGAACTGCCAGAGGAGTTTTGCCCGGCCTGGGCCCGACGAAGATGATCCGCCGTCGCCGCGGGCGTCGAACGAATAGAGCCAGCCGTCGCCGCCGCCAAACAGCACCTGCGGCACACCGCCGAGTTCGGCGTAGGCCGGACTCGACCACTGGCCGTGCAGCACGTAGGCGCCAGGCGAGCCGTCGGCCCAGAGCACCCGGCCGTCGCGCTTGTCGAGACAGAGAAAGCTCGGTGCGTCGGGGTTGGGGAGGTTTAAGTGCCCCTCGTCGACGCCGTTGCCCGTGTTGACGAACAGCAGATCGCCCGCGCTGGTGACGCTGCAGGAGCACATGTTGTGCTGCGAGACGCCCAGTTGCTTCATCATGTCGAGTGTCCAGACGACGTCGGCCTCGTCGTCGGCCTGCACTTTTTCGGTCGTGAAGGGGCCGTCGTTCTCGCCGTCGCGGAATCCCTCCGTGTCGAGACACTTCACCTCGCCACGGCTCGTGACGTACCAGAGCCGGTCGCCCTCCACGAGCGGCGCGCAGCAAATCCCCTGGAGCGGCCAGTCGTGGACTCTCCCCGTGGGGAGCTTTTCGCTCGAGTCCTGCCAGAGGAACGAGCCATTCTTGAGGTCGAAGGCCAACAGACAGCCGAGGTCGGTGGCCGGCGGATAGCGTTTCAGCCAGCCCTTCCCGTTGTTACTGCCGACGAACGCCTTGCCTCCGGCGACCACGGGGTTGCCATACGACTGGCTGCCGAGGGCCGCCGCCCAGGCGACGTTCTTGCTCGTCTGCGGCTTCCAGTCGCCGGTGTCGGGGTCGAAGTCGCCCGGGGCCCATTCCGTTGGCAGACTCTTGACCTGCGGCACGTTGTTGCGGCTCGGCGAGCCGCCCCATTGGTTCCAGTCGGCGGCCTGAGCTGTCGAGGGCAGAAGGAGCAGGCACGATACGAGGGCGACCGCACAGAAGGGCCTGCTCGGGGCTGCCCCCGCCGTGTCGCCGGACGTTCCCTGCGGCCATCCTGGCCGCCGCTCACTCGATGCTGGCTGGCGCTCCGCCATCCTGGCATTGCTGGCCAGCAACGCCGTCGCCCCGGCAGGGGCAGCCCCGAGCTGCGCGGGATGCGGTTGTTTGAGCGAAAGAAGCGTCATTTCACGGCCTCCACAGTCACGTTGTCGATGTAGATCTCGGAATCTTTCGAGTTGCCGAAGAAGCCGGGGCTGCCCTGGAGGTTGCCCGCCTCGTGTGTGGCTTCGATTGTCCAGGCTATGGGCTCGGGCGTGCCTCGCGGCCAGATCTTGCCGCGGAGCAGGGCGGCCGGGCCGCGTGTGCGGGCCTCGAGTTTCATCACATACCAGCGGCCAGCCTCCCACGAAAACGGAACCGTCTTCGAGAAGTAGGTGGCCACCTGCGGTGGCCACGATCGCAGCTGGAGTTGTTGCGCGGCGCCCATCAAGTCCAGCGTATACCGCTGGGCGATGAGCCCCATGTCGGGCATCCGGGCCTTTTCAAGCGCGGCTGGGTTGCCAAATGCCTTCGCGAAGGCGTCGGCATCGGTGCCGGCCGCTTTGGGTGTGTCACTGGCCGGCGAGCCCGGCTTCTCGACGCCCGTCTCTTGGGCGCGGAACTCAGCGCGGATGGAGTAGTCGTGGAGCGTGATCGGCCCGATCCAGCCCTGACTGCGCGTGCCTTTGGGAATGGTCGTGACCTTCACGAGGCATTTCGAGCCGTCGACCTCGCGGACGACGTGGCGATACCGCATGCCGATCCAGGGCAGCGGCGGCTCGCCCTTCAAAGCGCCCGTCTTGGGATCGGCAGTAAGTGGGATGTCCTCGAAGTCGAACTTCCAGGGCAGTAGCGGCATCGAACGAATGCGGGCCTTGCCTTCGAGGCCTCCGACTTTCGCCGTGACGATCGCCGCCGTGTGGCTGCCGGCCGGGGCGACGGCGGTGCCGTCGGCCGACACCGTTCCGGCCGTCGCAGTGAACTCGGCTGGCGACTCCTTCACGAACCGGCCCGCCGCGTCGAAGAGCCGAACCTTCAAGGTGAGCGGTTCACCGGCGGCGATCTGCGCCTCCGCCGGCACGACTTGCACCCACGCGGGGTCGCCTGCCGGGCCCTGCGTCGCCTTCGAAACGGCCTGCGGTCGGGCGGGGGCGACGCTGGCTGACGAGGATGTCAGCGTTGCCGGCGTGCCGAGGCAATAGAGCCGGGCGGCCGTCGTGAGATAGACGAGCCCGTTCGAGGCGATCGGGGAGGCCGTCACCTCGTCGTCCTCGTCAAGCCGCATCCGATTCACGAACTTCAGGCCGTCTTTGGTCGGCTCGAGCACGTGCCAGCCGCCCGTCGAGCAGATGGAGAGTTTGCCGTCGGCCACGAGCGGGCTGCCGCGGACGATCGTACCGAGAAGCTTCACTGGCTTACCAATCGGCTCACCAGTGGCCTTGTCGAAGGCGTAGACCTTCGCGCCGTCATCGACGAAGTAGACGCGATCACCGAGCACGACCGGCATCGACCGGCCGTCCATCACGCCCTTCTTCTGCCAGACGACGTTGGTGGCGGTGATGTCACCCGTGCTCACGCCCTTGAAACAGGTCACGGAGCCCATCGACGTGTTGTCGAGGTTCTCTTCCGACTGCGAGACGATCACTGTCTCGCCGTCGATGAGCGGTGATGTGTTGATGCCGCGGCGGGAGAGTTTGAAGTTCCAGACGGCCCTGCCCGTCCGCGGCTGGAAGTTCCAGACGCTGCCGTCGCTCGAGCCGAAGACGAGGGCCGCCTGGCCGCCAAGGTTCGCGAGCGACGGCGTGCTATAGGTCGTGTCTTCAGGCAGTTCCTTGGTGCCGTTCATCCAGCGCACCTCCCCCGTGGCCGCGTCCATACCCAGAAAGCGGTGGGCAGGCCGGGCCGTGTCGCCCCAGCCGGTGACGACGGCGCTGGCGATGACGAGGTCCTCGAACACCACCGGGACGTTCGTCCGCCCGCCGTACGTGGAGAGGAAACCAAACTCCTCGTGGAGTGACCGCTGCCATTTCGTCGTGCCGGTGGCGGCGTCGATGGCGGTAAACACGCCACAGACACCGTGGGCGAAGACGGTATTCGTGGCGGGGTCGGCGACCACGGCCGACCAGCCGACCCGCTCGGCCGGCACGTCGGAGAGGTAGACGTTGAACACGTTCTCCCAGAGTTTCTTGCCAGTGGCGGCGTCGAGGCAGAGCACCTTCTCCGCCTCCGCCGCCGTTCCCGGCGCGTGCCGCACGAGGGTGAACAGCCTGCCCTCCATGATCACGGGCGTGGAGATCCCGCCGGCCTCGTCGTTTTTCCAGAGCACGTTGGTGCCCTGCTCCGAGTCGAATGACGTGACGAGCGGCGGGCCAGCGTAGTGCCGATCCTCGAGCGGCCCACGCCAATCAGGCCAGTCACCGCCCTGCGCCACGCCGCAGGCGAGCGGCAGGACGGCGAGGCAGATCGTGGCGCGGAGATGAATCATCGGAAATGCTCCTTCAATCGATCAGGCCTTCGGCCCTGAGTTCGGCAGGCAGTTGTGGATCGACGATGCCCCGTGAGCCTCGGCCCTGCTGCATGCGATCAGCGGTGTCGTACTTGATGCTTTCGACGTCGGCATCCCACCAGCGGCGGCGGGCGTCGATGTCGCCTTCCGTGAGGGGACGCACGAGCCGCATCCCCACGCCGAGGGCGGGCTCTTCGGTATACCACCAGGGACTCTTGGGCAGGTTGGGGTCGATGTCCTTCCAGTCGGGGTCTTCCGCCGTGCCGCCGGCGTCGCGGGAGCCGCGGCGTGCGGCGCTCCTGCACTGGGCCGGCTCGTCGTAATAGGCGCCGCCCCGCAGCACGCGGGGATAGAGCTTCTGCGGCCAGGTGATCGCCGCGGCGACCGGCACCGGCTGGGGCAGCGCGGCCTGCCTCGCATAGCCGCCGGCCACGAGTTCGTCGACCACCCATTCCGCGACGTTGCCGTGCATGTCGTGGAGCCCCCAGGCATTGGGCTCCTTCTCGCCGACCGGGTGCGTCGTCTCGTCGGAGTTGTCAGCGAACCAGGCTGCCTCGTCGAGGCTCGCCGCGTCGGATCCGGTGTTCCACGGCGTCTGCGAACCAGCCCGGCAGGCGTATTCCCACTCGCTCTCGGCGGGCAGGCGGTAGAACCGGCCGGTCAAGCCGCTAAGCCACTTGGTGTATTGCCGCGCGGCGAACGGGGTCATCGTCACCGCTGGCAGGGCGTCGTCCTCGCCGTTGACGAACGTGGTGGTGGGGTCGTAGA
Source organism: Pirellulales bacterium (assembly GCA_040877375.1). Lineage (GTDB taxonomy): Bacteria > Planctomycetota > Planctomycetia > Pirellulales > UBA1268 > QWPN01. The sequence goes on along the minus strand of JBBDNW010000017.1, from coordinate 24,982 downwards.
GACTCGAAGGCGCGGTCACCGCGTCGGCTTCGTTGTCGGCGGTGACTGGCCGGATGCCGGCCGACTCCATCGCCTTGAAGAGTTCGCCGGCCGCCATGTACGGTTTGTACTCTGCCCACGCCACCTCGCACCGGCTGATCCAAAACGGCTCGATCACGACCTCGAAGGTAGGCCCCTCGTCGGCGGACCGGTCGGCCTCGCCAGCGGGGCTGCCTATACCGAATGTGCCGCCGGGCACCGGGATCATCCGGAAGACGACGTCGCTGCCGGGGATCGTCTCGTCGTACGGCACCATCCAGCCGCCAGGCACCTGCACGACTGGGTCATCGGCGTCAGGACGCTCTTCGCCGGGCACGAAACCAGGGGTCGCCGCCACTTCCGCCGTCGCCGCGTCTCTGGCGTTGACGACCGGCATCCACATGCCGCCGAGCATGACGAGCATGGCGACCCCGGCCGCCACGGCCCACCAGGCAGGGAAGATTGACCGGGATTCCGGCGAAGCGATCATTGATGACTCCGAGGCGGGAGGATGGGTTGGAGAATCCGGCAGGACGCGGTGTCTTCAAACCCGTAAAGTGTACTGTCTCGAAATCGCCCCGCACCATGTCGGTCACGCCCGTGTCAGCCCCGAAGCCCACAAAACCAGCCCCCCGCAAGCCCGCGAAAAAAAGCGGCGACGAGAAACCTGCCGAGCGGGTCGTGGCTGAGAATCGCAAGGCCCGTCACGACTTCGAGATCATCGACACCCTCGAGTGCGGGATTGCTCTTGTTGGCAGCGAGGTGAAGAGCCTTCGTGGCGGGCGGATGTCGATCGAGGAGGCGTACGGCCGCGTGGACGGCAACGAGGTCTGGCTCCTGGGCTGCGACATCCCGGAATATGAGAAGGCCAACCAGCTCAATCACAAGCCGAAGCGACCGCGGAAACTGCTGCTGCACCGCCGCGAGATCACGAAGTTTGCCGGGCACGCCTTCGAGAAGGGGATGACGCTCGTGCCATTGAAGATGTACTTCAAGGACGGCCGAGTGAAGGTGCTGCTCGGCATCGGCCGGGGCCGGAAAGCCCACGACAAGCGGCAGAAGCTCAAGGCCGATACAGCCCGGCGCGACATTGAGCAGGCCCTTCGCGGCCGCCGCCGCTAAGCCCACAACCAAAAGCACAACGCCCTCCGAGGCCGAAGCTGCGGAGGGCGTTGTCGTGAGTTCGTATCAAACTGCATGACACATGCGGCAGGTGTGTACTGGATTTTCAGTCGGCTCCGGCGCCAACCAGCGACGATGACGACTCAGTGGAATCCTCGGGATGCCACAGCGGCATGCCACGCTGAATGCGTTCAGCGAGGATGTCGATCTTTTGCTTGGAACCGGCAGGGGCAGTGGTCGGGAAAAACTCCGACATGCACTGGGGCTCGAAGTTCTCGTCGTGACCGTACAGTTCGATGATTTCGAAGACATTGCGGATCCGGGCCATCGGAACGAAACCACTCCTTTTCAACTCAAGTTGCTGTGAACCATCAGGCTGACGGAACGTCCCGTCGGCCCAGGTTGTTACTGTTCCCGTCGTTGCGACCACATACGCCCGACGGACGCATCAGTAAAATCTGCCCCGCGGACGGGACGGCAGGGGAGCCGTGGCGGGTGCGGCAAACGACGAGCACCGACACATTATGGACCCGGGAGTGCGCGAGTCAAACATTTCGTCGCGCTGAAAAACGGACCAGAAAAACCGGGTCAATCCGCGTGGCTTCACTGACCCGGCGGGCCGGGTGGCAGCACGATCTCAATGTCGCCCGGGGGCGGTGTCGACTGGGCTGGTGACGCAGGCTGGGCGCCCGGGTCGAACTTCGGCGTGTCGGTGCCGGTGCGGGCCTCGAGGTCGGCAGTCAGGCTGATTTTGTCGCCGCTCGCCGGCCGGAGTTCGAGCATCGTCACCCCCCACTCGTCGCGGGTCTTCTTCCCCTCCACCGCCACGATGCCCTTCTTTTTCGATCCATTAGCATCGAACTGGAGCGATGCGATGCCATCAGTCTCGTTCGCCGTCCCCCGCACTGCGGTGGAGCAGGTCACCGGCGCACCGAGAACCTCGGCGACGCGAGTGTTGCCGCGAACCTCCTCGATTGCCTCAACGACAATGGGGTGTTGCGAGAGCGGCCGGCAGCCGACGGCGGACAGAATCATCGCGAGACCTACAGCAGCAAGCAAAGACCTAGGCATGAGTGTTCCCCTGCGAACTGGACAGTTGGAGAAAACATGGCCGGTGGCCCCGGCGAGGCATCAGCCCTTGGCATCGGTGGCCCGGCACCAGGCGATCTTATCCGCGGTGGTGGTCGGGAGGCCGCCGGTCGACTTCTTCGGCGTCGCAGTTTTTTTGGATACTGCGGTCTGCTGCGGGGTCACGGTGGGTTCAGCCACCGCCTCGGGCTCGGGGGCGGCCTCTGCCGGGGCCTCTGCCGGAACCTCTGCCGGAACCTCTGCCGGAACCTCTGCCAAAGCCTTGGGCGGCGCGGCGGCCTTGCCTCGGGCGGCGGCCAAGATATCGGCAATCGAGGGTTTCTTCACGCCGGCAGACGCGGGCTTGGCAGCCGCTTTGGCTGCCGGTTTGGCCGCTGGCGCAGTTGCCTTGGCTGCCGGTTTGGCCGCCTTCTCTTTCGGCTCGGCTGGCTTGGGCAGCGGCTTCGGGACGATCTTCAGGCAGGAGGGGTCGATGTCATACCAGCCAGTGTTGTTGTACTGGTCAAACTCCACCAGGCAGCGGCCGTTCATGTTGACCGTCCGGACCTGCCCGGTCGACCGCGCGAACCGCGCGAGCTCTGGAGCGAGTGAGTCGATCACCACATACTTGTCGGTCCAATCAGCCTTGAGTCGCTCAATGACGTCAAACATGGCGATGCGGCCGTGAGGTAGGGGAGAGGGGAGGAAACGGATGTGCCCAGGATCGCATGAATGTGATCGATCGGCGGAGTGATCGCAAGATGCGGCTGAGGTCGCCCGTTCACGCCCCAGCGGGCTCGCCGGGCCGGGCCAGCGTCTGGAGGCCGGCCGGCCCGATCGTGTAGGCCCACTGCACGGTGCTCGGCAGGGCGATCGCAGAGGAGTCGGCGGCCACTCGAATGCGGTCGCCGCCGCCCCAGTAGCTGGAGCCGAGCCACGCGGGCGTCTCCTGGAGCCGGCAAGCGATCTCAAACAGGAGGGTGTCGGGCGTCGACGGCTGGGGCACGATGCTCGCCGAAAAGTGCGATCGTCCGGCGAGGCCCACGGCCAGGATCGCCGGCCCCCGTTCGGTCCGGACGGACGACACCTCGACGAGCGGCGGCGAGGCTGGCCACCGCGGGTCGCCGCCCTCCGTCGCGTCGATCGACTCGAAAGCCCGCCCTTCCGGGGTGATGACCACGTGCCGCCACCGGTCGCCGGTCCAGGAGAAGACGACCGCCGTGCCGCCCGCCACGAGCCGGATTTCAGGCCGCGATCGTCCAGCCGGAGCGTCGCCGGGCGGGGAGAGGTCGCGGTGGGGCGGTCGGTCGTGCATCATGGCGTCGCTCCCCAGCATACGCCGGGGAGCGGGAGCATCCCATGGAACCGCGTCGCTCGCTCGGCTGGCCGATCCTGCTCGGCGTCGTTCTGATCGCGTCGATCATCGCACTGGCAGTCGGCTGGGTGCTCGTGAGCATCGCGGCGGCGCTCGGCTCGCGGAATGCCATCTTCTATTGGACTGTTCTCGGCGTGGGCGTCGCGCTGCTTGTGGTGGTGCTCGTGGGGGTGATTGTTTACTTCGCCCTGACGGTGAAGGCGATCGCGCTGTCGCAGCGGCAGAGCAACTTTATCGACAGCGTGACGCACGAACTCAAGAGCCCGCTCGCCTCGCTCAAGCTCTCGCTCCAGACGCTCGGGAGGCGGGCGGTGCCTCCCGAGCAACAGGCCGACTTCCATCGGATCATGCTCCAAGACGTCGAGCGTCTCGACAAGCTGATCGATCACCTGCTCGACGCCGCCAAGACCCTGCAACGCCGTCCGCAGGCAGGTGGCGACACGACCCTGCTCGAGCCGGTGCTGCGGCAGGTGCGAGCCGCCGTCGCGCAGCGTCACGGCGTGTCTGAGGAGCGGGTGCGGCTGGAGTGCGGGGTCGTCGGCGGCCCGCCGTTGGCCGTCGCGGGGCGGTCGGCCGACGTGGAGATCGTGCTCCGTAACCTGCTCGACAACGCGGTGAAGTATTCGCTTCCCGAGCCAGACGTAGAGGTGACGGCGGCATTGACCCCGCGCGGGAAGGTCCTTGTGCGCGTGGCCGACCGCGGGCCAGGCATCCCCGTCGCCTTGCGACCGCAGATCTTTCGCCGGTTCGTACGGCTGGGGAGCGAGCTCGAGCGGTCGACGCCCGGCACCGGTCTGGGCCTGTTTCTCGTCAAAGCGCTCGTGCGGCAGATGCGGGGCACGGTGACCCTGAAGGGTCGGCTGCCGCCGCCGGGCACCATCTTCGAGGTGGAGTTGCCCGCGGGCTCGTGACGCCGCCGCCACGGGTGCGAAGGCATGCCCTGTTCAGCCGCCGCGCGGCTGTTCTAATCGGCTCAATGCACACCACCCATGCCAACCCCACTCCGTCCGCGGTCGACGTCGTTCCGATCCGCCGCGTGCTCGTCAGCGTGTTTGACAAGACGGGCCTCGACCGGCTCGCCGCCGCTCTCAAGGCTGCGGGGGTTCGCGTCGCCAGCACCGGTGGCACCGCCACGGCTCTGGCAAGTCAGGGCGTTGTCGTCGACGACGTATCGGCTATCACTGGTTTCCCCGAGGTGCTCGACGGCCGGGTCAAGACGCTCCACCCCAATATCTTCGCCGGCATTCTCGCCCGGGGTGACCGGCCCGACGATCTCGCCGTTCTCGAGGATCACGGGATCGAGCGGTTCGACGCGGTGATCGTCAACCTCTACGACTTTCAGAGCGTGATCGCGAAGCCCGACTGCACGCCTGCCCAGGCGATCGAACTGATCGATATCGGCGGCCCGAGCCTCGTGCGGGCGGCGGCCAAGAACCACGCGTTTACGACGGTGGTCACGAGCCCCGCGCAATACGATGCCTTGATCGCCGCGATCGGACGCGGCGGCACTTCGCTGGCGGAGCGGCGACAGTTTGCCGCGGCGGCCTTCGACCATACGGCCCGGTATGACGCCGTGATCACCCGCTGGATGGCACGGCATGCGGGCCTCGTGGCCGAGCCTGGAGAGCGGCCTGCGGCCGTGGGTGACGCCGGCGACGAGCCGCCGCTGCCCGCGAGGGTGACGTTCGAGCTCGACCGCCGCCTCCCGCTGCGGTACGGGGAAAACCCGCACCAGTCCGCGGCCATGTACGCCCCCGCCGGCACGCACATGGGGCTGGCGGGGCTCAAGCAGCTCTGCGGCAAGGAGCTCTCCTACAACAACCTGCTCGATCTCGACGCCGCCACGCGGCTGGCCGGCCTGCTGCAGGAGCCCTCGGCCGTCGTCGTCAAACACACCAACCCCTGCGGCGCGGCCACCGACCCGACCGTCGCGGCCGCCCTCGCCGCTGCGATGGCGGCCGACCCGACAAGCGCCTTCGGATCGATCGTGGCCGTCAACCGGCTCTTCGACCGCGACTGCGCGGAGCTGCTCTGCGCCCCAGGCCTGTTCGTGGAAGTGGTCGCAGCTCCGGCCTTCGCGAAGGAGGCCGTCGAGATGCTCACCACCCGGCCGACGTGGAAGGGAAGCGTGCGGCTCGTCGAGGTGCCCGCGGGAGACCCGTGGGAGGCGACCGCCGGCCTGGAGCTCCGCAGCGTCGCGGGCGCGATTCTTGCCCAGCGGCCCGACGATGTCTGTGATGATCCAGCGACGTGGCGGGTAGTGACACAGACGGCTCCCGCCGCGGCCCTTACGCAGGATCTCGACTTCGCCTTCACGCTCGTTCGGCGGTTGACGAGCAACGCGATCGCCGTCTGCCACGGTACGAGTCTCGCTGGCGCCGGCATCGGCCAGACGAGCCGCGTCGACGCGGTGCGGATCGCCCTGGAAAAGGCGGGCAGCAAAGCGAAGGGGGGTGTGCTCGCCTCCGACGCCTTCTTTCCGTTCCCCGACTCAATCGAGTTGATCGCGAAGGCCGGCATCGCGGCGATCGTCCAGCCGGGCGGCTCCAAGCGCGACGCTGAGGTGATCGCGGCGGCCGACGCGGCGGGAATCCCGATGCTGTTCACGTCGCGGCGGCACTTCCGGCACTGAAGCCGCCTCCCGTTCCGCACCACAGACGATTCCCGAGGCGCTCCCGCATGCCAGACATTCTTGACGACATCGTGGCGCGGAAGAGGCTCGAAGTGGCGGCGGCGCGGGAACGCGTGCCGACCGCGGCGCTCGAGGGACGGCTGGCTGTTGCACCGCCGCCGCGGGATTTTTTCGGGGCTCTGGCCGCGCCGGGGCCCATCAAACTGATCGCAGAGTTCAAGCGAAAGAGTCCATCGGCCGGCACGATCCTTTCTGCTGGCACGATCGAGGAAGTCGTCCGCGGCTACGCGACCGCCGGCGCGAGCTGCCTGTCGGTGCTGACCGATGGCCTGGGGTTTGGCGGAAGCCTCGTGGATCTCGAGAGTGCGCGGATCGCCGTGCCACTACCGGTGCTCCGCAAGGATTTCGTGATCGACCGCTATCAGGTGATCGAGGCCCGGGCCCACGGAGCAGACGCGGTGCTCCTGATCGCCGAATGCCTCGATGACTGCCAGTTGCGGAGCTTATACCGCGAGATCCTCGACTTCGGTATGACTCCGCTGGTCGAGCTGCACGACCCCGCCAACCTCTCGCGAGTGCTCGATCTGGGGGCCACCCTGATTGGTATCAACAACCGCGACTTGAAGACGATGACGACCGACCTAGAGACGGTGCTCCGCCTGCGCGACCGGGTGCCCGACGAATGTGTGCTCGTCGCGGAAAGCGGCATCCGCACGCGGGCCGATGTCGAGCTGCTCGAGGCCGCCGGGATCGGTGCCATGCTCGTGGGCGAGTCGCTTCTCAAGGAGCCCGATCCGGGCCGGGCCGCGGCGCGGCTGCTGGGCCGCTGACGAACTTGTAGCCGGTGCCGCGGACCGAGAGGAAGTGCACGGGTCGCGAGGAGTCGTCCTCGAAGGTCTTTCGCAGGTTGAGCATGAAGGTGTCGACGGTGCGCGTCGCTGGCGGCCGGTTCATGCCCCAGACCTTGGTGAGCAGTTCCTCGCGGGTCACGACCTTGCCCTCGTGTTCCACGAGGTAGCGGAGGAGTTTCATTTCCAAGCTCGTGAGTTTCAACGGCGTGCCCGCTCGGGTTGCCTCCCAGGTCTCGAAGTTGACCTCGGCGGAGCCGAAGCGGTGGATGGCGCCGCGGGGTGACTCGGGGGGGTCGGCCACCGTCCGGTCCTCACGGCCCCGCCGCACAAGCAGGTTGCGGATCACTGAGAGCAGCTCCTCCAGATCGAAGGGCTTCTGCAGGTAGACATCGGTGCCGGCGTTGAAGCCGTGGATCCGGTCCTCGACGAGCGTACGGGCGGTGAGCATGACGACCGGCAGATTGTCGCCCTTCGCTCGGATCGCCTCGCAGACGGCGTAGCCGCTCATGCCGGGAAGCATCAGGTCGAGCACGATCAGGTCGACCGACCTCGCCGCGGATGCCAAAAGGTCGAGCGCGGCCGGACCGTCACCGACGGCGGTCACCGTATAGCCCTCGGCTTCGAGGTTGAACTTGATTCCGAAGGCGAGATGCTGCTCGTCCTCGACGACGAGGATGTGCGGCATGGAGGCAACGTTTCTCGAAGGGGAGGAGGAGCGGGCGCGACACTTGAGTGTATCGCGGTCGTGATCGGCTTCGGCGCTCCAATTGACGAACGCCTCGGCTGCGACCCAAGATGCAGCCCCAAGAGGAGGATTTTGTGACCGAGATCGCCATCCAGCCCGTCGAGACACGCAGCCAGCAGAAGCGGTTCGTCCGCCTGCCATGGCGGATCTACCAGAACGACCCCTGCTGGATGCCACCCCTGATCATGTCCCAGGAGGAGCTGCTCGGCTTTCGGCCGCATCCGTTTTATGAGAGATCGAAGAGCCGGTCATTCCTTGTTACCCGCGGCGGCCGCGACGTGGGCCGGATCACGGCGATCGTCAACGCCGGCCACATCGAGCGGTACAAGGAGCAGCGCGGGTTTTTTGGGTTTTTCGAGTGTGACGACGACACCGCTGCGTCACGGGCGCTCTTTCAGGCGGCGGGCGACTGGCTGCATGCCCAGGGGATGACAAGCATTCGCGGCCCGGCGAATCCCAGCCTCAACTACGAGTGTGGTCTGCTCATCGAGGGCTTCGATACGCCGCCGTTTTTCATGATGACCCACAACCGGCCGTGGTATGCGTATCTCGTTGAGGACGCTGGCTTCGGGAAGATCGAGGACATGTACGCCTTCTGGGGGGCGGTGTCGATGCTCGGCACGCTCGACCCCAAGCTCACGACGATGGTGGCAGGAGTGAAGGACCGGTTTGGAGTCACTGTCCGGCCGCTCGACCGCAGCAGGTTCGCCGAGGAAGTGCGGATGTTCCTGCACATCTATAACGAGAGCCTGGGGGGCACGTGGGGCTTCGTGCCGCTCTCCGAGCGTGAGGTCGACCACATGGCGGCGAGCCTCAAGTTTCTCATCGCACCGGAACTCGCCCTTGTGGCGGAGATCAACGGCAAGCCGGTGGGCGCGGTCTTCTGCCTGCTCGACTACAACTCCCGGATCAAGGCGATCGACGGTCGGCTCTTCCCCCTCGGCTTCCTGCGGCTGCTCTGGAACAAAAAGGCCATCAAGCGGCTGCGGGCGATCAGCACTAACGTGATCCCCGAATACCAGGCCTGGGGCATCGGGCTGGTGCTGATGGAGGCCCTCGCCCACCGGTTCATTGCCTGGGGGCTTGAGGAGGTGGAGTTTTCCTGGGTGCTCGAGAGCAACCACCTCTCGAAGCGAACACTCGAACGCGGCGGCGCGATCGTCACCAAGAAGTATCGGATGTATCAGGACGATCCGCCGGTGCAGCAGGGCTGACGCGGGCCTACCGCCGCCCGCGGTTGCCTGATCGGAAACCGCCGCTGCTGATCACGCCACCACCGGCGCCGACGACGCCGACTGTGCCTCCCCGCCCCCTCCTTCCCGACGGTGTGTTGTAGTAGGGCCAGACCCGCTTGCCCTGCCGCTGGGCGCGTTCCCATTGCTGAGCGCCGTAGTTAATGCCCGAGAGGTTGAAGCTCGAATAGGGGTTGCGGGGGCTCCGCGCCTCGGCAGCCGACGCTGGGAGGAGCAGGGCGGCGAGGGCGAGGGCGATTGGAACGAGCGAGCGGGCGATGGGCATGGTGGACGGATTCCTCACAGTGGTGCGACGGCACGGAGACGAGCGTCGTGAGTTCTACGCGGCGGGCGGCCCGGGGGTTCGACTCTCAAGTGCACCCGACTGTGGTGGAACGCTGGCTGAGGGGCGGCCAAAGGCACGTCATGCTATCGCCGCGGCGACTCAGGCGATCCTAAGAGCGCTCGCCGCCGGGCTCTCAGGAAGCCCCAAGCGCGAGCGCGGGATTACGGGTGGCATCGATGCGGTGCCGGATTGGTTCGCCGGCGGTGACATGCTCGCCGCCGGGCTCTTAGGAAGCCCCAAGCGCAAGCGCGGGGATTACGGGTGGCATCGATGCGGTGCCGGATTGGTTCGCCGGCGGTGGCATGCTCGCCGCCGGGGGATTTTGCTACAGGATGCCCGCGTGGCCGACGGGGCGTTGCTCGTGAGTCGCAAACATTCCCCGGCGGCTGCGCGTGCCCCCGACCGGCTCCTCACGATCGGGAGACTGTACCTCCCGACAAGAAGCCCCAAGCGCGAGCGCGGGGACCAAGTGCATGTCGACATGGGAAGCCACGCCACCAAGGAACTCGCTCTGTTCCGCGGAGCTGCCGGCTGCCCGGAGTCGGCCTGCAGGAAGTTCATGTCGGGATGTTTCGGGTTCAGCAGTAGATTTCGTTCCCGGGGGCTGACGGCCGAAGGCACGACGAGAACAGCCGTTCGTCCTTCCTTCAACCACGCCGTACCGATGTCTTTCATCTCCGTGGAAGCCGGGACCGCTTTCCAGTTGGGCGGTAAAGCCGATTCGGGAAGTTCCGTCACAGGCACGGCATCAGGCCACGATGCTCGAATCGAAATCAGGTCGCCCGGGGCGGTTTGTTCGGTGACTTGCACGAACATTTCGAGAACCGCGAGTGAGAGGTGTTCCGACGCATACACCATACGATGGTCTTTGTGGTTCCATCGTCCGCCAGCAAGTTCGGCGCCGATGCCGCTCAACGCCGTTGCTAGGTGCTTCGCTCGGCACGCCGCCATAGATCCATGGCTGGCTGTACACCCCGTAGTCGATTCGATGGAGGCCAAACTGGCAGGGAGCTTTCGTCGTGAGTGATCGCAGGTAATCCGAGGCTCTGCACCCCCTCGCAAGCGTCGGTTTTTCGCGATCGACGCAGGCCCTCTTTGCATCCCCGCGTCAGCCGGTCACGCGGGCCTCGGTTGCCTTGAGCGTGAGCTGATCTTGACGTCATGCCACGCCGGCGGGCGTGACGAAAATCTGGTTGAAGGTTGCGTTGCCGGCGACGACTCGCCGCATGAAGGCGATCCGCCGGCCATCGGGGGAAAAGACGACTGCCTCGGGCCGTGGATGCACGCTCTCAGCCCCTGCGGTGGGGCGGGGGGTGACTCGACAAGACATGCCCGTCTCGACGTCGACCGTCATCACGCTGCCGTCGGCGGCATACGCGATCCGTCGGCCGTCGGGGCTCCACGTGAACGCGCTTGCAACCCCCCATGGATCGCGGGTGATCTGTACGATTTCGCCGCCGAGCGGGCTCACTGTGAAGAGTTGTGCGAGGCCAGCGTCGTCGCGCAGGAGAAACGCGATTCGTGCACCGTCGGGGCTCGACCGCAGCCAGTGACGCGGCCCCTGGATGCCGGGGTGCTGGCGATCGGCGGTGAACGTGAGGCGTCGTTGCCGCACACCCAAGGGCGGACACGGCCGGCGAAGCGTTGTGCCGGCGAGTGGCCCGTCGCCTGGCTCTGCGAGGGAGGCCGGATCGTCGGGCAGATCAACGACGAACACCTCGGCGATCGTGGTACCCGCCGCCGTCGTGACATGGCCTTGGAACGCGACCGCATATCGCTGCCGCGACCCATCAGCCCGCCGGTAGCCGGCTGTGCCGATCCACCCCTCCTCGAATGCCTTCGAGATCTCGTCGCTCCCGGGCCGCGGGGCATCGTGGAGCGCCGTGACCAGCACAGTGAACGCCGAGCCACTGTGGTTGCGTTCATGCGCCGCCGACACCCGCACCGGCTTGCCGCACACGCTCACGCCGATACCGCGGAGGTTGCGTTCCGGCTGCTCGGTCGCTGGCAACCGTGCGGTCGCGGTACCTGCCGCGATCTCTAGGAAGGCGTCTTCGGAGGTGAAGCTTACGAGCCGGCCGTCACCGCTGAAGAGATGGACGTGGCTACCTCCGCGGAGCGCGCCGGGCGTGAACGGCGGCACGAGGTCGCGGGCGTCGAGGTGCTCCGCCATGCCTGGCCGCCCGGCATGCACGATAACGCCCTGCCGACGGGCCGGCCCGTACTGCCAGTCGGGTGTGGGCCGCTCGGGGCCCAGAATGAAGACGACGCGGTCGTCGACCGGGCTTGCCGTCACGACACCAGAGCAGGCGCCGTGTCGCGACTCGTAGAGCACCTCAACCCGCTCCGTCTCGACCTCGATCCGCTCGATCCGCGTGCCGTCAAACACCGAGCCGTCGGCGCCGGACCGCGTGTCGTAGACGATCCATCGCGAGTCGGCCGACCAGGCTGCCGCATTGGTGAGCATGTGGCCGTGCGGAGCGGTTGTGATTTGTCGAGTGTCCATGCCAGAACTCTCAGCCATGCTGGTAGGTGGGATCGTATTGGAGCCCGATACGTCGGCGGGCAACAAGGGCCCCGGTGGCTTCGGCTCCCGCCGGGAAGCCCCAAGCGCGAGCGCGGGGAATCCGCTCGTCAGGAAGCCCGGAGGGCGTCTGCCGTGGGGGCCGTATTACACTTGCGCTCATGCGTCCGCACTTTGTCCGTCTGCTCTGTGCCCACGTGATGCGCGTGGCTGTCGTCGCCGCGCTTGCTTGGCTTGTGCACGCCGAACACGTGGCGTTTCTCGGCCGGCAGCAAGGGGCTGACCTCGCAGCGCTAGCGATCGAGCGGGTCCGCTCGTATCTGCCCGAAGCGGCGGCGATCGGCGGCGACTCAGTCGCCGTGGCGGGTGGCCGCGAGGTCGTCGCCGAATCGGGCGAGCGGGTGGGCACCGTCTTCAAGACCTCGCCGGCTGGCGACAAGGCCATCGGCTTCTCCGGCCCGACCGACCTGCTCGTCGTCTGCGACGCAGACCTCCGCGTGGCGGGCGTCGAGATTCTCACGAGCCGCGACACCCGCGACCACGTGGCGGCGATCGAGCGCGACCCACGGTTCTTCGCCGCGTTCCGTGGCAAGTCGCTCGACGACCTGGTGACCTTGGCGGCGAGCCAAGTCGATGCGGTGGGCGGCTCCACGCTCACCTGCCTCGCGATCGCCGAGGGGCTGGCGCTCCGGCTTGGTGGCTCGGCCGGCATGAGCCGGTTTGACACCGCGCCGACGCTCGCCGACCTCCGGACGATTTTCCCCGAAGCCGTGGCGATCGAGCCCGATCCGGGAGACGCGGCCGTGATCCGTGTGCTGGCGGCCGAACGCATCCCCCTCGGCTGGGCTCTTCGCACGAGCCCTGCGGCCGACCGGGCGATCGGCTACCAGGGCCCGACCGACGCCGTGATCGGCTTCGATGCCACCGGCAAGGTCGCCGGCGTCGCCATTCTCGCCACCTTCGACAATGAGCCCTATGTCGGCTATGTGCGCGACGATCGGGCGTTTCGCCGCGTCTATCGGGGCATGACGTTCGAAGAGGTGGCCGGTATCGATCCCGACACCACCGGTGTCGAGGGCGTGAGCGGCGCCACGATGACGAGCCAGGCGGTGGCGCGCGGGATCGTACTCGCCTCGCGGGCGCACCGGGACACCGAGCCCGCTGGCCGGCGACGTTCCTGGCTCGGCGCGGTCATGCACAACCTCGACGGCCCCCGACTCGGCGCCCTCGGTGTGATCGCCACGGGAATCATCACCGCATTCACCCGGCTCCGTGGCACGTGGTTCGGTCGGCTCGCGCTCCCGCTCGCGGTACTCACCTACCTCGGCTTCGGCGCGGGCGCTCTGCTCTCGCAGGCGCAAGTGTGGGGCTGGGCCCAGGCGGGTGTGCCGCGGGGTGCTGTCGTCCTTGCGGCGCTCGCGGCCGCCGCGATCGTTCTCCCGGCAACGACGCGAAAAAATGTCTACTGCTCACACCTCTGCGCGCACGGCGCGGCGCAGCAGCTGCTGGTGCGATTCGCAAAACCACGCCGCACGCTACCACCATTCCTCAAACCCTGGCTCCTGGCGCTCCCGTGGGCCCTGCTCGCCCTCGCCATCCTCACCGCCGTTTTTCACCTGCCACTCAATCTCGTTGACCTCGAGCCGTTTGATGCTTATCTGCCGATGGTGGCGGGCACTGCGGCGCTTCTGATCTTCGCCGTGAGCCTCCTTGCGAGCGCGTTCTGGCCGATGGCCTACTGCCGCCACGCCTGTCCTACGGGAGCCCTGCTCGACCATCTACGGCTCAACAATCGTTCCGACCGGATCACCTGGCGCGACGGCCTCATGCTCGGCTGTCTCGCCGCAGCCACCCTCGCCCACTGGTGGCCGCGATGAAGCAACGTCGACTGTTTGTCTTGTGCGTGGTCGGTTCCACGCTGCCGACTGCTGCCGCAGAACTGCCCCGTGTCGCCGGGCCAGCGATGGGCACGACCTACCACGTAACGCTCGCTCGTGACGTGCCGGGCATGTCCCGCGGTGAGATGCACCGCGAAGTCGAAGACGTGCTTGCGCGGATCGACCGGTCTTTGAGCACCTGGCGCGATGATTCCGACGCAAGTCGCTTCAACCGGGCGCCGGCCGACGCGTGGGTGGAGGTGGCGCCCGACCTCGTCGCGATCGTGGCGATCGCCCGCCGCGTCCACGACGCCACTGGCGGCGCGTTCGACATCGCAAGCAGCTCGGCCGGAGAGTCGCGAAACATCGGGATGGATCACCTCCAAACCCGCACAGACCCACCGGGCTTGCGCAAGAACCACGACGGCTTGTCCATCGACCTGGGGGGCATCGGCCCGGGCTACGCAGTCGATTGCATCGGCGAACGGCTTGTCGCACTCGGTTCGAGCTCCCACCTGGTCGAACTCGGCGGTGAGGTGCGGGCCTGGGGATCTCCTCCGACAGGTGGCCTGTGGAGCGTCGCCATACGGGGCACCAGCGACGTGGTTGAACTGGCCGCTGGTGAGGCCCTGGCGACGAGCACGGCCCGGCCCGGCCGGTCACCCATCGATCCGCGGACGGGCCGCGTCGTCGATTCGCCGGCACCGTCGGCTACCGTGCGGGCCACCACCTGCGCCGAAGCGGATGCCCGGGCCGTGGCGATGCTCGTCCTGGGGGCGTCAACCTCCGGGGCCACGGGACGCAATCGCAACGAATAACGACGTCGGCCGCGTGAGCGACCGGCCGAGCGTGCATCGGCAGCATGGCGATGTGCGGACGTTGGATGCGCTCACGCAGCGGTGTGGAGCGGGTTGAGGTGGAGAGCGTCTTCCCCGCGCTCGCGCTTGGGGCTTCCTGACGGGAGCGAGGGGGTCGGCGAACGCTCTTAGGAGCCTTGGGCGTATCCTCGCCCCGGCGACGAGACTTTTGCCGCCCCCTTTGCCAGCAAGACACCAAAGTCGGATGCCGTCTGGAAGATCAGTTGCCGCCAGGAACAGCCGCCTCGGGAGTCGAAAAGTGCACAAGCATCATCGCCAGCGCTGCCACGCCCACGATAACGAGCGCCACTCCCATGTAGCGGGCGATCGGGGGGCGATCGGAATAGCGGTAGTCGTCCCGAAGAATCGCAACCAGAACCTGCCGATGCTCCCACATCCCCCCGAGCGTGGCCGCAATGCCAAGCGCGATAAGGGATGCCCCAAACAGCCGCGTCTTGAGTGGTGAGAAACCCGCCATCCTGCCGTCAAAGGCGATGGCGGCCTGTCCCAGTCGCTCGATGCCGAACCCGAGGCTGATCATCGCGAGGCTCGTGCGGACCCAGGCGAGCAGCGTCCGGTCAGCCGCCTCACGATTCCGCTCGCGGGCCAGTTCGTTCGTGAGGGATTCGCGGTCAGCCATGACGTCAAGAATAGCAGACGAAACCGCGCCTCACTCCTTCGTTTCAACCTCTGGCAATACGTGGCCGAAGACCGACCAGACCACGCCGTCGGCGATCACCGAGAGGGTCATGCGGCCCTCGGCGGTGATGAGCAGACTCACGTTGCGGCCGTTCTCCACGCCGGAGAACAGGTACATGCCATCGACCTCGTGCATCGTCTCGAGTTTCGTGACCTCACCGCGGCGTGAGTGTGGTGCCAGAAGCGTCAGTTCCTTCTTCGCGGCATCCACGCGAAAGAACGTGGGGCGGTCCCGTTCGCCAAGATCGGGAGGGCCCACCGTGCCGTCCTCGTCCACCGCGACGGCCGAGTTCACAGAACAGAGCCACGTCTGGTCGGCCCATACGCTGCCGCACACCACCAGATTCGCGGCCAGGGCCACCACCACCATCCTCATCACTGTCGATAGCATAAAGTCACTCCGTTGATCGCCAGATTTTGTTTGCTGCATATCATCTGTCTTCCCGGGCTCATCGCACCGTGTAGCCCTTGGCCTCCATGGCGGCCATGAAGTTTCTGGTCCAAACACCGAACTGCTGCTGGTAGGCCGCCACGGCTGTGTCGGAGGCCCCGCCCGCCGACCTCACGGCCCGCCTCGAACGCACGCCTCCCGTCAGCCCAAGCGACGTCGCGCCGATGGCCGCACCCTTGCCCGCGTCCCCAGCGATAGCGCCGATGGCGACTCCCATGAGGGCGCCACCCGCTGCGCCCTTCACGGCGCCGCCCCGCGCGGCGTTGGCTGATGCCGCCGCAGCCTGCCCCTGTTGATCCAGGGCTGCCTTCGCCTGGTAGGGATCCCAGCCGGTTTGTCGGCTGGCCCAGTCGTAGGCAGCCGACTCATCCGCTCGTTGCTGTTCGGGGCTCTGGCCTTTGGCCGGAAAGATCGCGAGGTTGCCCGGATTGGTGCTGAGCGCGGGCGGACCGGCCTGGGCCATGGTCGCAACGACCATGACCGATGCCACGGTCACCATCGCCAAACCTCGAGTTGTCGTCTGCTGAAATGTCTTGTGCATCGCTTTCTTCTCCAGAGGACCGGTCGTGGACAGACGGGTGATAACACCCGCTGCGAGCTGGTGGGAAGATGAGTTTCCCAACGTCTGGAACCGGAGCGTGTGCACGTCGCCTGTGCAAAAGACGCCAAAAAGACGTTGGCGCACTGGTTCATGCAGTCCGCGGCAGCGACCGCGTGCTGGGCATCAAAACTTCTGGATGATGTCGAACCCGAGCATCGTCTGCTGGTTGCTGATGCCGTCGTTGTAGGGAGTCCGTGGGCCGCCGTACGGGCCACCTAAGAAGTCCCAGCGGAAGGCTGGTCGCATCAGGAAGTTGCCCGTCGGCATCCAGTTGGGCCCGATCGTGAGGGAGTAGTAGTTGCCCGGCAGCGGCACGTGGTTGGGATTACTCGGGCGGTTCAGGCCCACGCGGGTGCCGTCGGTGTCTTGGAACCACTCGAACCGGGCGCCCCACAGCCAGGTATCGCTCACGCGGTAGTAGAGGTACTGGTCGATGCCAGCCCAGAGTGCCGTCCCGCCATCGGCGAGCCCGTTGGCCTGCGTGCCGAGCCAGTGGTGGAAGAGGTATTCCCACTTTGCCGACGGGCGGTATTCGAGCATCAGGCTGTAACGCGTGCGATTGGCAGACGTGAGCACTGGGGCCGGTTGGAAGAGTGGCGAGAAGTCGTTGCCTTCGTCGCCGCTGACGATGGCGAACGAGGTGGCGAGCGAGTTGTCGTCGTTCTTGACGCGCGCCCGCCCGAGGAAGTTGGCCTTACTGTAGGGCGAGGCAAGACCGTTCCAGCCGTTCACGAGCCCGCCATCGATCTCGACGTTGTCCGTGGCCTTCCAGTTGACGAGACCGCCCCAGTGAGTGAACGGGCCGGCGAACTGGTAGCTGTAGCTCTTCATGTAAAAGAAGTTGCCGACCGCCGGCACGCCCTCGTAGCCCACGATCGTGTAAAAGTGGCCGAGCTTGAGCGAGAGATCCTGGCTGCCGACTTCGGCGTAGAGCTGCGGGATCGCCAGACCGTAAAACTCACCGCTGTTCCAGTCCTTCGGGCCGGGATTCGTCTCCCAGCCCAGCGACATCGCCAGCGGGAAGTCTTCGCCGTAGAGCACGTCGGTGCGGGCCCCGATTCCGTTCGAGCCGTCGGTGGGAAGCGTCCGCTCGCCGATCAGATAGACCTGGTTCATCATCGCCTCGTTGGCCCGGTCGACGGCGTTGTAGGGGCCGTTGAACTTGCTCGCCGGCACGCCGAAGTTGCCCACGAAGCCGCCATCCATCCAGCCGTAGACGCCGCCCCGATCCGATTCGCCAAACAGGAACCAGTCCTGTCCGGAGGGGATCATGCCCGTCATTACCTCGTCGGAGAGGACAGGGTCGAACGACTCAAACGATCCCACCTGGCCCGGCCCGCCGACGAAGGCCTGTTGTTGGCCAACCGCGAGGGCCGCCGACACCAGCGCGATCGCGAGGGCCGCTGCACCGCGCGTGGCTGTCTTCTGCATCAACGTCATCGATATCTCCCCGATCCGCGAGTTGACGGGTCAGGAATCGGGTGCGGAACCGCCCGCCCACTCGATGCCCGCCCAATCAACAGAAGGGTCATCGGCGGAATGACCGACACGACCGTCGAGTCGGGCAGGGTCGGGGAAAAGGTCAGGGGTTTCCTCGCCGGATGCCGCGACCGTCAGGGCGGGGCTGGCTTTCCCGGGCCGCCCAGTCGGCTCAGGGGCCCGACGGATTACCCAGATCCTATGCCTTTTCAGACACATCCCCGGGTTTTCAAGCGGTTGTTCGTGTTGTGCCGATTCCTTGGGAAGTCCGAAGGGGGAAACGTATGACGCATCTGCACGGTTTGGCGGCAGTCGGGCGGTGGTGCCTGATGGCGGTGTGCGCGGCGTGGATGATCGGGGGAATGGCGGCGACCAAGGGTGACGACGCCACGTCGAGCCGGGAGGAACTCGAGACTGACCGCGATTCGTTCACCTTCGCACCCACAACCGCCGGCACAGCCACGTCGATTCTGGAGTCGTCGTATTCGTTCATTGACAACCGGCTCGGACCGGAGACTCATAGTGTTCCGGAGGTGCTCGTGCGACGGGGCATCGGCGAGAAGGTCGAGGCCCGCCTCGGCTTCAACTATGAGGCCGGCGGATCGGGAACGGTGTCGGGAAGCGAGTTTGGCGGCGAGGACATCGAAACCGAGGAGGAGAGCCGCGTTGTCTATGGCACCAAGGTCGAGACCACCGACCAGGACGGCTGGCTGCCCCGGTCGGCGGCCGTCCTGCAGGGCTACACGCCCGTCTATGGCCCGTCGAATAAGACGACGTTCGTGGTGGGAGAGTCGTTTGGCTGGCGATTCGCGAGCGGTTGGGAGTGGACGTCCGCGATGCGATACGGCACCGGCTTCGAGGAGAAAGACTCCTTCAACCAGTGGGCGCCGTCGAGCGTGGTCAAGATGCCCGTCGGCGAGCGGTGGAGCCTGCACGCCGAATACTTCGGCATCTTCACGTCTGAGAAGGAGACCCCGCTCAACATCCAATACGCGAGCTTCGGCGGCCACGTGCTCGCGACGGAAGACCTCGAGATCGGCCTCCGTGTCGGCTGGGGTCTCAACGAGACGACGCCCGCGTTCTTCGCCAACCTGGGAGTCGGGCTGCGGTATTGAAGCGCGGCCTAACCACCCTCGAGCATCTTCCCGAGCGGTCTCGACGACACCAGGTAGAGATACTCCTTGTTGCGGAGGTGGCTGACCGTGCCGACCTTCTCACCCTGCGGATTGTGAATCCCGATCTGCGCGCCGACGTACCGCTTGTGGTCGGTCTCGATCGTGGTGACGTGAGCCCGGCCCGCGAACAGCCCACCGAGGAGCGGTTCCATCTCCTCGCGGTCGAGGTAGCCCTCGTTACTGAACGAGACCACGATCACCGACGCCTGGATCGCCGCGAGCATCTCGGTCAGGGCGGCGCGGAACCGCGGCCGAGAGTTGAAGAGGCTCCGCCGCTCGCGGCAGTCGACCCGTTTGCAGGCGACGCCATAGACCTCCGGCTTGTCCCAGCGGACGAGCGTCTCCCAGACGTGGTAGTTGCCCAGGTAGGAATGCTGGTTGTAGGGCGGGTCGACGTAGGCGAGGTCGACCGGTGAACCACGAGCCGCCTCGGCAGCATCGAGGTTGAGAGCGGCACACTTCCCACCGGCGGGCCGAGGGAGCATGTCGGGCACCCGCAACTCGAGGTTGTTCGAGGCCCGCGGCGCCCATTGCTTGAGATACGCCATCTGCACGCCGGTGGTCGAGTCGACGCGGTCGGCAGCCTCCATCAGCGAGACCAGCATCACGGCCTCGAGGTCGGGGGGCAGCGACTTGCGGACGATCGCCTCTCGGACGGCGTCGATCCGCGCACCGTTTTGAGGCTGGAAAAACCGCGACTTCTCACAGAAAGTCTCCGTGAAATAGCCGGGCACCCCCGGCAGAGTGTTGAACTCCTTCACGAGTGACTCGGAGGGGACGCGCAGGTCGTCGAGATCGGCCGCCACGTAGCACTGGGCGAGCACGTGGGCGTAGGCATTGTGGTCGTTGGCGATCACGCGATAGCCACGCTTCTTGAGCGCGTGCCCCACGCGGGAGGTTCCCGAGAAGAGATCGAGGACCGAGCCGCCGGGGGTTGCCTGCGCGATGGTCTCAGTGATCAGTCCGAGGAGCGCCCGCTTGGAGCCGAGGTATTTGATCATCGCCGTCCGTGCCGTTTATCTTGCCCGCCATCCGGATTCCCCGCGCTCGCGCTTGGGGCTTCTTGGGGGCACCCGCCGCCACACCTCTCCGCTTCGCGTTGTCTCCCGTCAGGAAGCCCCAAGCGCAAGCGCGGGGAATACGCGCTGCATTTCAACACCCGCCGCGCCACGCCATGCGTCGTCACGGTCCCGAGTGCCCAGGACGCCGGGGCCGATAGCCCACGCTCCGCCGCTGTCGTCCCTGCTTCCGCGGACCCTTGTCCTTGGCGGCGGGCCCACCGCGGATGTGGTCGCCGGAGGTCTGGTCGGTGAAGGCCCGCGTGGCTTCGCTCCGCTTGTGGTCGAGGGCCTCCTGAGGTGGCCGCTCCGGGATCAGGCAGTCGCAGCCCGAGCCGATGAGGTCGTGTCGGCCGGCCTGCTCAAGCGCCCGGCGGACCTCGAAATAGTTTTCTGGCTTGAAGAACTGGAGAAGTGCCCGCTGCATCCGCCGGTCGCGGAGGCCTTTCGTGACCGTTACCGGCTGCTTCGTCATCGGGTCGAGGCCCGTGTGGTACATGCAGGCGGCAATGTCAAATGGGCTGGGGATGAAGTCCTGCACCTGATCGGGCCGGTAGCTGTTCCGCTTCAGGAAGATCGCCAGATCGATCATTTGCTCCACGCCGCTGCCCGGATGGCTGGCGATGAAGTAGGGCACGGTGTATTGCTTCTTGCCGACTCGGCGGCTCGCCGCCTTGAAGGCCTTGTCGAACTCGACGTAGTCGTCGGCCGAGGGCTTTTTCATCAGGCTCAGCACCTCCGGAGCGGTGTGCTCCGGGGCCACCTTCAGGTGGCCGCCGACATGGTGCTCGGCGAGTTCCTGGAGATACTCTGGATCGCGGCGGGCCAGGTCCATTCGCACGCCGCTGGCGACGAGCACCCGCTTCACGCCCGGCACGCTCCGCGCCTCCCGCATCACCGCCTTGAGCGGGCCGTGATCAGTGCCGAGAAGCTTACAGACGGTGGGATGCACGCAGGAGAGCCGCCGGCACTTGGCCTCCACCTCCGGTCGCGTGCACCGCATCTGATACATGTTGGCCGTCGGTCCGCCGATGTCCGACACGGTGCCCTTGAAGCCGGGCTGGGCCGCGAGCAGCTTGATCTCGGTGATGATCGATTCCTGCGACCGGCTCTGGATGATCCGCCCCTCGTGGGCGGTGATCGAGCAGAACGTGCAGCCGCCGAAGCAGCCCCGCATGATCTGCACGCTGTTCTCCACGACCTCGAAGGCAGGAATCCGCGCGTTTCCATAAGAGGGATGCGGCCGCCGGGTGAAGGGCAGACCGTAGACCTGATCCATCTCGTCCTGCTCGAGGGGCAGGGCGGGCGGATTAACCACCACCGCCTCGCGGCCGTGCCGTTGCACGAGCCGCCGCGCGTTGTGGGGATTGGTCTCGAGGTGCGAGATCCGTGTCATTTCGCAGAAGGCGAGCGGGTCGGCCGTGACGGCCTCGTAAGCGGGCAGTTCCAGCGTGTCGTCGCCCGCCGGTGGCGGCTCGCTCGCGCCGAGCCGATAGGCCACGCCGCGGAGACCGCGGAGGTCCTTCGGCGATTTCCCAGCGTCGAGCCCCCGAGCGATCTCGAGCACGGTCCGTTCACCCATGCCAAAGGCGATGAGATCCGCCTTGGCATCAAGAAGGATCGAACGGCGGACGGTGTCGCTCCAGTAGTCGTAGTGGGCGATCCGGCGGAGGCTCGCCTCGACGCCGCCGGCCACAACCGGCACGCCGGGAAACGCCTCCCGCGATCGCTGACAGTAAGCGAGCGTGGCCCGGTCGGGCCGCCGGCCGATCTCACCGCCGGGCGAGTAGGCGTCGTCATTACGGACTTTCCGATTGGCCGTGTAGTGATTGATCATCGAGTCCATGTTGCCGGCCGATATGCCGAAGAAGAGCCGCGGCCGGCCGAACTGTCGCCAGGCGTTGCAGTTGCTCCAGTCGGGCTGGGCAAGCACGGCCACGCGGAAGCCGGCGGCCTGGAGCAGTCGCGCGATCAGACCATTGGCGAAGCTCGGATGGTCGACGTAGGCGTCGCCGCTCACGAGTACGATGTCGACCGAGTCCCAGCCGCGGGCGAGCATCTCGTCGCGCGACGCTGGCAGGGGCGGGCAGGGGATCGGTGGTGGTGTGATGGGAAGCGTCATGGAAGCTCGTCTCATCCTACCCCCGCGGCGGCCGCTGGCCGCTGGCTGGTATATTCGGTAATACCCGGAGGTTTCATGCCCGCCACCGCAGCTGCCCGCCTGTTGCCGCCCGCCGCCTGGGCGTGCTTTTGCGGCGGCCTGCTCTCGGCCGCCGCGGCCCAGCCGCTACCCGGTGAGATCGCCGGGCTGGTCGATCAGCTCGGTGCGCCGCAGTTTGCCCGGCGGGAGGCGGCCAGCCGCAGCCTCGTGCAGGCGGGGCGGCCCGCGGTCGACGCCCTCGCGGAGGCGATCCGCACGGGCGATCTCGAGGTCGCCAGCCGCGGCGTGGAGGTCGTCGGGGCGATGCTCGCGTCGGATGACGAGGAGTTGGTGGCCGCGGCCGAAGCGTGCCTCGCCGGGATCGCGGCCCACGGCGACTTGGCCGCGTCGAGGCTGGCCGCTGCCGCCCTGGAGTTTCACGTGCTCGGCAAGGCAACCGCCGCCCGCGAACGGCTCGAGTCACTCGGGGCTGTTTTTCGCGACCGTCCGGCCGTCGAGAGCCGCGGACTGGAGGTCGAGTTGAATGCCGCCTGGCGGGGAAACCCCGCCGACTTTCGCCAACTCGCGCGGCTGCGGGGGCTGGCCGGCGTGAGCGTGTTCGGGGTGCCCGTCGACGATGCGATGCTGGCCGTGCTCGCGGAACTGCGAGACGTCACACGGATCGAACTGTTTGGGACCGGGGCAGGGCGGGAGGCGGCCGATCTGCTCGCCAAAAAACTTCCCGCGGCGCGGATCGATGTGCGGAAGGGGGGCAAACTCGGCGTCAGTTCGCTACCTCTCGGCGGCCCGTGTGAGATCCGCACCGTGGAGCCGGGGTCTGCTGCCGATCAGGCCGGCCTGCGCAGTGGCGATGTCGTGCTCACCATCGACGACGAGCCCGTGGAGAGTTTCGAAGGTCTGACGGAGCGGCTGGCCGACTGCGCTCCCGGCGAGGTCGTGATGCTCGCGATCGCGAGGCGCGGTGGGAAGGCCGATGGGGAGCCGGAGCGACTGAAGTGCGAAGTGCGGCTCGACGCCTGGTGAGGCGCAGGGCCGCCCGAGTGGGAAAACCGATCACGGGGAAACTTGCATGGTAGAAGGGAAACAGAATGTGGAAGTCGTCGATGTGCGCTGGCATGCCCACGCCGTCAGCCGGGCCGACCGGGAACACGCGGCCGGGCATCAGGGCTGCGTGCTCTGGTTCACGGGCCTCTCCGGCTGCGGCAAGAGCACGCTGGCCAACTGTGTCGACAGGAAACTCCATGAGCGTGGCTGCCGCACCTTCGTGCTGGACGGCGACAACGTTCGCCACGGATTGAGCGCCGCGCCGGCCCTGCTCGTGGAGCGGCACGGCGCGGAGTTTGCGGTGCGGTTTGGACTTGGCTTCGGCCCGGCCGATCGCGAGGAGAACATCCGCCGGATCGGCTCCGTGGCCGAACTTTTCGCCCAGGCCGGGATCATCACGCTGACGGCCTTCATCAGCCCCTACCGCCGCGACCGCGACGCCGTCCGCCGCCTGCTCCCCGCAGGCGACTTCGTGGAGGTCTACGTGAAGGCGCCGCTCGAGGTCTGCGAGGGCCGCGACCCGAAGGGGCTCTACAAGAAGGCCCGGGCCGGTGAGATCAAGGGCTTCACGGGCATCGATGATCCCTACGAGGAGCCGGAATCGCCCGAACTCGTCGTCGATTCCGCGGCGAAGTTGCCCGACGAACTCGCCGACGAAGTGATCGTGTGGCTCGAACGGGTCGGGAAGATCCCGCGTCAGCTCAGCTCTTCTTGATCCACCAGTGGTTCTGCTTCATCTCCTTCGCGGGACATTTAGCGAAGGCGGGAGCTTGGTTGCCCTGATACTGCTGGCGACACCAGTTGCACTCCCAGAGGCTTGTGAGAGCCGAGGCCTGCTCCGAGCACACGCCCCAGGCGACAGCGAGGCAGATCGAGAGGGTGATGAATCCAGCGGCGCGGCGACGTTCACGGACGGACGAACTGTGGGGCTGAGGCATGGCGACGACTCCCGGTGGCGAGCACACACGCGGGGTACGCACCCCGCCACTGGGGGAGATGCTACCACTGCGGAGGTCGGGGCCGCAACTCACTGCGGGCCGAGGAGTTCCACGAGGTTGCCGTCGGGATCGCGGACGCACGTCAGGCTCATGCCCTTGGCGATCGATTCGGGAATCGGCACCGGTGATTTGGCGATCGGCTTCACGCCGAGTTTCGCGAGCCGGGCCAGGGCGGCGTCGGTGTCGGCGACGACAATCGTGAGGTAGCGAAAGCCGGTGTGCGAGTGAACAAACTCGTTGTCGCCGGGCCGTGGTGCGGTGCCCTCGACCTGCATGAGCTTCAGCTTCGTGGCGGCGTCGCCCGCGCCGAGAACGAGCACACGAACGTTGAGGGGCTTCGTGTCGGTGAGCCCGGCATCGGCGGCGAAATCGGCCGACAGTTGGAAGCCACCGACCTCTTTGAAGCCGATCCCCTCGGTGTAGAAGCGGACACTCTTGTCGAGGTCGGAGACGACGCAGCCCAAGTCGATCGTCGTTCGCGGAAAGGCCGTGGTCTCGGCGGCGACGCAGGGTAGGGCAGAGAAGAGCACGCAGGCGAGGGCGACGCGGTACATGAGGGAGTTCCGTGGTGGGAAGTGCCGGTGTGGTGGCAGATGATAACCGGCGGAAGATGCCGACAAGAAGCCCGGAGCGCGAGCGATGGGAAGACGGGTGGCGACCGTGAGGCGT
>JBBDNW010000016.1:0-41047 GCA_040877375.1 Pirellulales bacterium | reverse complement strand
TGCGCTCCGCCATCCTGGCTGCGCTTGTCAACAACGCCGGCTCCCGGGGCACGGGGAGCCCGAAGCCTCCCGCAGGGAGTGCATTGCAGAAATAAGGGAAGGCACGGGTCGAGGCCGACCACTGCTGCGCGTGTGGGGCAAACCCGACCCACGCAAACTTCAAGGGCCCCGATGTGCGTCACGTGGGCGAGAGCTTCGCGGCGATGCGGCGGAGCTGCCCGCAGGCGGCGTCGATCCTGGCCCCCTTGCGGCGTCGGACCTGCACGTTGACCCCCGCCCCCCGCAAGACATCGAGAAACCGCTCCCGGGCCGCGGTCGTCGGTTCCTTCCAGGGCATGCCCGCGACGGCGTTGTATGGAATCACGTTGACGAGCGCGGCACGGCCCCCGAGGAGGCGTGTCAGGCGTTCGGCATGGTCGGGCGAGTCGTTGACGCCGCCCAGCAGGACATATTCGAACGTCAGGCGGCGGCCGGATGTCTCCCAGTAGCGGTCGGCGGCGGCCATCACCTCGGCTAGACCGATCGCCTTGTTGACCGGCACCAGCCGCGTGCGGAGATCGTCGTCGGCCGCGTGGAGACTCACGGCGAGGTGGTAGCCGGGATTCGCAGCACAGAGGTGGTCGATCGCCTGCGGCAGGCCGACGGTCGAGATCGTGATCCGCCGCTGCGAGATGCCGAGGCCCTCCGGATCCTGCGCCTCGGCGAGCGCGGGAAGGAGCCGGTCGAGATTGGCCAGCGGCTCGCCCATGCCCATGACCACAATGTGGCTAAGCCGCTCGTGAACAGGCAGGAGCAACGCGAGCCGCAGAAGCTGCTCCACGATCTCGCCGGTTGTCAGGTTCCGAACCACGCCGTCGATGCCACTGGCGCAGAACACGCAGCCCATCGCACAGCCTACCTGTGAACTGATGCAGACGGTCCGCCGATCACCATCCCCCTCGCGCAAGAGCACACACTCGATCCGCTGGCCATCGGCGAGTTCGAGCAGCAGCTTCTCGGTGCCGTCGTCGGCCCGTTGGTGGACGGCCACCGTCGTGGTCCAGATCCGAAAGTCGGCATCGAGGTCGCCCCGCAGACCACGCGGCAGGTCGGTCATGTCGGCGAACGACTCGGCCCGCCGGCCGTGCAGCCAGCGGCGAATCGCCCCGGCCCGCCACACCGGCTGGTCACGCTGGACGAGCCATGCGGCCAGACCGCTGGCCGGATCGAGCACGTGGCGGCGGGGTTCGGGGGCTACGGCACCGGCGACTGGGTCGAGGGCGGGTTCGGAAGTCATCGGGGAAGCGGCTTTCAGCACTGGCGGGTGCCGCCATCGCGGGGTACAATTCACCTGCTCATCTTTTTTGCATCATATCCCGCAGTCTGGCCCCTCGACGGCCACCCGCCAGCATGAGCCAAAAGAACTACGAAGAACGCACGCAGTGGGTCTACGACGAGCGGGCTTTTCCCGTGTGGAACGGCTCATTCGACAAGTCCGACCGCGTGTCGATGATCGACGAAGACCTCTGGGCAGGGCGGAGCATCGCGATCCTGCTGGCCGTGCTCGTCGCAGTCGGACTAGGGCTTGCCCTGGGTACGATCGCCTTCGTCGCCAACTGGCGGTAACCCGCCGACGGTGCCAGTGATGCCGACGCCTGGACCACAGCCGGCGACGGACAACGGCCTCGCCGTGCAGGCACCGGCCAAGCTCAACCTCTCGCTCGCGGTGCTAGCACGACGGGACGACGGGTTTCACGACATCGAGTCGCTGATGGTACCGGTGTCGCTAGCCGACACGCTCCACGTTCGGGGCAGCGAACACGCCGGCGTGCGGCTGCGGGTGACGTTCGCCGGGGAGCTCGCGGTAGGACCGGGACGGGCCCTGGCCCGTGACGTGCCCGCGGACGGCCAAAACCTCGTCGTCCGCGCGGCCGAACGGCTCGCCCACGAAGCCGGTATCGCAACGGGCCTCGACGTCGATCTCGTGAAGCGCATCCCGTCTGGCGCCGGGCTCGGCGGCGGATCGAGCGACGCTGCGGCTGTCATGATGGCGGCAGCACGAATCTGGAATCTCAACTGGTCTGCCGAGCGGCTGGCCCAACTCGGTGCGGAGATCGGCAGCGACGTGCCGTGGTTCTTCGCCGGCGGTCCCGCAATCGCACTTGGCAGGGGAGAGCGGATCGAACGCGTCGCCGAACTGCCGCCACTCGCCGCGGTGATCGCCTGCCCGCCCACGGGCCTGTCGACGGCGGCCGTCTACGGCCGCTGCGTGCCCGATGCCTCACGCCGAGGAGAGGCGGCCCGGCTGGCCGCCGCCCTCTCGAGTGGTGGGCTTCAGGCCGGCCTTCCCTTCATGACCAATGCCCTCGAGCCGCCAGCCCGCAGCCTGTCGCCCGAAGTCGATGCGCTGCTTGAGGCCCTTGGCCGGGCTGGCGGCTGCGCTCCGCGGCTCACTGGCAGCGGCAGCGCCTGCTTCACGCTGGCCCGCTCGGTCGACGAGGCCGAGGGCGTCGCGGCCCGGGTCGCCGGGATGCGGTCCGGCGGCCGGCTGCCCTGTGCCGCACTCTTTGTGGTCCGGCTCGCGGCACCGGCGGAGATAGCCCACCCGGGGGTTGCCCCGGCCGGCCCCGGTACTCCATGATTGCCTCCAAGGGGGCAGCGGGGCATGGACATCTCGGAGGTGCGCATCAAGCTTGTGGCCAGCGGTGCCGAGCGACTGCTGGCGTTTTGTTCGATCACGATCGACGCTGCGTTTGTCGTGCGCGACTTGAAACTGATCGGCGGCCCTGCCGGGCCATTCGTGGCCATGCCCAGCCGTAAACTCTGCACTCACTGTCTCGCCTGCAGCGCCAAAAATCCGCTCCGTGCCAACTACTGCAACCAGTGTGGCGGCCGCCAGTCCGCCCGGCAGGGGGCCCGGCGCCCCGCGATGCCGATGGCCGAATGCGGCTCTACGCCGACATCGCCCATCCGATCAACGCGGCCTGCCGCGACATGCTTCAGAAGCGGATCGTGGCCGAGTATGAGCACGAACTCATCCGCGCCCGTGAGCCGGGCTACGTCTCCCGATACGACGACATCGACGAGGAGTCCCACCGCCCGCGGCACTGAGATCAGCGTCTCACGAGGGCATGAAACTCTCGCGTCAATCTCGCGGTGACCGGCCCCGGCACGCCCGCTCCCACCTTGCGGCCGTCGATCTCGACGACCGGAATCACCTCCGCGGCCGTGCCGGTGAGAAAGCACTCGTCGGCCGTGTAGAGATCATGCCGCACGAGCGTGGACTCACGACAGTCGATGCCCGCCGCCGCGGCGAGTTCCATGACGGCCCCGCGAGTGATGCCCTCGAGGATGCCGGCGTCGGGGGGAGGCGTGAGTAGTTTCCTGCCGCGAAACACAAAAATGTTGTCGCCAGTGCACTCGGCCACCTCGCCCTTGCTGTTGAGCATCAGCGCCTCGACGCAGCCGGCCTGCAACCCCTCGAGCTTGGCCATGATGTTGTTGAGGTAGTTGAGCGACTTGATCCGGGGCGAGAGGGCGGCCGACTGCGTGCGCTGCGTGGCGGCCGTCACGATCCTTAAGCCCTGCTCGTAATACTCGCCGGGGTAGAGGCTGATCGTGTCGGCAATCACGATCACCTGCGGATTCTTTGTCTTGTTGGGGTCGAGTCCGAGGCTGCCGGCACCGCGAGTCACCACCAGCCGGATGTAGCCGTCGGTGAGGCCGTTGGCGGCGAGCGTGTCGTTCACGGCCTGCGCCACGACCTCCTTCGCCAGCGGAATCTCCAGGCAGATCGCCCGGGCGCTGGCGTAGAGACGGTCGAGGTGGGCATCGAGACGGAAGACCTTCCCTGCATAGCTCCGCAGGCCCTCGAAGACGCCGTCGCCGTACAAGAGCCCGTGATCGAAGACGCTGACAACGGCCTGTTCCTCGGAAACGAGGCGGTCGTTCATGAAGATAATGCGTGGCATGTGCGTTTCCTGACGAATGGAACGACGGGCCAGCCCAAGTCGCGCCGGCGGTGACAAGACTATCCCGCCTTCCGCTCTCCGGCCGGGCACGTCTCGTCGACGCGACCCGCTGCCAATCGCACGATCCGGTCGGCCCGGCGAGCGACAACGGGGTCGTGGGTGACCAAAACTATAGAAAGGCCGTCGGCGCGGTTCAACTCACAGAGCGTATCGAGGATTCCCGCGCCGGTCGTCTCGTCGAGATTGCCCGTCGGCTCGTCGGCGAGCAGGACTTGGGGCTGCGTGACCAAGGCGCGGGCGATCGCCACCCGCTGCATCTCCCCGCCAGAGAGCTGCCGGGGACGGTGGTGGAGGCGGCCCCCGAGGCCGAAGCGGTCGAGCAGTTCGCGAGCCCTGGCCCGGACCGCCGAGCGGACCGTGAGCCACTCGAAGATGCCGTGCCGCACCATCAGCGGCGCCATCACGTTTTCCAGCGCGTCGAGTTCTGGGAGCAGGTAGTACGACTGGAAGACCATCCCGACGCAGGTATTCCGAAGCCGGTCGCGGCGGGCGGCCGGGAGGCCGGCAATCCGCGTGCCGGCGAGCACGACCTCGCCCGAGTCGGCCGCATCGAGCAGGCCCATCAGGTGCAAAAGCGTGCTCTTGCCGGAGCCGCTCTGGCCGACCACCGACACAAACTCGCCGGCGGCCAGGTCGAAGTCGACGCCGCGGAGCACATCGAGTCGGGTGTCGCCCGAGCGGTAGCTCTTGCAGAGGTTCCGCACGCGGAGGATATCGGTCACGGCTTCAGTCATGGCGAAGGGCCTCGACGGGATGCAGTCGTGCCGCACGCAGCGCGGGCAGCACGCTCGACGCCACGGCGATTCCCACCGCGCCGACGATGATCCACGCGACGGTGAACGGATCGACGATCGAGGGGATGCGGTGAAAGTAGTAGATCGACGGGTCGAAGACCCGCTGGCCGGTCAGCCATTCGACGCCGACCCGGATCGTGTTGATGTTCCAGGCGATCGCCAGCCCCATGGCCAGCCCCGCCCCGGCCCCGACGAGCCCGAGAAACAGGCCATAGCCGAGGAAGATGCCGGCGATCCCCGAGGCTCCGGCGCCCAGCGACTTGAGAATCCCGATGTCGCGTGTCTTCTCCACGACGATCATGAAGAAGATGGCGAGGATCCCGAAGCCTGCCACGGCGATGATCAGAAAAAGCAAGATGTTGAGTACCGACATCTCCATGTCGACCGCGGCGAGTAGCGGCCCCTGCTTGTCGCGCCAGGTCGCGACGGCGTAGAGGTCGGCGGGAAAGACCTTGCGAAGCTTGTCGCGGACGAGGTCGAGGTCGGCCCCCTCACGGAGTTTGATCTGGATGGAGTTGACGCTCGCAAGGCCCGTCTGCGGATCGATCATGCCCCGCATGCGCTGAAGCATCGCGAGCGGCACGAACACGAAGTTTGAGTCGTACTCGCTCATCTTGCTCTCGTAGTAGTCGACAATGGTGAATGAGTCGCTGACCGCCTTGGGGGGTGTGCCCGCCGTCGGAAACGTCACCTTCACGTCGTCGCCCGGCAGCACCAGGAAGCGGTCGACGCCGGTGGAGTCGCGAAAACTCGCCAGGCCGATGCCCGGCACGATGCCGGTGAACTGTTCTCTGGCGGGGTCCATACGGGTGCCTTCCTCGGGCCGGGCCTGCCGGAACGGATCGGCCGGTTTCACCACGGCGGTTGTGTCGGCCGCGTCGGCCGCCGGGGGGGCGGCCGCGGAAGCCTCAGCGCCGGTCGTGGCCGCGAGCACGGCGTCGACCTGCCGGTCGATCGATCGGGTGGCACCGCCACTCCCGCTGGCTGCGGTGGGATCGGCGGCTTCACTCGCCCGCCGGTCGGCCTCGAGTTTCTCGCGCCACACCCGCTCCCGCTCGACCCGCATACGGCGATGCGGCCAGCCGGCACCCTCGAGCGCGGGCCGCGTCGGCGTGGTCGCCTCCGACTGGCTGTCGATGGTATCGTAGCCCCCTTCGCGGAGATCAAACGACAGTTGCGTGCGGTTGCCGGGATGTTGGAGGTAGCGGCCAAAGTCGCTGACCTTGGCGTGCGTCGCCTCGTCGATCCCGATGAACATGATCTGCCGGGTGACCCACTGGCCGCGGACTTGGAAGTTGAGCATCGCGGGGACGGCCACCGTGGGCGTCATGCCGACGATGTCGTCACCGGCCGCCTGCTTGATCTCGTCCATGTGCCACTGGGGATCCTGAAACCCGGAGAGCGAATGGCTCTCGAAGACAAGATCCGAGAGGATGCCGTGGATCCGGGTCTGCATCTCGTACGAGAAGCCTGCCATCACGGAGTTGACGACGATCATCGTCGCCACGCCGAGCGTCACGCTGATGATGCTCGCCAGCGCGATCCAGCGGGTGCGGAGATACCGCCAGCAAAGGAGAAGTTTGTACATCGGCGAAGCGGTCTCACGAGGGGCGCGGAGGGTAGCAGGCCGGCCCACTCCGCCGAAACCCCGGAATCGACCCGTTTTCCCGCGGTGTTGGGATCTCTCGTGCGCATCCGACGTACGTGTCTCGCCGGCTCGGGGGCGGCAAAAGTCTCGTCACCGACCCGCTTGCCTCCCTCCTCCAAGGTGCCATCTCGCCGCCATGCCAAAAGCAGATGGGCTCTCGTTGCTCGAGGCGATTGTGAGGAGCCCTCAAGAAGCCCGAAGCGCAAGCGACGGGTAGACGGGTGGCGGGCGTAGTGGTGATGGGGAGCGAGTTGGGGTGGTGGGCGCATTCCCCGCGCTCGCGCTTGGGGCTTCCTGACACAAGGCGATCCGTCCGTCACGGGCTTCCTGGCAGGCGGCTCGTCACCCACCTGTCCGCGGCCGATGGATCGGGAACAGAATTACATCGCGGATGCTCGGTGCCGCGGTGAGAAACATCACCAGCCGGTCGATGCCAATGCCAAGGCCGCCGGCCGGTGGCATCCCATGCCGCAAGGCGCGGATGAAGTCGGTGTCCATCCGGGCCATCGATTCATCGGCCGCGAGACCGGCAAGCTGCGTGCGGAAGAGTTCCTCCTGCAAGTCTGGGTCGTTGAGCTCGGTGTAGGCGTTGGCTAGTTCCATACCCGCGACATAGAGCTCGAACCGCTCGGCGATGTGGGGCTGGCCCGGCTTCCGCTTGGTCAGCGGACAGATCGATGCCGGATAATCAATCACAAATACGGGGCCATCGAGCGTCTGCTCGACCTTCGCCTCGAAGAGGTCGCTTTTGACCACGTCCGGATGCCGTCCGGCCGTCTCGACGCCGGCAGCGGCGGCCGCCGTGGCGACGCTCGCCGGATCCATGGGGTCGCAGCCGGTCACCTCGCGGAGCAGGTCGTCGTATTTCGCACGGCGAAACGGCGGCGTGAGGTCGACCGTGCGGCCCATCCATACAAACCGCATGGGCGTGCCCGCGGCCTTTCCCGCCTCGACGAGGATTGCCTCGGTGAGCTCCATCATCGTGCCGTAATCGCCGTAGGCCTCGTAGGCCTCGAGCATCGTGAACTCAGGATTATGCCGGGGGCTCACGCCCTCGTTGCGGTAGACGCGGCCGAGTTCGAAGACACGTTCCATGCCGCCGACGAGCAGCCGCTTGAGATGGAGCTCCAGCGCGATCCGCAGCACCAGCGGCATGTCGAGGGCGTTGTGGTGTGTCTTGAACGGCCGTGCCGCGGCACCGCCGGCGCTCTCCTGGAGCGTCGGCCCCTCCACCTCGAGGTAGCCCCGCGACGTGAGCACGCGGCGGACTGCCTCCACGATTTTGCTGCGGGCCACGAACCGCTCGCGAACACCCTCGCCGTGAATGAGGTCGAGATACCGCATTCGCTGGCGGAGGTCTGCGTCGACCAGCCCGTGGTATTTGTCGGGGGGCGTCTCCAGCGACTTGGTGAGGAACTCGAGGTGCGAGACGAAGATCGTCATCTCGCCGGACTTCGAGTAGCCAAGCCGACCGTCGACACCCACGAGGTCGCCGAGGTCGAGGCAGTCGACGATCTTCCAGGCATCCGGGCCAACCTGCTTCTTGCCGAGCATGAGTTGGATGCGGCCGGTGCGATCGTGGAGTTCGATGAACACGAGGCTGCCGGCGCTCCTGAGCAGCATGATCCGCCCGGCCACACGGACGACGGGCCCCGTCTCGCTCGTCTTGTCAAGCGACTCGCCCTCCGTTCGCACGATCGCGACCGATGTCGTGCCGTCGAATCGCCTGCCCCAGGGATCGATCCCCAGGGCCACGAGGCGATCAAACTTGTCGCGGCGCGCCTTCTCGAGCGCTGCACCGGTGCCGGTGGACGGCGTGGCGACGCCAGGGCTGGAATCGGGGGAGGCTGGCTGGCGGGTCGATTCGGGCGAGTCGTGCATGCGAGAGTTGGGAGTGCGGGGGGCAGGGAACTGGCGCGGCTAACGCTACGCTCCCGGGGATTGTCGGCTCTGGGGCCGGTTTGGAGAAGGTGCCTTTGCCGGCTGCACGGCTACACTGCGGCGAAAAGCCCGCCGAAAGCGTTGCCGATGACCCATTCCATTCTGCCGCGACCGTCGCTCTTCAGTGTCGAACTCCGCACAGCGCGGTGGGAGAAGCTCGTGGATTGGTACCGCGATGCCCTCGGGCTCAAGGTACTCGTCCGCGTGCTCGACGACGAATATGCACTCCTCGAGGCGGGTGACACGCGGTTGGCTATCCTCGGCCGCGCGGCGGCCGGCGAGGCCAGCGGCCGCTGGAGCCTTGGCTTTGAGGTGTCTGACGTCGTGGTCGCCCGCGAACGGCTTCTCGGCATGGCGATGACAGTCGGCGAACCGACCATCCATCCCGAAGGATTTCACGAACTCCGCGTCGTCGATCCCGATGGCAACCGGCTCCGTCTCTTCGCCTGGGCCCTGGGGCATCACGCGTGAACGGGCCGACGACATTCGCGATCATCGGAATCCTCACGGTCTCCGATCGTGCCAGCCGTGGGGAGTATGCCGACGAGGGTGGCCCCGCGATCCGCGACTACCTCCGCGAGGTGCTGGTAAGCCCATGGGAGCCCCGTGAGCGGATCGTACCGGACGACCTCGAGACAATCGCCGCCGCGATTCGCGGCCTCGCCGCCGAGGGCTGCTGCCTCGTGGTGACGACCGGCGGCACGGGCCCAGCGCCCCGCGACGTTACCCCTGAGGCGACGGAGAAGGTCTGCACGCGGATGCTGCCGGGTTTTGGCGAACTGATGCGGCAGGAGTCGCTGAGACACGTGCCGACGGCGATCCTCTCGCGGCAGACGGCAGGCGTGTGCGGCAACGCCCTGGTTGTGAACCTCCCTGGTCGGCCGCGGAGCATCCGCCAGTGCCTCGACGCCGTGTTCCCGGCGATCCCCTACTGCATTGATCTCATGCACACGGGCCACCCGTCACCACCGCGGCTTGAGACGAACCCCGCCAGGCTCGTCGCCTTTCGCCCGCAGGGATGATCGCGGAGGGAGTATGTCATCGTTCAGACATCCGGACCTCGGCCATGGACGTGGTGTGAAACCGGTTGAGAAACGAAGCGTATTCCCCGCGCTCGCGCTTGGGGCTTCCTGTCAGGCGGCACAGTCTCCCGATCGTGAGGCGCCCTCAAGAAGCCCGAAGCGCAAGCGACGGGAAAGCGGGTGGCGGGCGTAGAACCGGTGCAAAGCGGGATGACGTGGCAACCGTATTCCCCGCGCTCGCGCTTGGGGCTTCTTGGTGGCACGCACACTCCCGATCGTGAGGAGTCGGGGGTGGCACGCGCAGACGCCGGGGAATGTTTGCGACTCACGAGCGACGTCCCGTCGGCCACGCGGGCATCCCGTAGCAAAATCCCCCGGCGGCGAGCATGCCACCGCCGGTGAACCAATCCGGCACCATTTCGATGCGGGCCGTATTCCCCGCGCTTGCGCTTGGGGCTTCCTGATCGAGGATCAGCCCTGCACCGCTCGCGCGATCTCGGGGGCGAAGTAGGTGAGGATGCCGTCGGCGCCAGCCCGCTTGATCACTAGCACGCTCTCGAGCGCCGCCTTTGCGCCGTCGAGCCAGCCGTTGTCGGCGGCGGCCTTGATCATCGCGTACTCGCCGCTCACCTGGTAGGCGAAGGTCGGCACGCCGAAGGTGGTCTTCACGCGGTGGATGATGTCGAGCGACGTGCCGGCTGGCTTCACCATCACCATGTCGGCCCCCTCGGCGATATCAAGCGCCACCTCGCGGAGGGCCTCGTCGGTGTTGGCCGGGTCCATCTGGTAGGTCTTTTTGTCGCCCACGCCCCGGCCCGCCGCCGTGCCGAGCGCCGCTGAACTGCCGACGGCGTCGCGGAACGGGCCGTAGAAGGCCGAGGCATATTTCGCCGCGTAAGCGAGGATGCAGACATCGTCATGGTCCGCCTCGTCGAGTGCCATGCGGATCGAGCCCACGCGGCCGTCCATCATGTCGGAGGGGGCGACGACGTCGCAGCCGGCGGCGGCGAGCGCCACCGCCTGCCGGCAGAGCACCTCGACCGTCTCGTCATTGAGGATCCGCCCGTCACGCAGCAGGCCGTCGTGACCGTGGCTCGTGTAGGGGTCGAGGGCCACGTCGCAGACGATGCCCAGGGCGTCGCCAAACACCTGCTTCACCGCGCGGACCGTGCGGCAGGCGAGGTTGTCGGAATCGCAGGCATGGGCCGCATCGTCTGTCTTGAACGCTGGCTCGACCACTGGAAAGAGCGCGATCGCCGGGATGCCGAGCCGGACCGCCTCGCCTGCGGCGCGGACAACGCCCTCGATCGGCAGTCGCTCGACGCCAGGCATGCTCGTCACCGGCGCCGCGGCCTCGTGGGCGTGCACAAAAAGCGGCCAGACGAGGTCGGCAGTCGAGAGCGTGGTCTCGGCAACGGCACGCCTGAGCCACTCGTGCCGCCGCGTGCGGCGGAGCCGCGTATCGGGAAACCGGCCGGGATAGGCATGCTGTGACATCAGTTCCTCGTATCGACGACGACGACCGAGCCGATCGGCACAGGCGACGTGCCGGGCCGACCGACGAGCGTGGCGACCGCGCAGGCCTCGTCGGTCTCCCAGAGGCTCACGCGGCGGGCCACGACGCCCAAGCCCGTGAGCACGTGCGGCGCGACGACTTCGAGCAGGTAGCGGGCCATGTTCTCGGCTGTGGGGTTCCAGGGCAACACAAAATACTTGGTGGGCTCCGCCACGCGGACCGCTGCAAGCGTCGTCTCGTCCTTCTCGAAGAGGATGAACGCATGGTCCCAGTGCTCGTCGAGCCAGCCGAGCATCCGCTTCTTGATCAGTGAGAAGTCGACCACACGGCCGACCGTGTCGACCTCCGCGCCGCCCCCCACGGCCTCAACCTCGATGTCGACGCGATAGTTGTGGCCGTGAAGAAAGGCGCAGCGGCCCTCGTGGCCGTAGAGGCGGTGCCCGGCACAGAACGAGAGCTGGCGGACGAGCGAAAGGTGGGTGGACTGGCTCATGAAGTTCTCAATCACCGCTGGTGAACGATCTCGCCGGGAGCGGTGGCGCGGCGAAGATCGTCAGATCACCGTCTCCACGCGGATCGGCTTGATGTCAAACTTCGGGTTCTGGCCGAGGAACCGGCAGGGATTGTTGTGGAAAACCTCGATCGCCTCCTGCAGCGAGTGGCCGCGACGGCGGTACTCCAGCACGCACTCCTGGAGCGTGAAGGGATCGCTTGGGCCCCAGTCGGCCGAAGAGTTGACGAGGATCCGCTCCGTGCCGTACTTCTCGAGCAGGTCGACGGCCCGCTTCGGCGAGCACTTGGTGATGGGATAGAGCGTGAAGCCGACCCAGTAACCGGCGTCGAGGCAGGGCCGGATCGTCTGCTCCTCGACGTGGTCGATCCAGACCCGGTCGCGGTCAACGTTCATCCCGGCGAGCACCTCGAGCACCCGCTTCGTGCCGTGGGCCTTGTCGGCGAGGTGCGGCGTGTGGATGAGCACGAGCTGCCCGTGCTTCATCGCGATCTCGACGTGGGCCTCGAGGGAGCTGCATTCGTTCTTCGTCGACTTGTGCAGGCCGGTCTCGCCGACGCCGAGCACCGTCGGCTTCGCGAAAAACTCGGGGAAGGATTTGAGGACCTCGCGGGTGAGCGTCGGGTTCTCGGCCTCTTTCGGGTTCACGGCCACCCAGGAGAAGTGGCGGATGCCGTACTGGGCCGCCCGCGTCGGCTCAAACTCCGAGATCTGCCGGAAGTAGTCGATGAAGGTTTCAGGGTAGAGGCGGTCAAAGCCCGCCCAGAAGGCCGGCTCCGCGACGGCCACGACGCCGCTCATCGCCATCCGCTCGTAGTCTTGGGCCGTCCGCGCAATCGCATGGTAATGGGGCTGGATGATCTGCATACGGGTGAATCCTCCGAGTGCCCGGCGTTGCCGGACGGGAACGTTAGACGCGGGCGAAGAGTTCGAGCAGGGCTACGGTTCGCTCCGACGTCGAGCCCTGCTCCCGGAGAACGCCCAGGGCCTCGCGGAGGACCGCGAGCTTCGCATCCGCCGCCGTCGTCGTCGTCGTTGCCTGGCCCTGGCTCTGGCTCTGGTGGCTTCCGGAGCGAGCCGCTGCGGCGTCATATCGGTCGAGCAGCGCGGCGATTTCGAGCAGCATGTGCCGAGCTTCGAGAAAATACGTGTCGACGACCTGCTCGGGCGACAGCATCGGGAAACCTGTTCGGGGGATGCGGCGGGATGGGACGAACTGGCCGTCTCCACTACATAATAGCTTCCATCCAGCGGCATGTCCGGCGGCTCACCCGGAGTGTGGTCTTCGCCGGGCCCCGAATCACGAAACCGTAAGCACCCATGCTCCTCGTCACCGGCGGCGCCGGCTTCATCGGCTCAAACTTCGTGATCGACTGGCTCGCCGCCTCCGACGAGCCAGTGGTGAATCTCGACAAGCTCACCTACGCGGGGAACGTCAGGAACCTTGACTGCCTCGCCGGCGACCCGCGGCACCGCTTCGTCCGGGGCGACATCGCCGACCAGCGGCTCGTCGAGGGCCTGCTCTCCGAGCACCGGATTCGGGCGATCGTCCATTTCGCGGCCGAGAGCCACGTCGACCGCTCGATCCACGGTCCCGGCGACTTCGTCGATACCAACATCGTGGGCACGTTCCGGCTCCTGGAGGCGGCCCGGGCCTATTGGACAGCGCTCCCCGAGCGTGAACGCGCTGTGTTTCGCTTCCTTCATGTCTCGACCGACGAGGTCTTCGGCACGCTCGGCGCCGATGATCCCCCGTTTGCGGAGACAAACCAGTACCTCCCCAACAGCCCCTACGCCGCCAGCAAGGCGTCGTCGGACCATCTCGTCCGCGGCCACCACCACACCTATGGCCTACCGGTGCTCACGACCAACTGCTCCAACAACTACGGGCCCTGGCAGTTTCCCGAGAAGCTCATTCCGCTCATCATCGCCAACGCCCTCGCCGGCGAGCCGCTGCCGATCTACGGCGACGGCCGCCAGATCCGCGACTGGCTCTACGTCGGCGACCACTGCTCAGCGATCCGCCGCGTGCTCGAGGCGGGCAGACCCGGAGAGGTCTACTGCGTCGGTGGCTCGAGCGAGAAGGCCAACATCGATGTCGTACAGACGCTCTGCGGCATCCTCGACGCGGAGCGTCCGCGGACGGACGGCTTGCCCTATGCGTCGCTGATCACGTTCGTGAAGGATCGGCCGGGCCACGACCGTCGCTACGCGATCGACGCCCGGAAGATCACAGCCGAACTCGGCTGGAACCCCTCCGAAACGTTCGCCACCGGCATGCGGCACACGGTCCGCTGGTATCTCGACCATCAGGACTGGGTCGCCGACGTGACCAGCGGCGGCTACCGGGACTGGGTCGCTAAACACTACGCATCCTGATGACCACGACCACGACACGACCACCGAGGATCGTTCTCTTGGGCGCGAGTGGCCAGGTGGGCCGCGAACTGCGTGGACCCCTCGCCGCCTGTGGCGAAGTGCTGGCCTGTGACCGCCGCCTGGCCGACCTCGAACGGCCCGAGGAAGTGGTCGGTCTCCTCAAACGGGAGCGGCCGGACGTGATCGTCAACGCCGCCGCCTACACGGCCGTCGACCGCGCCGAGTCGGAGCCTGACCGAGCCCGGCTCGTCAACGCCACGGCCGTTGGCTTGGTCGCGGCGGAAGCGGCGCGGTCGGGCGCGATGCTCGTCCACTACTCGACCGACTATGTCTTCGACGGCCTGAAGGTGGGCTCGTACGCCGAAGCCGATGAGCCGCATCCGCTTTCCGTCTACGGGGCCACGAAGCTTGCCGGAGAGCGGGCGATCGCAGCCGCCGGCTGTCACCACTGGATTTTCCGCACGACCTGGGTCTATGGGGCCGAGGGCCACAACTTCGTCCGCACGATGCTCCGCCTGGCGCGGGATCGCGACGAGCTGCGGGTGGTCGATGACCAGTTTGGGGCGCCGACACCAGCGGGCCTGATCGCCGACGTGACGGCGGCCTTCGTCGGCCGGCTCGCGGAGGCCGCCGCGGCGCCAAGCGACGGCCTCTACCATCTCGCCCCGCACGGCGAGACCACGTGGTGTGGCTTTGCCCGGTTCATCCTGGCGACAGCTCGTGCGCAGGGCCTCACCCTGCGGTGCGGGCCCGAAGAGGTGCGGGCGATCGCCACCGCCGACTACCAGCTGCCTGCGCAGCGGCCCGCCAATTCACGCCTCTGCACGGCGAAGCTCGAGGCGGCCCTCGGCAAGAAACTCCCGGGCTGGCAGGATGGAGTGCCGAAGGTCGTCGCGGCCCTCGCGACAAAATCCCCCTGATCAGGTTGTCCGGTATGCAGACACGCAAAGGCATCGTTCTCGCAGGCGGCTCGGGCTCGCGGCTCCATCCAGTCACGCTCGCCGTCTCGAAGCAGTTGATGCCGGTCTACGACAAGCCGATGATCTACTACCCGCTGAGCGTGCTCATGCTCGCGGGCGTCCGCGAGATTCTCGTGATCTCCACGCCGCAGGACACGCCGCGGTTCCGCGACCTGCTCGGCGACGGGGCCGGCTGGGGCGTCGACATTCGCTATGCCGTGCAGCCCAGTCCCGACGGCCTGGCGCAGGCGTTCATCATCGGTGCCGACTTCTTGGGATCCGGGCCGTCGGTGCTCGTGCTCGGAGACAACATCTTCTACGGCCATGGCCTCGGCCGGCGGCTCACGGCGGCGAGTGGCCAGGCGGCCGGGGCCACGGTGTTTGCCTACCCCGTCGCC
Organism: Pirellulales bacterium; assembly: GCA_040877375.1. GTDB lineage: Bacteria > Planctomycetota > Planctomycetia > Pirellulales > UBA1268 > QWPN01. The sequence continues at coordinate 25,869 of JBBDNW010000016.1, read as the reverse complement.
GATCCTGAGCGATATGGCGTCGTCGAGTTTGGTGCGGACGGGCGGGCCAAGTCGCTCGCGGAGAAGCCGCAGGATCCCCGCAGCCGCTACGCCGTCACGGGGCTCTACTTCTATGACGAGCAGGTGGTCGATATCGCGCGGCACATGAAGCCAAGCCCGCGCGGCGAACTAGAGATCACTGACGTCAACCGGGTCTACCTCGACCGTGGCCAACTCGACGTGCAGGTGATGGGCCGCGGCGACGCCTGGCTCGACACCGGCACGCACGACAGCCTGCTCGAGGCCGGGCAGTTCATCCAGTCGCTGGAGAAGCGGCAGGGGCTCAAGATCTGCTGCCCTGAGGAGATCGCCTGGCGAAACGGCTGGATCGACGGCGACCAACTCGAACGGCTCGCAGCCCCGCTGGCCAAGAGCGGCTACGGCCGTTATCTCGTGGAACTGAAGCGCGAGGCGGACCGGGCATGAACGTGACGACCGTATCCATCCCCGGTGTGTTCGTGATCGAGCCGAGAGTCTACGAAGACGACCGTGGGCACTTTTTCGAAAGCTTCAACCACGCCGCCTTTGAGCGGGCGATCGGCAGCGACGTCCGCTTCGTGCAGGACAACCAGAGTTTCAGTAAGGCGAACGTGCTCCGGGGCCTGCACTATCAAATCGACCAGCCGCAGGGAAAGCTTGTTCGCGCGATCCAGGGCGCAATCTACGACGTGGCGGTCGACATCCGCTCCGACTCGCCAACCTATGGAACGTGGGTGGGTGTCGAACTGTCGGCTGACAACTGCCGCCAGCTCTGGATTCCCGCGGGCTTGGCCCATGGGTTTCTCGTGCGCTCCACCACGGCGGAGGTGCTCTACAAGACGACCGACTACTACGCGCCCGCAGCGGAGCGATGCATCCTCTGGAACGATCCCACGCTCGCGATCGCCTGGCCGCTGAAGGGTGAGCCGGTCGTGTCGCTGAAGGATCGGCAGGGAACGACGTTCGCACCCGTGGCTCTAAGGCCTGCCTGACACGCGGTTCTCAGAAAGCCCACCGGCGTGAGCCGTGTGAGCTGCACGAGAATCACTTGATGTCCGGTGTTTCTTGACTTGCGCCCCGCCACGGGTAGGGTTGGATAAGGCCTTCGTAGCGGCCAGACCTTCCCTTCAGGCCGCAGATCTCCGCGCCTTGTCCGAGGCACCTCGGCCGCACGAAGCGACGACATGAGCGATTTCTCCGCCTCCTCACCCGTGCTCGTGATCGGCGGCATGCATCGGTCAGGGACGTCGTACGCGGCGTCGCTGGTGCACTCGGCCGGCCTGTTCCTCGGCGACCGCCTGCTGGGGGCCGACCCCACGAATCCTCGGGGCCACTTCGAAGACCTCGACTTTCTGGAGTTCCACCAGTTTCTGCTGCGCGGGCACGGCCTATCCGATGACGGCTTCATGGCTGGCGGCGTCCTCGAGCCCGCGGCTGCGTGCCGCGATCGGGCTCAGGCGCTCCTTGCCGCGCGGCGGGCGCTGGGCAGACCATGGGGCTGGAAGGATCCGCGGACCGTCCTGCTGCTTGACTTCTGGAATGAACTGCTACCCGACGCCCGATACCTGTTCGTGTTTCGCCCAGCGTGGGACGTGATCGACTCGCTCTATCGCCGCGGCGATCCTGCATTCGTGGCCAACCCGACGTTCGCGCTCACGGTCTGGTTGCACTCCAACCGGCTGATCCGCGACTTCGCCCGCCGTCACCCCGACCGCGTGCTCGTCCGCGAGGTCTCGCAGCTGGCGGTGAATCCTGCCGAGACGCTCGACACCCTGCGGACTCACTTCGGGATCCCGCTGGGACAGGCCGAGCCGACGTTCGCTCCCGACCTGCTGTCATCCGCGTCGCACCGTGACGCGGCGTTTCTCTCGACCGCGCTGCCCGCCTGCGGCGAGTTGCTCACGGAGCTCCGAGAGCTGGCCGGAATCACCCGGACCCCGTGCGGGACTCCACCTATCGCCATCGACTCCGCCATCCTCGAACAGGGCCTGGCCGCCTGGCAGCAAGTCCGAGATCTCGAACGGTCCGCCCGGACTGCCAAGGTGGAACAAACTGCTGAGGTCGAACGGATGGCCGAGGTCGTCCGCCGCCGCGATGCGATGATCCATATCCTTGAAGCCGATGCGACCGCGCAATCGGCCGCCGCGGCCACCACCGAGGAACTGCTGCGGCATGAACTCGCCGCAACACGGCAGGACACGCAACACAGCAGCCTGCGGATCGCGGCCCTGGAGCAGCTCATCGGCGACATCCGGGGCAGCACCTCCTGGCGGCTGACGGCGCCGCTGCGGGCGCTCTTCGCAAAAGTCCACGAAAAGGTCCGGGACCGGCGGCTCGCCTCTCGGCTCGCTGGGCACGGCCGGTTTATCCTCCGCCGCCTCGCCTCGCCAGCCGTCGCAATGCGATCGCTGTCGCAAGCCGCGGCGGAGTTGCGCACGCATGGCGTCGCCGGTCTGGTGCTGGCCGTCCAAACGGCCCCCACACTCGAAGGCTCCCACGAGCCATCACCCCGCCCGGCCGCGGCGCAGCGGGTCGTGCGGATGCCGCTGGAGGTGCCACAGTTGTTAAGACCGTCCGTCATCGAGGGCGACGCGCCGCTGGTGTCGGTGATCATGCCCGTCTTCGACACGCCAGCCGAGGTGCTGGAAGCGACGATTCAGTCGGTGCTGGCACAGTCGTACGCCCGCTGGGAGCTCGTTGTCGTCGACGATGCCTCGTCGGCCCGCCACGTGCCTGAGATCCTCACCCGTCACTCGGCCCGCGACGCACGCATCCGGGTGCACCGCCGCGGCACCAACGGCGGAATCAGCGCGGCGACGAACGACGCGCTCGCCCAGGCCACCGGCGAGTTCGTGGCCTTTCTCGACCACGACGACCTGCTCGACCCCGACGCAGTCGCCCGGTGCACTGCCGCCCTGCTCGCCACCGGCGCCGACGCCGTCTACACCGATCAAGACACGATCGATAACCGGGGCCGCCACGTGTGGACGTTCCACAAGCCGGACTGGTCGCCGGAGTATCTCCGCCATGTGATGTATGTGGGGCACCTGCTCATCGTCAGGCGGTCGCTGGCGAATCGTCTCGGCGGCTTCTCGAGCGAGTTCGATGGTGTCCAGGATTTCGAGTTCATGCTCCGGCTCGGCGAGGAGACCTCACGAATCGCCCACGTGCCGGAGGTGCTCTATCACTGGCGGGCGATCAACGGCAGCCTCGCCTCGGCGAGCGATGCCAAGCGGGGAATCGACGGCCTCCAGGCCCGCGCCGTCCAGGCCCATCTCGACCGACTCGGTATTCCAGCCAGAGCGGCGGCTCACCCGCGATTTCGCCACCGCTGCGTCGTGTCCCCGAAGCTCACGCGGTTTCCCCGCGTGTCGATGGTGATTCCTACGAAGGACCAGCCCAAACACATCGGTGCGTGCCTCGACTCGATCTTCGCGAAGACCCGCTATCCCGACTTCGAAGTCGTGGTCGTCGACACCGGCACCCAAGACGTGACGGCGGCCGCGATCCTCCGCTCCCATCCCGTCCACGTGGTCGAGTTCACAGGGCCCTTCAACTATGCCGCTGCCAACAATGCCGGTGCGGCAGCGGCCACGGGCGACGTGCTCATATTTCTCAACAATGACACGGCGGTGCTCTCGCCCGACTGGCTTGACCACCTCGTCTTCCACCTCTCGGCGGCCGACGTGGGTGCGGTCGGGCCACTCTTGCTTTATCCCGACGGCAGTGTGCAGCACGCCGGCGTGGTGCTCGGGGCTCGCGGCACAGCCGACCACGTGATGCGGAGGTTTCCAGCCGACGCCGATGGCTATGCCGGCAGCCTCTCGTGTCCGCGTGAGGTATCGGCCGTCACTGGCGCCTGCCTGGCGATCCGCTCGAGCACGCTCGCCCGGGTCGGCGGGTGGAACGACATGTACGCCACCCATTATCAGGATGTCGATCTCTGCCTGAGGCTGCGGCGCGAGGGCTTGCGGGTCGTCTTCACTCCCGACGCAAGACTCACGCACCACGAGAGCCCCTCTCGGGGCGATCGCTACGATATTCTCGATCGGCTGCTGCTCATCGACACGTGGCGGGATGAACTGGCCGGAGGCGACCCCGCCTATCCGTCCACCTGTTCGCTCGAGCGTCTTGATTACTCGCCACGCGACGATCGCGCGGAGCTGGCCGATGCCTATCGCACCTGACATCTGGCTGGCCTGCCACGGTCCGCTCGAGTGCAATAGCGGCCAGCATGTGCGGTCACTCGCCGGAGCGCTCGCCGACCGCGGCTTCGCCGTCACAGTGTGCGTGCCGGAACGGTCCCCGGCCGACGCTGGCCTTCCCGGGTCCATCCGGCTCCGCTCGTTTGCCGACGCACTTCGTATCGCCGCCGACGCACCGCCCCGCATCCTGCACATCTGGACGGCCCGCGAGCGGATGCGGATCTTTCACCGTGACCTGTCACGACGGCTGGAGACGCCGGTGCCCCACGTGGTCCACCTCGAAGACAACGAGTCGCTCCTGCTCACCGATCAGATGCGGCTCACCCCCGACGAGTTCCAGGACGTCCGCGATGGACTGCGGCCGCTTGTCGTGCCCGATCACCTCACCCACCCACTGCATGGACGGCAGCTCATCGCCACAGCGGCGGGCGTTACTGCACTGGTCGAGCCACTCGTCGCCGGACTGCCCGCCGGACGACCGACGGCGGTCTTCCACCCGGGATACGACCCGATCTTCGCCGCCGCCCGGCCCGAAGCCGCGGCCGTCGTGCGGCGTCGCCTGCGCATCCCGGCCGACACCGCGATCGTGACCTACACCGGCAACGTGCATGCATCGAACGTCGATGAGGTGCGAAGCCTCTCCATCGCCGTGGCGCTTGCCAACCGCATGGGACGACCCACGACACTGGTGCGCACCGGCAGTGACCACGTGCCGCTCGCGGACCACGGTGCCGACCTGCTCCGCCAGCACATCATCGAACTCGGCACCGTGCCCCGGGACAAGTTACCGGATCTCGTCCACGCCGCCGACATCCTCGTCCAGCCCGGCCGCGTCGATGAGTGGAACATGCTGCGGTTTCCCTCAAAGCTGCCCGACTATCTCGTGTCGGGCCGGCCAGTGATGCTACCGCGGGTGAATCTGGGCATGGAACTCGACCACGGCCGTAACGCCATCGTGCTTCCCGAGGCGACGGCCGAACGGATCGCCGTCGCCCTCGTCAAATGGCTGCCCCAGCGTGACACGCTGGCCGCGATCGGTGCTGCCGGAGCCGAGTTCGCCCGGCGGTCGCTCACCTGGTCTGCCGCGGCTGACGTGGTCGAGGGTCTGTATCGCAGGATCCTCTTGCCCGTGAGTGGGTGAGCCGGGCAAACGCTCAGCCGTGATTCGCCACGATGATCCGTGAGAGGTCCCGTAAGGGAGGCGATGCGGATGCGGCACGGGCTGCCGTCACCACGGCCCGGATTCGGGCAGCGAAGACCGGGTCTTCGGCGAGTCGGCTCCAAACGGCCTCCGCCGTGTCGATTGTCGCGGTCGGCCGCGCGACATCGCGGCCCAGGAAGATGCCAAACTCTGCCTCCAGCCGGTCGACAGAGGGCCGGAAGACACCGTCGAGCGCGGCGCAGGTGTCTGCATCGAGGAGTTCGGTGAGGGTCGGCCGGGGTTCTTGCCGGCTGTCGGCATAAGCCTGCAGCCGCAGGTCGAACTCGCCGTCGACCGCGTCGAGCAGTTCCGCAGGGAGATGGTTGACGAGTCGCTTGAGCTCGACGGCTCCGGGCGTATAACTCCGATTCACCTGTCCGACCGGGGCCTCCGCGGGAAGACCGATCAGTTCCCGGAGCATGGCTGTGGCATCGACGGGTACGCCGGCCACCACGTAGGGCAGCACGGTGAGCCGCTCGTCACCGCAGCATGCACGCCATTCGAAGAGCGGCTCACCCGAGAGCGACCGCGGCGGCTCGCGGGCTGCGAGGATCATCGCAGCCAGCCGGCGGAGGGGCCGCTTGGTACGATGCCGCTTCACCCCCTGGTTATGATGCGACACGACGGCGTCGAGCGGATGGCGCGCCAGGCAGATGACATGGAAACGGGACGTCGGCAGCGTCGCCACGACCGCCTGCGGATGCAGAAACGCGCTTTCTGCCGAGAGTAGCAGCCGACATCCCGCCCGACGTGCCGTGGCGAGTTTTTGCCCGATGGCCTGCCGGCCGGCGATTGGCCCAGCAGCCAGCGCTTGCGCCAGCAGGTCGCCATGGCCGCCCGACACGCCGTTGGCGTCGAGATGGTGGTGCGGGTAGTGGATGCCGTGCCGTCGCAGCACGTCGGCCTGCGCGTGGAAGTGGCGCTGCACCGCCGAGGTGCCCGTCTTGGGAGCGCCGACATGCAGAATCAGTTCCGCATCCGGCGAGATCAGCGTCGTCATACCCCGGTTCCGTCGGCCGCGGGCAGCGGGGAGATTCTTTTCCGCGCGACGATGGCACCGTGTTCAAGTTCCACGACGCTATCGCACTCGCGAGTGATCAGCTCGGGAGAGTGCGAGGCAAGCACGAGAATCCCCGTCGAGCGGATCATTTCCCGCAGTCGCACCGCGCCCCGCTCGCGAAACTCGGCGTCGCCGACCGACAGCCACTCGTCCATGAGCACGATGTCGGCGCGGAAACTCGTCACGATCGAGAACGCCAGCCGCATGAGCATGCCCGTCGAGTAGGTCCGCACCGGCATCGATAGATAGTCCCCCAGGCCGCTGAACTCAGCGATCTCTGGAGTCCGCCTGCGGATCTCCCCCCGCGAGAGTCCTTGGACCAGCCCCCGGATAACGATGTTCTCATACCCGGTCGCATCCCGCTCGATGCCGAGCATCGGATTGACGAGGCTGGAAATCGTCCCCTGGCGAACAATCTTGCCACGCGTGGGCTCGTAGACGCCGGCCAGCGTCTGCAGAAGCGTCGACTTGCCGGCGCCGTTGTGGCCCACGATGCCGAGCCGGTCACCGGCCGACAGCGTGAGCGAGATATCCCGCAAGGCCTGCACGACGGTGACGCCCGTCTCGTGGCCGATCCGGCCACCGGTCGCCGCAGCCGCTAGCGTGGTCTTGAGCGAGGCGGCATGCGCCCCAAAGATCGGGAACTCGACCGTCACAAGATCGAGCACGAGCGACGCCATAGCGGCTAAATCCAGTAGACGACGCGGTGACGAAAGGCTGTGTAGAGCATCCCGGCGAGCGTCACGGTGAGAGTCGTCCAGCCAAGCAGAAACCACCACGTGCCAGGGGCCGGCAGGCTGCCGAGGAGCGGGAGTCGCATCACGTCGAGCATCTGCGCGAGCGGGTTCAAGAGGATGAACGTCGCCCGCTCGGGCAGCCGATCGGGCATCCAGAACACGGGCGTGAGAAACATCAGGAACTGCATGGCGCTGGTCACGATCTGCGCCACATCGCGAAACCGTGCCGAGAGGATGCCGAGGATAATCGCCAGCGCGTGCAGATTCACAAGCACGAGCACAAACCCCGGCACAAACAGCAGTTGACGCGGGGTGATGCCGATCCCGGCCCACGCCGCCACGGGCAGGTAGAGCACCAGGTGATGGGCCAAGAGGATCACCTGCTTCGCGAGGCTTCGCCAGACAAACACGCTGAGGGAAAACTTCGCCTGCTTCAGGTACGGCGCTGCGGAGATGAAGACCTGGCAGCCCTCGTTGATACTCGCGACGAAGAAGTGCCAGAAGATAATCCCCAGCGTGAGGTGGGGATAAAATCGCCGCAGGCCCACGTCGAACAAGCCCGAGTAGAGCGGCCCCATGCCGAGCAGCATGATCCCCATGCTGAGCGTGATCCAGAGCGGCCCGAGCATCGAGCGGCGATACCGCAGGATCGTGTCATACCAGGCAAGCGTGGCCCAGAGGCCGACCTGGCGGGTGCCGGACCACCAGTCGGCGAAGGCCCCGCGTGGATCGAAGGAAACGGCTCGTCCTGTCATCGTGCTTTCCCCCCTGGGCCGTGAGAAACGGGCGGGGCGTGGTGGCGGCGGTCTCCTGGCCGGGGTACCGTGCAGTGGGCCGGTCATGAACGTCTAACGACGGTAAGTGGCCGCCCCGGCCGGGTCAAGAATTATCGGTTTCCTCAAGCCGCCTGGGATTGATCGAGTGTCCGCAGCCGCTGATTCCGTGACGGTCATCGTTGTCAACCATAGCGGCGGCACGCACGTGCTCCGCTGCCTGGCGTGCCTCGCCGACCAGACCCTTCCCCCCGCGCGGATCCTCGTCATCGACAACGCGAGCACCGATGGCTCCGCCGCTGCCTGCGAACGGGCCATCGCAGCCGATGTGCGGCTCGGCGGCCTGGCCGAGGTGCGGCGGTTCGCCACCAACCTCGGCTTTGCCGCCGCCTCGAACCGCGGCATCCACGCGGCCGACACACCGCTGATTGCGCTACTCAACCCCGATGCCTTCCCCGAGCCTGAGTGGCTTGAGCGGCTCGTAGCTGCTCAAGCCGCCCATCCCACCTGCGTAGCCTTCGGTTCGCGGCAGATGCTCGCCGAACGCCCCGACGTGCTCGACGGTATCGGCGACCGCTATCACTTGGGAGGCATGACCTGGCGGCAGGGGCACGGCCGCTCCATCCGTCCCGACGACCTCGGCGACCGCGAGATTTTTTCCGCCTGTGCCGCCGCGGCCCTCTATCGCCGGGATGCCGTCACCGCCGTGGGTGGGTTCGACGAAGACTTCTTCTGCTATTGCGAGGACATTGACCTCGGCTTTCGGCTCCGGCTCGCCGGCCACTCCGCGCGGTACGTGCCCGATGCCGTCGTCCACCACGTCGGTGGAGCGAGTTCCCGGAGTGACGGTCGTCTGGCGGCCGCCCTCGGCCATCGCAATCTCGTGTGGACGCTCGTCAAGAACATGCCTGGACCGCTCTTGGCCGCGTCTTTGCCCGCGCATTTTCTGCAGACTATTCTGGCGGCTGCCGTGCTCGCGCGTCGCGGGCACGCCGCCGTGTTCGTGCGCGCCAAACTCGATGCGGTGCGGGGCCTTCCAAACATGTGGCGGAAGCGGCGGCAGGTCCAGGCATCCCGAGTGGCCTCGGTGGCTGAGATCTGGCGCGCGATCGACAAGGGGCTCGTCCGGATTCGGTAGGGCGACACGGTCATGGATCACATACACGACGACATGCCGCCGGTGACCGTGGTGGTCGTCAACCACAACGCCGGGCCTCTGCTCGCCGACTGCCTGCAGGCTGCGCTATCGCAGGCGCGACAGGTGGTGCTCGTCGACAACGCCTCCGAGCCACGACCCGTGGACGATGTGCTCGGCTGCTTTCCGGCCCACTCCGACCTCGACGTGGTGCGGTGCCCCGTGAACGCCGGCTTCGCCGCGGGCTGTAACCGCGGGCTGGCATTGGCACGCGAGCCGATTCTTTTGTTTCTCAACCCCGACTGCATCCTGGCCGCCGGGGCGGTCGCGGCGCTGGTGCGTGCGCTCGAAGGCGATGCCTCTATCGGGATGGTCGGCGGGCTGCTCACCGACGAGCAGGGCTTCGAACAGGGTGGCTCGCGGCGGGCCGTGCCTACGCCGTGGCGGTCGTTCGTCCGGGGCTTCGGGCTCACGCGCTTTTCGAGCCGGTGGCCGAGACTGTTCTCCGATTTCAATCTCCACGGCCAACCGCTGCCCGAGGCCCCAATCGACGTCGAAGCTGTGTCGGGGGCTTGCACAATGGTGACGCGGCAGGCCCTCGACGACGTCGGCCCCTGGGACGAGGGCTTCTTTCTGCACTGCGAGGATCTCGACCTCTGCATGCGGTTTCGCAAGCGCGGCTGGCGGATCCAGTTCGTGCCTGCGGCCCGGGCGGTGCATCATCGCGGTATGTGCGGCCGATCGCGACCGATCTTCGTCGAGTGGCACAAGCACAAGGGCATGATCCGCTTCTACAAAAAGCACTTCCGCCATCAGTATCCGCTCGGGCTGATGGGCCTGGTGACCGCCGGCGTGTGGCTCAGGTTTGTCGCGCTCGCTTCCCGCCTCGCCATGCGGCGGCTGCGGGTCGCGGCGAGGCAGTTCGTGATGGCAATACCGCGGTCCCACGCCACCGCGAAGCCGCGGACCGCCTCCGCCACGGCGTCGTCGTCATAACCAGCCGGTGATACGGCCCATCACCGGCCGCGATTGCATGAATGATCATCCCACCGTCGGTGTGCTGGGCGCGACGAGCCTGGTCGGTGAGCCGTTGCTCCCGCTGCTCACCGCGGCAGGCTGGCGGACGGTCGCCTGCACACGGGCCACAGGCCTGCCCTGCGGGCCTGCCGACGGCGGCGCGAGCTGGTGCCATCTCGGCGATGCGCGGCCGGGCGGCGAGACGGTCGTCGCCACGTGGATTGCGCTTTGTCCGCTCTGGGCGCTGCCCAATCAGCTCGCGTGGCTCGAATCACTCTCGATCCGCAGGCTCGTCGCCCTCTCGTCGACGAGCCTGATCACGAAGCGGGAATCGCCCGACCCTGAGGAACGCCGCGTCGCCAGAGTGCTGGCCGCCACCGAACAGACGCTGCGGGCGTGGAGCATTGCCCGAGGCGTCGAGGTCTGCCTGCTCCGGCCCACCATGATCTACGACGGCGTTCGCGACGGTAACGTGGCCGCCATCGCCGCCTTCGTCCGCCGCAACGGCTGGTTCCCGGTGGCCGGCCCCGCCCGGGGACGACGGCAACCGGTGCACGCCGCCTGCGTCGCGGCCGCGTGCGTCGCCGCGATTAGCCGCGACTCGCTCGCCCCCGGCTACACCCTCTCGGGCGGCGCGCCGCTACCGTTTCGCGATCTCGTGGCGGCGGTGTTCGCCGCCTGCGGGCTGCCGCTGCGGATCATCCACGTGCCCCGCCCTGTGTGGAACATGCTGCTACCGCTCGCCCGGGCCTTCGGCATCGCCGAGGGAGTATCGAGGGGCATGGCCGCGCGCATGAACGACGATCTCGTCTTCGACCATGCTGACGCAGCCCACGACCTCGGCTTCCGGCCTCGGCCGTTCGCCCTGGATAGACTCGGAAGCGAGGCTCGATCCCCATGACATCGCCATCCCCGTCCGCAGCGGCCGCGACACGCTCGATCGCGATCGTCCCCGTGGCCCTCCTGGCCGTCGTGCTCGTCGGCCTCAACGTGGTCATCGACCCGTCCGCCTATGACGTATCGCAGCTGCCGCGACTCCTCGTGCTCTCGGCGTTTCTGCTCGTCCTCACCCCGCTCGTGCTGCTCGTGCCGGCGGTGGCCTCCCGGCTCGACACGTCGGTGCTTCGTGAGCCGGTCGTTGTGGCCTCGGCCGTCTCACTCCTCGTGTCCGCAGCGTCGCTCGCCTTCGCGGCCAACGTGTCGGCGGGCTGGACCGATATCTTCCGGACGCTCGCCGCGTTCGGCGTGCTCGGCCTGGCCTGCCTGCTTCTGCCGCTGGACCGGGACTGGCGGCAACGCGTCGTGGAGGCGCTCGTGCTCACCGCCGCCGTGGCCGTCGCCCTCGGAGCCTCCGAAACGCTAGCGCGCTGCGGCCCCGGTTTCCCTGGTCGCCGGGCGATGGAGGTCGTGACCGGACGGATGTCGAACGTCAATCTCTATGCCGGCCTCCTCGCGATGCTGCTGCCGTGGTGCCTGGGCGGGACGGCACTGCTCGCCGGTGGCTGGCGCTGGCTTTCGGCGGCGACGGCGGTCGGCACACTCGCGCTGATCGTGCTGGTCCAGTCGCGGGCGGCGTGGCTGGCGGTGCTCGTCTCCGCAGCCGTAGCAGGGGCCGCCGCCGTTGCCTGCCACAATCGCCTGTCACTCTCGCGAGGCCTCCGGCGGTCGCTCGCGGCAGCTTTTCTTAGTGGTGCCGCAGCCGTCCTCGGGATAGTGTCGCTGACCGGCACCGACACACCGCTGGGCCGCCTACTCCAGACGGCAATCGTGACGCGTCCCCATCAAGCCGGCGGTCCGACCGACGGCGGCCGCACGATGATCTGGGGCGTGACGGCCCGGATGATCGCCGACCATCCGATCACGGGCGTCGGCGCTGGTAACTTCACCATCCGGCTCCACGACTATTACGACGGCAACCTCGACTTCTCAAACCTGTCGAGTAACAACTGGATTCAGCCACACAACGACTTCCTGTGGGTGTTCGCTGAGAAGGGGCTTCCCGGGCTCGTGGCCTTTACCGCGATCTTCGTTGCGGCCCTCCTCGCCGTCCGCGACGTGCTCCGTTTGGGCTCAGTACGCGAGGCGAGGCTCGCCCTCGTCTGCCTGATGGCACTCGTGGCGTACCTCGTCTTCTCCTGCGTTGATTTTCCACTCGATCGTGTCACTCATCAGGTGCATCTCGCGATCCTCTTGGCTGTGATCACGCTTGCGAAGCACGCGGTGCGGCCCGCCTCGACCCGGCCCGTGCCGCTCCCCGGCTGGCTTGTCGTGCCGCCGACGGTCGCGGCCCTCGCGCTCGGCGTCGCCTACGCTTTGGCAGCACTCGACCAGGAACGCCAGGTCATGATCGCGCGGCGGGCGGGCCACGCCGGCGACTGGGAGACGATGCGGACCGCGGCCCGCGCGGCGGCAACCCCTTGGAAGTCGCTCGATCCGCTGGCCACACCCATCGCTTTCCTCGAAGGCATGGCGGACATGCGGCTCGGTCAGCGTGACCAGGCGACCGCCTGCCTGGAACGAGCCTTCGCGGCCAACCCCAACCGCATGTACGTCGTCAACAACCTCGCCGCCCTGTACGCAGAGGCCGGCCGGTTCGACGATGCGATCCCCCTGTTCGCCGCCGCCGCCGACCGCTATCCCGACCGGCTCGAACCGCGACACAACCTCGCTAGCTGCCTCGTCGACGCGGGCCGGTTCGCCGAGGCCGTGGCGGTGATTGAAACGGTGCCCGAGGAGTATCGGAACGATCCGCTCAAGGAGATGCTCGCGTTCGCCCGTGAACAGCTCGTGGTCTCGCCGGACGGTCGTTAGAGCGGATCTGCCTTTGGTGGAGCGGGGTGGGTGCTACCCGTATTCCCCAAGCGTCCTCTCCGGGGCTTCCTGACAGGAGGCAAGGTGGTCGGCGAACGCTCTTAGGAGCCTTCACGCGTATCCTCGCCTCAGCGAGGATACTTCGGCCCTCCCCGAGCCGGCGCTCCACCTCTCGCCGCGTGCGTTCTAGAGCTGCGTCGGGTTGGGCGCGTCGCCATAGAAGGCCTTCGGGTCGAAGGCCTTCTCATGCTCGAGAAACTCAAGCATTGTTCCTTGGATTCGTTCGGCACCGATGGGCACCTTGCGGTAGAAGCACGAGCGATAGCCGACGTGGCAGCTGGCGCCGCCGGCAATCTCCACGCGGAGCCAGACGCAGTCTTGGTCGTCATCGATCCTCATCTCGACGACTTTCTGCACCAGGCCGCTGGTGGCCCCCTTGTGCCAGAGTTGCTGGCGGCTGCGGCTCCAGTAGTGGGCCTCACCCGTCTCGATCGTCCTGCCGAACGCCTCGCGGTTCATTACCGCCACCATCAGCACCTCGCCCGAGTGGAAATCGGTGGTCACGCAGGGAATCAGGCCGCTGGAATCGAACTTGGGGGCGAGTTCGTTGCCCTCCTCAACCTGCTCGACGCTGACACGATTACCAAAGACACTTTCCGGATCGCTCGACACGGCTCTGCTCCTCGCTGACGGACTCGATCGGCTGGTACTATACCACTGTGATGTGCTTCGCTTCGGCCGCAAGTGGCCCGGGCGGAGCCACCGTATTCTCTTCCGTTCCGGAGCACGTCGCCATGATTTCGGCCTGCCTGCGATCCCTCGCCCTCTTTAGTCTGGGCCCGCTCATCCTCGCCTCGGCGGCTACTGCGTCTGATTGGCCGACCTTTCGCGGCGCCGACCGCACCGCGATCGCCCCCGACACCGATCTCCTCGACTCATGGTCCGCCGACGGGCCGCCGCTCGTCTGGGAGACAAAGGGGGCCGGCCGCGGCTACGCGAGCCTCGCGATCGTGGGCGATCGGATCTTCACGCTCGGCGACGGGCTGTCCACCACTGACGATACAGATGAATACCTCAGCTGCTTTGAGCGGACAACGGGCCGGCCGCTCTGGAAGACGAAGACGGGTGGGCCGTGGTCCGACGGTCAGGAATCGTGGCAGAGCTCGCGGAGCACACCCACCGTTGATGGCGACATGGTCTACGTGATCACGCCCTTCGGCCAGCTCGTCGCCTGCCTCACCGCCGACGGCCGCGAGGTCTTCCGCGTCGATCTCAAACAGCAGTTCGGCGGCAAGAAGGGAGACAGCTGGGGCTACAGCGAGTCGGTTCTCATCGACGACAACCAGCTCGTCTGCACGCCCGGGGGCGAGCAGGCGGCCATGGTCGCGCTCGACAAAAAAACTGGCCGAACGCTCTGGACGTGTGCCGTGCCAGGCCTGCGTGGCGCCGGGCACTCGTCGATCGTGATCAGCGAGTTGAAGAATCGACGCGTCTATGTGCAGACGACCGCCAGCGGCCCGATCGGCGTCGATGCCAAGGCTGGCACGCTCCTCTGGGGCTACCCGATCGACCAGACGACGGCCGTGATCCCCACGCCGATCGTGAAAGACGACCTCGTCTTCTTCTCGGCCGGCTACAAGCGCGGCGGCGCCCTCTTAAGACAGATCCCCGGCCCCGGCGGCACCGTGAAGGTCGAGGAACTCTATGGACTCAACACCGACCTCGCCAACAAGCACGGCGGCATCGTCCTCGTCGGCGACCACCTCTACGGCGACTCTGACGACAAGGGCATCCCATTCTGCGCTGAGTTGATGACCGGCAAGATCATCTGGAAGCAGCGGGGTAGCGGCAAGAACTCGGCCACCGTGATGGCCGCCGACGGCCATGTCTACATCCGCTATGCCGACGGCACGGTGTCGCTCGTGAAGGCCGACCCGACGGCCTACCAGGAGGTGGGGAGCTTCAAGGTGCCGGGGAGTGGTGAGCGGCCCAGCTGGGCCCACATGGTCATCGTCGACGGGAAGCTCTACCTCCGCGAAGGCGACGCCATCCTCTGCTACGACGTGCAGGCGAAGTGAACCCGTGCCGGCACGGCTCCGAAGAGACCGCACCGGCACAGGATGATCGTCCAGCCGGTCAGTCGGCGCAATCTGTCAGTCGGCGCAATCGGCGACGCTGCGGTACACAAGCCCGCCCACGATGCCACCAACAATTGGCGCGACCCAAAACAGCCACAGCTGCTCGATCGCCCAGCCGCCGGCGAACAAGGCCGTGGCGGTGCTCCGTGCCGGGTTCACTGAGGTGTTGGTGACCGGGATGCTGACCAAGTGAATCAGCGTCAGGCACAGGCCGATCGCGATCGGGGCGATCACGCTGCCGGCCTTCTTGTCGGTCACGCCGTGGATCACGAACAGAAACACGGCCGTCAGCACCGCCTCGATGATGAAGCAGCTCTGCCAGGTGTAGCCGCCGCCGCCGAGGCTCGCCATCGGCGAGTGGTCGCCGTAGCCGTTGGATGCAAAGCCACTGATCGCCGCGTCGAACCCAGGCAGGCCCTTGGCCACGAGGTAGAGAATGCCGGCCCCGCCGATACCGCCGACGACCTGCGCGATCCAATAGGGGATCAGGTCCTTCGCGGGCACGCGGCCGCTGGCCACCAGGCCGGCTGTCACCGCCGGGTTCAAGTGGCAGCCGGAGATATGTCCGATGGCCGCCGCCATCGTGAGCACCGTTAGGCCAAAGGCCAGCGCCACGCCGACAAAGCCGATGCCGAGGTCCGGATAGGCGGCGGCGAGGACGGCGCTGCCGCAGCCCCCAAGCACCAGCCAGAACGTGCCGATTGCCTCGGCGAGCAGTTTTCCAATCATGAAGTTTTCTCCAGAAGTGTCGCAGACGAGCGAGCGGCCGTGCCGCTCGATGCCCGCGATTCCAGGTCACGCTAGGGCCGCGCCGGGGCCATGGTCAATCGCAATCACGGCCAAAAACTGGCCACGCCTGCCGGGGTCAGCCCATAAGCGACAGGAACCGGGGCACAAAGATGACCAGGCCCACGACGATCGCCGCTCCCACGGCCACGAGCACCGCGGCACTGGCCGTGTCGAGGGCGTCGCGAATCCGTGGATCGGGGCCGGTCTCCATCGCCTTGGCCAGGGATTCGATTGATGTGTTCATGACCTCGGCCACCACAACAGCCCCGATCGCGAGCGTCACCAGGCACCATTCCACAGGGCCGATTTGAAACCACGCGGCGCAGCCCACGGCCACGGCCGCCACCGGCAGATGGGCCGCAAAACTCCACTCGTTCGTGACCGCGTGAAAGAGTCCGCGAAACGCGTCGCCGAACTTGCGGAGCCACGATCGCGGCGGGCCAGGATGGCTTTCAGGAGCTGCCACGTCAGCCAGCTTTCACGTACGGGTCGCCCTTCTTCCAGTTGCAGGGACAGAGTTCGTCGCTCTGCAGCGCATCGAGTACGCGGAGCACCTCGGCAACATTGCGGCCCACGCGGCCCTGGTTGACGTCGACCCACTGGATAATGCCATTCGGATCGACGACGAACGTAGCCCGCAGGCAGTAGCCCTCCGTCTTCTCCAGGATGCCGAGTTCGGGGGCAAGCTTCTGGGCCGCGATCAGCGGATATCCGAGATTCGTCAGGTCGGCATGACCTCGCCGCCAGGCGAGGTGCGACCACTCGTTGTCGGTGCTGCCGCCCACGACGCTGGTGTCGCGGTCAGCGAAGGCCTTGAGCTGCTTGTTGAACTCGGCGAGTTCCGTCGGGCAGACAAACGTGAAGTCCTTCGGATAGAAGAAGTAGACCACCCACTTGCCGGTGTAGTCGGCGTTGGTCAGCAGCTTCATGTCTTCCTTGCCGGTGCCGATGCAGGCCTGGCAGGAAAACTGGGGAAAAGAATCGCCGACAGTGAGCATGCCTGTTGTCTCCACGGGAATCGACCGAACCGACTCGTCTTTCCGCGCACACGAAGTCCCGCGACGCTGAAAGATTCGTTCCGAGTGTACGGGTGCCGCACCGCCCCTTCAACATGACCGCAGGGCGGTCCCCGGCCCGAGCGTCATACTAGGAGGGTCATGCCTCCAGACCATCGCACCGATTCCACGCCCCGAATCTGCCACGACCCTCTCTCCGGCCGTCCCGTCTTCGTGGCACCCCAGCGGGGCGGGAAGCCAAACGACCGGGAACTCGTCGTGTCGGGCGGCGGTGTCACCGACCATCCGTCGGTGTGGTGTCCCTTTTGTGTGGGCAACGAGTCCCGCACACCACCAGACATCGTCCGGGCGCCCGCCGACACGGCTGCCCCGTGGCAGTCACGGATCGTCTCTAACCGTTATCCCATTACGACCGCTCGACCACTGCTGGATCGATCGGAGTCGGGCTGGGCGGGTAGCGACCGCCCCGCCCACGGCACTCACGACGTGGTCATCGAGTCACCACGTCACGACCGGTCGATCCTCGCCGTCGCGCCCGAGGCGTGGCGCGACGTCTGGACGATCTGCCAGCGCCGGTTGGCGATGCTCGCCGAGCAGCCGGGCCTCGCGTGGGCCACGGTCTTCAAAAACTCGGGGCCCAGGGCCGGGGCATCGCTCGAACATGTCCACAGCCAACTGATCGGCCTCGACATCGTCCCCCCGGCACTGCACACCGAACTTGCGACGCTCGAGGCCCAGCGCGATCCCTTCGGCCGCCTGCTCGCGGAAGCGCGTGCAGCAGGCCGGATCATCGCGACGGCGGACGACCTTGTCGCCCTCGTGCCCCCTGCCCCGCGGCAACCCTTCGAGACATGGATCGTCGTGGCGGAGCCGGAGCGGCACTTCCATGCTGCGTCGGCCCCCCGCGTGATGGCGATCGCCGACCTGACCCGCGACATTGTCGGCAGGCTTGAACGGCTGCTGCCGGGCTGCGACTACAACTGGTGGCTACACCAGGCCCCTTTTGAACGTTCGAAGAACACTCCCGGCCGCGCGGCCACGTGGCATTGGCACCTCGAGATCCTGCCGCGTCTGACGGAGTTGGCCGGATTCGAACTCGGAACGGGCTGCCACATCACGACGATGCCAGCCGAGGACGCCGCCCGTCGCCTGCGCGACGCCGCGGTCTAGTGCGCATCTGCCTTTGGTGTACCGGTGAGATGGCACCTTGGAGGAGGTAGGCAAGGGGGTCGGCGAACGCTCGAGGAGCGCCTGAGCCGCCGCGGCGATAGAGCGACGAGACTTTTGCCGCCCCCGAGCCGGCGATACACGTAAGTCGAATGCGCTCTAGCAGCCGGCCAGGGCGGCCCAGTCGACACCCGGCGGCATGTGCGTCGCCCCGTGTTCGAGGATCACCACGGGGATCGTCGGCAGTCGAAGAGCGATATCGGCCGCGCTGTCGCGGGCGATCGCAACGTCGCTCGCCGGGTCGTGAGCGGCTCCCGTCACCGGGGTCGTGTGCGACAGTACCACGGCAGCCACCTCGAGGCCCTCCGCCCGTGCGGCCCGACACATGGCGAGTGATCGGCCGACGGCACCGAGCCGCGCGGCGTCGACGATCACAAGCGGCATGCAGAAGTCGTGGGCGAGGTCGGCGACGAGCGTGGCATCACCGACAGGTGAAAATAATCCGCCGGCTCCCTCAACGACGACAACGTCGGCTGCGGACAGCCAGGCGTCGAGCCCGGTACGCAGCAGTCGCTCATCAACGTGGCTGCCGGCATGGCGGGCGCTGCGATGGGGTGCGATCGGCGTTGGGAAAACCTGTGGACAGACGTCGCCGGGCACGAGCAACCGTCCCGCAGCGTCCCATAACAGCCAGGCATCACCTGCCATGTCGTCAGCAGTCGCGCACCCGCTGGCGACGGGCTTGTAGACCCCCACCCGTCGGCCCGAGGCCGCCAGCGAGCGGACGAGGGCCGCGGCGACGTGCGTCTTGCCCACGTCGGTGTCTGTGCCGACGACGAACAACCCGGCTCGCTTCATCGAAATCCCATTCCAAACCCGCTCCCGTCATTGCTTCAGCAACACCGCTGTTTTACACTGAAGAAAGTGATGAGATTCTTTCTCACTCTTTCCCCTTGCGCTTTGGCATCTCTCTATGGCCTCGCTCGACGATATTCCCGTAGGCACCACGGTCCGCGTTCATGACGTCACCGGGGCTGACCCCGTATCGATTCGGCTTTTGGAAATGGGGCTGACCCCTGGCATCGAGATTCGTCTTGTGAGCCGAGCGCCGTTCGGCGACCCGCTCGAACTCGAGGTCCGCGGCTATCGCCTTTCGATCCGGCGGCACGAGGCTGCCCTGGTCTCGATCGGTGACCGCTGAACAACGGATGACGCCCAGCCCCCTTACCGTGGCGTTGCTCGGCAATCCGAACGTCGGCAAGAGCACTCTGTTCACGTCGTTGGCGGGGATTCCCACGCGGGTGGGCAACTATCCTGGCGTCACCGTCGAGGAGAAGGTCGGTCGCTTCGTGCACCGCGACCGGCAGATCGACCTCATCGACCTGCCAGGCACGTACAGCCTGACCCCCCAGAGCCCAGACGAACGGGTTACGGTCGACATCCTGCACGGCCACATGAGCGGCGTGCGGCGGCCCGACTGCCTGATCGTGGTCGTCGACGCGACGAACCTCGAACGCAATCTCTATCTCTTCACGCAGGCGCTGGAAGTCGGCTTGCCTGTCGTCATCGCGCTGACGCTCTCCGATATCGCCGATCGTCGAGGCATTCGGATCGACGCCGACGAGTTGGCCCGCAGGCTTGGATGCCCGGTCGTCCGCGTGGTCGCGCCGACGGGCGAGGGCATCGGAGCCGTGCGGGATTGGATGCTCGATGCGATCAACGCCCCTCCGCCCCGGCCGCTGGCGTTGAGCGGACCGAACCTTCCAGGAGACCCCGGCAGCACGCGGTCGCCGGCGGCCAGTGAGGCGATCGCTCGCTACGCGGCGATCGGGAGGCTGCTTGAGGGAATCTCTAGCACGTCACGTCCTGCCCTCCAACTGACCGAAGACCGGATCGACGCTGTGCTCACGCACCGCCTCTGGGGCACGTTTTTTTTTGCCGCTGTGATGCTGGCGATGTTCGCGTCGATCTTCTGGCTGGCAGCGCCGCTCATGGACCTGATCTCGGCGGGCATGGATGGACTGTCGGCTTTCGTCGCCGGACTCCTCCCGCCGGGGCCCGTGCGGTCCTTGATCGTCGACGGAATCCTGGCGGGCGTCGCGGGAACCGTCGTGTTCGTGCCGCAGATCGCGCTCTTATTCCTGTTCATCGCCGTCCTGGAGGGTTGCGGCTACCTCTCGCGGGCCGCCTTCCTCATGGACAGGCTGCTGGTCGGGGCGGGCCTCAGCGGCAAATCCTTCATTCCGCTGCTCTCGAGCTTCGCCTGCGCGATTCCGGGCATCATGGCCGCCCGCACGATCGAGAACCGCCGCGACCGGCTGCTCACGATCCTCGTCGCGCCGCTGATGAGTTGCTCGGCGCGACTACCGGTCTACCTCCTGCTCTGCGGTGCGTTCGTACCTGACCGGGCCGCGGGCCTCCCCTGGCTGCCGCTCAAGGCCGCAGTGCTCACCAGCCTCTACGCCCTGGGTGTCGTCGTGGCTGCAGCCGTGGCGCTCATCCTCTCGCGGACCGTGTTTCGGGGGCCGCCACAGCCATTCGTGATGGAGCTGCCGGGCTGGCGGTGGCCGCGGCCGGCGGTCGTGTTCGAGCGGGCCCGCGAGGCGGCCTGGTCGTTTCTCATGAATGCAGGCACGCTGATCGTGGCGGTGAGCGTCGTGGTCTGGGCGTTGATGAACTATCCCCGCGACGACCAACGTATCGACGACGATGTTGCCGCCCTCCGGACGTCGCTTGAGTCGCGCATCGAGGCGACCGGTAGCGAAGAGCCCGATTGGGGCGATCTCGTCGCCGAACGTGCGTCGCTCGACACGCCGGCAGGGGTTGAATCGGCACGCCGGGGCGCCGCCCAGCGGCAGAGTTTTCTCGGGTTTGCCGGGAGGTTTATCGAGCCGGTAGTCCGGCCGCTGGGCTGGGACTGGCGGATCGGCTGCGCCGCCATCGCGAGTTTTCCGGCACGGGAGGTGGTGCTTGGCACGCTGGGAGTGATCTACAACCTCGGGGACGTCGACCCTGGCGAGGAAGAAGGAGCGACGCTGCTCGAGCGCCGGCTGAAGGCGGCCCGCTGGGACGGCACGAATCGCCGTGTGTTCACGCTGCCGGTTGCCCTGTCGATCATGGTGTTCTTCGCGCTATGCGCCCAGTGCGCGAGCACGCTGGTCGTGATCGGACGCGAGACGGGATCCTGGGTCTGGCCCGTCGTGACGTTTGTCTATATGACCGTCCTGGCCTGGCTCGGCGCCTTCGCGATCTACAGGCTGGGCCTGTTCCTCGGCTGGTGAGATGCAAGACATCGCCGCTATCGCTGTCGCCGTCGCCGCGGCCGTCTGGCTCGCGCGAACTCTCTGGCGCCAACTGCGTGCCCCGTCATGCGGCACCGCTGCGAATCCAGCCGGAGCCGACGGCTTTATCCCGCTCGACAGCCTGATCAACAAAAAACCGGGGCGTTCCGAAAAACGCCCCGGTCCCTGATCTCGATGTCCTGCCGCCCTACAGCTGGCGGACACGGGCTCAATACATGTCGTAGTCGCCGCCGTGGCCGCCACCACCGCCAGCCTTCGACTTTTGATCCTTCGGCTTCTCGGCAATGAGTGCATCACTCGTCAGCAAGAGCGTCGCAACACTCGTGGCGTTTTGCAGCGCCGTCCGCGTCACCTTCGCAGGGTCGATGACCCCCGCCTTGACGAGGTCCTCGTACACATCCGTCGCGGCGTTATAGCCGTGGTTGCCCGAGCCGGAAAGCACCTTCTCGCAGACGATCGAGCCGTCCTGGCCGGCGTTCGATGCAATCATCGTCACCGGGGCCCGGGAGGCCCGCACCACGATCTGGTATCCGACCGCCTCGTCTTCGGAGAGACCCCGTGGCTTCAGCTGCGAGCAGGCCCGCAGCAGGGCCACGCCGCCGCCCGGGAGGATACCCTCCTCGACGGCCGCGCGGGTGGCATGGAGAGCGTCCTCGACGCGGGCCTTCTTCTCCTTCATTTCGCTCTCGGTTGCAGCACCGACGTTGATCTTGGCCACGCCACCGGAGAGCTTGGCAAGCCGCTCCTCGAGCTTCTCGCGGTCGTAATCACTCGTCGCGTTCTCGATCTCGCGGCGGATCTGCTCGATCCGCGCCTTGATCTCACTGGACTTGCCTGCTCCCTCAATGACCGTCGTGTTGTCCTTATCGACGATCACCTTCTTGGCGCGACCGAGTTCGGCTAGGCCGAGGTTTTCGAGTTTCATGCCCAGGTTCTCGAACACCGGCGTGGCCCCGGTGAGAATCGCGATATCCTCGAGCATTGCCTTGCGGCGGTCGCCATAGCCTGGCGCCTTCACCGCGCAGACCTGGAACGTGCCACGGAGCCGGTTGATCACGAGCGTGGCCAGGGCCTCGCCGTCGACCTCCTCCGAGACGATGAGCAGCGGCTTGCCGGCGTTGACGACAGCCTCGAGCAGCGGAACGATGTCCTTGACGCTCGAGATCTTCTTCTCGAACACGAGGATGTAGCAATCTTCGAGCACGCACTGCATTTGCTGCGGGTTGGTCACAAAGTAGGGCGACAGGTAACCGCGGTCGAACTGCATGCCCTCGACGAACTCGATCTCGGTCTTGAGGCTCTTGCCCTCGTCGACCGTGATCACGCCGTCTTTGCCGACCTTGTCCATGGCCTCGGCGAGGAGTTCACCGATCTCCATGTCGTTGTTGGCGGCGATGGCAGCGACCTGGGCCATCTCCTTCTTACCCTTGACGGGAATCGACATCTCTTTGAGTTTGGCGGTGATATCCTCCACGGCCTTCTCGATGCCGGCCTTCATTTGCACCGGATTGACGCCGGCGACGACAGCCTTGAGGCCCTCATTGAACACGGCCTCGGCGAGCACCGTGGCGGTCGTGGTGCCGTCACCAGCGACGTCGCTCGTCTTGCTGGCGACCTCGCGGACCATGCGAGCGCCCATGTTTTCGTAGACGTCCTCGAGATCGATCTCCTTGGCGACGGTGACGCCGTCCTTGGTGACCGTGGGCGAGCCGAAGCTCTTTTGAAGAATGACGTTCCGGCCCTTGGGGCCGAGCGTCACCTTCACAGCCCGCGCGAGCTTAGCGACGCCGCGCCGCATCGCCTCACGGGCCTCCTGATCGAATGCCATCATTTTGGCCATGTTTGAAACTCCTCTGGGGATGACTGCGGATTACGGGTGAAGACTGTGGATTGTCGTGGTTTAACTAAGAATCGATCCGAAACGCGTGCTTAGCCGAGGATGGCGAGGATGTCGTCCTCTCGCATCAGCAGCAGTTCATCATCGCCCATCTTGAAGGGCTCGCCGGCGTAGCTCGTGAAGACCACGCGGTCGCCCGGCTTGACCTGCAGGACATGACGGAGGCCCTTGTTGTCGACCCGGCCCTCGCCGACGCTAACGACAACGCCACGAGCGGGCTTGTCCTTGGCGGAGTCGGGCAGCAGGATGCCGCCGGCGGTCTTGTGCTCGCCTTCCTCGCGCTCGACGACAACGCGGTCGCCGAGGGGGATGAGCGTCGACTTCTTGCGAACAGGTTTGGTGGCCGTGGCTGACATAGTTCCTCTCGTGGATCTCTGGTGGATCTCTGGTGTGGATCTCTGGGGGTGAACGTCCCCGTCGGGCAACGCAACGCCTAACGGGGGCGATGACGGGCCGCGTCGCCAGACCAGAAGGCCTGCCCGCAGCGTCTGTCATCAGACCGATTATGGAGAGCAAAGCAAGTGGCGCGCCGGAACGGTGGGGATTCCCAGCGGAATCTGCTCTTTGGCGACTTTCCCCATGTTTTTGTAACATCAAAGCATTGGCCGGGCAGGAGTCCGTTGAAGCGCACGCTGCCAGTTTGGCAGCGACATGCCGCTCGAGCTCTCGGATTCACCGAATCCCCGGCCCTGCGACCCCAGCCAATAAAACCAACCTGCAAATGGCTGTCCGTCGCCCATGCCGCATGGCAAATGCGATACCCAGTCGTTAGTCTGCTGAATCCAGTTGGTTTTCGCCCACCAAGGCCGTCAGGTTGTCCATGTCATCGCACAAGCGGATCGACGTTTCAAAGGTCGGCGACGTCACGGTTGTGAGGTTCGTTGACAAGAAGATTCTCGACGAGGCCGGCATCCAGGAACTCGGCGCTGAACTGTTCTTTCTGATCGAACACGACAACCGCCGCAGCATCCTGCTCAACTTCGAGAATGTCGACTTTCTGTCGAGTGCGGCGCTCGGCAAACTGATCACGCTCGACCGCAGGGTCAAGTCGGCTCAGGGCCGGCTCAAGATGAGCAATATTCGACCTGAGATCCTCGAGGTCTTCCAGATCACGAAGCTCAACAAGGTCTTCGACATCCGTGCCGAAGAGGCCGAGGCGATCTCGGCTTTTCAGTAGCCGCCCCGCAGCGGGACGGGAGTGAATTTGAAGCTATGATCGACCAACCTGCCGCGGATGCCTGGCGGCTCTCAATCGATCTGCCGAGCGAGCGGGGCGCGAGCCGAAGAGTGACCGACGATCTGCTTGAACACCTGGGGATCCATGGATGGTCCCCCTCCGATATCTTCGCCATCCATTTGGCGGCAGAGGAGGCAATCGTCAATGCCATCGTTCATGGCAACCGCCTCGACCCCGCCAAAAAGGTTCACGTAGAATGTCTGGTCTCGCCGGAGGTCACGCGGATCGCCATCACCGACGAGGGCGCCGGGTTTGATCCAGCCAGCGTTCCTGACTGCACGTCCGATGAGAGGCTCGAGGCTCCGGGTGGACGCGGCGTGATGCTGATGCGGTCCTTCATGAGCAGGATCGAATACAACGCCAAGGGCAATGGCGTCGTCCTGGAAAAGATCCGAAATCCAGCGGACAATTGACACGCTCAGGCGAGTGCGGAGCCGTATCGATTTCGGACAATCAATACGCTACTGTACGACCGGACGACGATCCGATCCCCGATAGCTCAACGGTAGAGCGGCCGGCTGTTAACCGGTAGGTTGTAGGTTCAAATCCTACTCGGGGAGCTATGCCCCTCTGGCAAGGAGTGGCACGATGAGGCAGGAGGTGGCAAAACCTTCTGCCTCTCGTCGTTTTTGGAGGTTGTGGGGTTAGGTGGTTTCTCGATCTGCCACCCGTCCAAAAGTGAACCCTTACGGCGACCACAGGGCAAAAGGACTCGACCCTCCAGCAACTGGAACGATGGGTCGGCTCAACGTGAAGTTCGTGCCGGGGTCATCACGAAACCAGATCGTGGGTTGGCTGGGCGATGCCCTGAAGATCAAGGTCACCGCACCTCCCGAGAAGGGAAAGGCGAACGAGGCGATGAAGAAGGTGTTCAGGTAGGCAGTAAATATCCGCCAACGGATAGCCGGTAGCCCGCTCAGGCTGCTTCCCGCTTGCCGTCTTCTTCCTCGGCATATGCCTCGACGGCGACCCTGATGGCGTCGAGGGCATCAAAGACATTCGTATCGCCCCGATCAAAGGCATCCGTCGCCACCTTGATCTCCGCCATGACCAACACAGCCCGCTTGGCCAACGTCGTAAAGATCTTGTTTGTCATCGCTCCCTCCGTGGTGTTGCATGGGCCAGACCCTCATGGTCGGGCAAGGCACTGGATACGCCACGGACTTCCCGCCGCTCTTTCCTGAGCCACTGTTTTTTCACGGTCTGATCAACAAGACCTTCACCGAGCCTTTGACTCCGATCATCGTTTTTCACGACGTGCCGATTTTTCACGACAGGATCACACAACCCTCTCTTTCCCGAAAAATACGAGCATCCGCAACCTGCTGCGACCAACCGTGCCGACACCGACCTTTGGAGCAAGAAA
>JBBDNW010000015.1:0-8060 GCA_040877375.1 Pirellulales bacterium | reverse complement strand
CTTGGCATCCGGCAGCCGCTCGATGCGGTCGAGGCGGGTCTCCACCTCGCGGACGGCGGTGAAATACTCATCGAGCTTGCGGCGGTCGGCATTGCCAAGCCGCGCGGCGACCCGGGCGGCGTCGGCGCGAATGAAGTCGAGCAGGCTGCGGCGACTGGCCCGGCGCTCGGCCCGCCGGCCGTCGGTGCCGCCAAAGAGCCGCTCGAACACCAGCCGGGGGTCGGTCTCCTTGGGCAGCGGCTGCGTCGGGCTCTTCCAGGAAAGTGTCGAACTGTAGACGCAGGCGTAGCCCGAGTCGCAGGCCCCGGTCAGGCCGCCGGCCTCGCAGCCGATCTCCAGGGACGGCAGTTGCGTGAATTCGGCGAGCCGTTCGGCGGCCACCTGATCGGCCGACATGCCGGCCCGGATGTTCGATCCGTCGGTCTTCCGCGGGTGTGCTCCGGTGAGAAAGGCGGCCATCGCCCGAGCGTGGTCGCCGCCCCCGTCTCCGTAGGCCCGCGCCTTGTCGGCTGCCAGTCCCGAAAGCACGAGCAGGTCCTGCTTCACGGCCGCCAGCGGCTCGAGCGTCGGCGGAAGCGCCGCCAGCGGGCCCGGTGCGGCAGGCCGCCAGCGGTCCATGTTCACGCCATTGGGGACGTAGACGAAGGCCAACCGCACCGGTGGGCGGCTCCCCGCGGCCGCGGCAGCCGTCCGCGGCAGGAGGGATTCGAACCCGGGCAATGCCAGGGCCGTGCCCACGCCGCGGAGCACGGTCCGGCGAGAAACGCTGCCGCCGGCCTGTCGATTTGAGACGCCATTCATGGTCTGGCTCCTGATGTGGCGGCCGTCTCCTGCGCTGCGCTGCGCCGGAGGCGAAACGGGACGCTCTCGGTCACGGCGTGAACGAGGGATGAAAATCGATACCCGTCATTCTCCACCGCCCGCTCGATCGCGGCCAGTGCGGGTTCGTCGCCCGGCTCGAGCCCCCGGCCCAGGGCGTAGATCAAGAGCTTCGACGCCAGGCAGTGCAGGAACTCCTCCCGCCGTTCCAGGACGTATCGCTTCAGGCCCGTGAGGCCGGAGATCGTGTGGCCGCCCACGTCCGAGTCGGCGTCGATCGGCTGGCCGGCGCCGTCCTTTTGCCGCCACTGCCCGATCGGGTCAAACTCCTCGAGCGCGAACCCGAAGGCGTCCATCCGGCGATGACATCCCGCGCACCGCGGATCGGCCCGGTGCTGCTCCATTCGTTGCCGCAGCGTGCCGGTGAGCTGTTGTCGTTCGGCGTCGTCGATCGACGGCACATCGGGCGGCGCCATCGGCGGCGGGGCACCGAGCAGTTGCTCGAGCACCCACTTGCCCCGCTTGACCGGCGAAGTGCGGGCCGGATTGGACGTCACGGTGAGCACCGACGCCTGGCCGAGCAGCCCGCCGCGCTCGCCAGAGTCGAACGTCACCCTGCGCCACTCGCCTTTGCCCAGCGGGGGCTGGGGCGTCAGCCCGTACAGCATGGCCAGATCGCCGTCCACCCAGGTGAAGTCGGAATCAAGGAGCACGAGCAGACTGCCGCCGGAACGAAACACGTCGGCAACGTACCGCCGCGTCTCCTCCAGCATTGAGGCCGCGAGTTGCGGCCGCCACCGTTCGAACTGCGTGGTATCAGCGCCGTGCACCGCGAGCCGCCCCAACCCCAGCCATTGCATCGCGAACTGATCGACCAGGGCCGCAGCCCGCGGGTCGGCCAGCATCCGCCGCACCTGGGCCGGAAGGTTCGCGGCAAGTTCGCCGCGAGCCGCCAGCTCGAGCAGTTCCTCGTCGGGGCAGGAACTCCAGAGGAAGTAAGAGAGTCGGCTCGCCAGTTCGATGTCGGAGACTGGCACCGCGCCGGTCGATGTGGCGGGTGGCGGCGTTTCCATCCGAAACACGAACTCGGGCGACGCGAGCACGGCGGCGATGGCGCGCCGCAAGCCGTGCTCATGAGACTCGCCCGCCGCGACGGCATCGTCCAAAAGGCCCACAAGGCGGTCGATGGCCGCCGGCTCAACCGGCCGCCGCCAGGCGCGTTGGGCCAGCCGGCTCAGATTCTCCCGCGCCTGCACGGCGGCCGGCAGGGCTGGATCTGCCTTCAGAAAGGCCTTCGTCGCCGCGCCGCGGGCATCGCGAGGTCCCTCGTATCCGAGCCATTCCACGTGCAGCGTCGGCGGTGGCCCGCCGCCCTCCGGCTTCAGGGCGCCGAGCATGATCCGCTCCACTCCCGCCATCCGCACCAGCGGGCCTTCGATCGTCTGGGCCTCGGCGGGCTCGCGCGCCGTGATCTCATGGATGGCGAGGATGGCCCGGGGGGCCAGCCGATCGACCCAGTTGAGATCGAGCGCGGCGCGTTGGGCAGGTGGCACCTGCACCGGCATCTCGGGACCTGTGACCATGAGTGCCACCTTCACGGGGCGGCCATCCGCGGAGGTCGCATACAGGCGGGCCCGCACCACGTACTCCCCGTCCGGCTCGATGGACGCGGGGGTGTTGAGCGGGCCGGCGAGGATCGGTTCGTCGGCATCGGCCCGAATCGGACGGAACCGGCCCTGCGGCACGTGCGGGCTCGCGGGTTCGCAGTATTTGCCGACCATCTGCATGACGACGGGCCGCGGCGACTCAGCCGGCAACACGCCGGCGGCCACGTCCTCGGCGGCAGCGAGATACCGCTCCATCAACAGTGGCGAGACCGTCAGCACGTCGGCGATGTTGCCGAACCCGTAACCGACGCCGTCGGCCGGGAAGGTCGCGGCTGCCTGAAAGTCGGTGGCGAACAGGTCGCGGATCGTGAGGTCGTACTCCGCCCGGTTCAGCCGCCGCAGCACGCTCGGCCCGGGGTCGGGCGGCGTCGCCGCATCGGCCCGCGCGAACGCGGCACGCACGGTCGCCAGGAAGGCGGCCGACTCGGTCGCGGGCGGCGGGTCAGCCTCTTCGGGGGGCGGCATCTCACCGGCGGCCACCCGCGCCAGGATGGCCCGCCAGCGAATCCGATCCCCGAGGATCTCTGCCTCGCTGGGGTAGCGGGCCAGATCAAGGCCCATTTCGGCTTCCGGGCCAGCATGACAGTCGAGGCAGTGCTGCGAGAGAAAGCCGACGACGTCGGCCTGGAAGTCACCGGCGGCTGCCAGGCTGGCCTTTGCCGCCAATGCCACCGACGCGATCATCAGCCCCACGAATCGCATGGTCGGCAGGCGTCCTGGGGGCGGGAAGGCCGGTCGCCAAGCCCGATTGAATCGGGTCTCGCGTGTCGGGCACGGACTCAGCTCGACACTTTTTATGATATCTCCGCCCCTGTCTTACGGCCAGGGGGTCGGGGGCTTTGGAGGTGCGCAAAACACGTGCCAAACACCATTTTGGAGGCATTGCCTGTGCGGTCGCGTCCGGCGACTGTTCGTCGTCGGGTTCGAATGATAGGATTCAACGAGGTTTTCCCGAGAACCTAACCGATATCTTGCCTTGGCATTCAGTCTGATTCCGGTCGCCCAAAAGGGCGGCTGACCATCCTTTGCTTCCCCAGCGATGAGGTCAGGATGCGCACAAGTAGGCCGCTTCGGCCGGTCTTTGGCATGGTGAACCCGGTCGGTTCCCAGGCCGCGGTCGTGGCCGTATGGCTGACCATCGCCGGGGCGGGGCCCGCCGCGGCGGAGTCCACGGAGTTCTTCGAGCGGCGGATCCGCCCGCTGTTGGTGGAGAAGTGCCAGGAATGTCATGGGCCAGAGGTCTCCGAGGCGGGCTTGCGGCTCGACAGCCCGGCGGCCCTCCGCGCCGGCAGCGACGGCGGCCCAGTCGTAGTGCCAGGCAAGCCCCAGGACAGCAGGCTGCTCGCCGCCGTCAAGCACGCCGGCGAGGTCGCAATGCCGCCCGACGAGAAACTCTCAGCCGACGAGATCGTCTGGCTGGAGACCTGGATCGCGGACGGGGCCGTCTGGGAGGAGCCGGAAGGGGCGGCCTTGCCGGGCTCCCTCGACCGCGGTGAGCAGATGGCCGCCCGGATTGCGACGGCCCGCACGGGGCACTGGTCGTTCACGCCGCCGGAGCGGCATGAGCCCCCGGCCGCCGCCGCGGGCCGTATCGACCGCTTCATTGTGGCCGGCCTGGCCGACGTGGGACTAGCCCTTGCGCCGCCGGCCGACCCGCGGGTGCTCGTGCGTCGGCTGTGGTTCGATCTCACGGGCCTACCACCGCCGGCCGACGAGGTGGATGCCTTTGCCACGACGCCGACCGAAGAGGCGTATCGCCAGCTCGTCGAGCGGCTGCTTGCGAGCCCCGAGCACGCGGAGCACTGGGGCCGCAAGTGGCTCGACATCGCCCGCTATGCCGACACGCCCGGCTACGACGGCGCCGATGTGGACCGCCCGCGGTATCCCTTCGCCTGGACCTACCGCGATTGGGTGGTCGGGAGCTTGGCAGCCGACATGCCCTTCGACCGGTTCGTGATCCTGCAGTTGGCGGCCGACCACGGCCAACCGGGGACCCGCGGCGCCGACCTCGCCGCGACGCGAGCCGATCTCGCCGCGCTCGGCTTTCTGCGGGTGGGCCGAAAGATGGCCGAGCACGACATGATCGACGACGCGATCGACGTGGTCACCCGCGGGCTGATGGGGCTGACCGTCGGCTGCGCCCGCTGTCACGACCACAAGTATGAGCCCGTCGGGATCGACGACTACTACGCCCTGCACGGGGTCTTCGCCAGCACGCTTGTTCCGGATGAGACACCCGAGATCGGCCCGGCCGATCCGGGCCCCACAGGCGCCGCGTTCCTCGCCAAGCACGCCGAGCTGTTTCAGGCCGTGGAGGACCACAAGCGGACCGTTCGGGATCGCGTCGTCCGTGATGCCGTCGCGCACACGGCCGACTACTTGCTGGAGGCGGCCTGGCCGGCGGCCCGCGGCGACGACGGCCGGCCGCCGCGGACGGCCGACGGCTACGAACTCCAGCAGCTGTTGATCGACCGGATGCGACGGGTCGTCGAGAAGGCCGGCCCCGACAACCCGGTGCTCGGCCCGTGGCACGTCTGTGCCATCGCGGAATGTCCTGCCGACGCCGTGCCGGCCACCGTCGAGAACTGGCTCGCCAAACATCCCGGTGTCGCGGCCAATCGGATCGTGGCCGAGATGCTCGCCACCGAGCGGCCGCAGACCCGCGCCGATCTGGCGATGCTCTACGGTCGCCTGGTCGCGGAGGTGGCTCCGGAGTGGGCCGGTGGGCCGCCCGTTGCTGCCGACGAGGACCGCGACCGCCGGCAGTTGCGGAATACGTTGGGCTCAGAGGACTGGCCGCTCGTGCCGCCGCTCGACGACACGCTGCGGCTGGGGAAGCAAACCGAGCAAGGCAAGCTCAATAAGCTCAAATCCAAACTGGTCGATCACCAAGCCACGGCCCCGGGCGGTCCGCCGCGGGCCATGGTGATCGCTGACCGGGCCACGCCCATCGACAGCCACGTGTTCCTGCGCGGCGACCCGCGACGGCCGGGGCCGCAGGTGGTTCGGAGAATGCCGCTGGTCCTGGGGGGCACGTCCCTGCCGCGGGATTCGAGCGGTCGGCTGGAGCTGGCCCGGGCGATCGTCTCCCCCGACAACCCGCTCACGCCCCGCGTCATCGTCAACTGGGTCTGGACTCACCACGTCGGCCGCGGGCTCGTAAACACGCCCGGCGACCTCGGCCTGCGGGGCGAGCCGCCCGTGAACTGCGAGCTGCTCGACGACCTCGCCCGCCGGTTCGTGGACGAGGGCCGCTGGAGTCTCCGCTGGCTGCACAGCGAGATCGTGACCAGCGCCGTTTGGCGGCAGTCGAGTCGCCGCCGCGATGACCTGGCCACGGTCGATCCTGAAGACCGCCTCTTCGGCCGTTCGCTCGTCCGCCGGCTCGACTGGGAGCCCTGGCGCGACTCGCTGCTCGCGGCCTCGGGCGCGCTCGACCTCAGCCGCCGCGGTGGCCCGCCGGTGGAACTCGACGCCGCCGCGGCCGCCGGGCGGCGCACGATCGGGATCATGGTGGACCGGCAGTTCCTTCCAGGACTGATGCGGACCTTCGACATGACGGCCACCGACATCTGCACGCATGTCCGCAGTCGCACGCTCGTGCCGCAGCAGTCGCTCGCCGCGCTCAACGCGCCGCTCGTGGTTGCGGCAGCCCGCGGCCTGGCCGCGCGGGCCGCCCGCGAGGCGGGGGAGGGGGGCGACGGGGAGTGGACGCGGCAGCTGTGGCGGTCAGCGCTCTCGCGCGACCCGGCCTCCGACGAGTTGGCCGCGGCGCTGGCCTGGCTCGAGACGGAGCGGGGTCGCCCGGTCGGCGAGCAGGGCTACGGTTCCAGGGAGCGGCTGGCGCAGGCGGTGCTCGCGACCGCCGAGTTCGAATATGTCGATTGATTGCCCCGACGGCCCGGCGCCGGCTTAGGAGCCCTCGCGATGACGAACATGAGCCATCACGACATTCAAGGTCTCTCCCAAGGCCTCTCCCTGCACCGCCGGGAGTTGCTGCGACGATCTGGCATGGGCCTCGGCTGGCTGGGAGCGGCGAGCCTGCTTGCGGCGGAGGGTCGCGCGGCCGCCACGACGAGCGCAGCGGTCGCCGCCTCCGGGCCGCCGCTCGATCTGGCCGTGCGGCCGCCCCACTTCGCGCCCCGGGCCCGGGCCGTGATCCACATCTTCGCCAACGGTGGCCCCAGCCACCTCGACACCTTCGATCCCAAGCCGGCCCTCGCCACCTACGCCGGCCGCGAACTGCCAGTCGGCTCGCTCAAGACCGAGCGGCGGACGGGCTTCGCCCTGCCGAGCCCGTTCCGGTTCACGCAGCATGGCGAGAGCGGCCTGCCGGTCAGCGATCTGTTTCCGAACGTGGCCCGACACGCCGACCGGCTGCTCGTGGTGCGGTCGATGCATGCCGAGGTGCCCAACCACGAGCCCTCGCTCATGCTGATGAACTGCGGCGACTCGCGGCTGGTGCGGCCGAGCATGGGCGCCTGGATCACCTACGGCCTCGGCTCCGAAAACCAAAACCTGCCCGGCTTCGTGGCCCTCTGCCCGGGCGGCTATCCGATCAAGGCCACGGAGAACTGGCGGAGCGCCTTCCTCCCGGCCGCCTTCCAGGCCACCTCCATCGACCCCACCCGGGGGACCGCCGACAAGCTGATCGAGAACCTGCGGCATCCCGTCTCCGGCCGTGACGCCCAACGGCGGGCCCTCGACCTCACGCTCGAACTCGACCGGCGGCACGCCGAGGCCCGCCCGGGTGAGGCCGCGCTCGACGCCCGGCTCGAGACGATGGAACTCGCCTGGCGGATGCAGAGCGAGGCGGCTGAGGCTTTCGACCTGTCTCGCGAGCCGGCCCACGTGCGCGATCGCTACGGCGACACGGTGCATGGTCGGCAGATGCTTTTGGCCCGGCGACTGGTGGAACGGGGCGTGCGGTACGTGCAGGTCTGGCACGGCGGGGGGCAGCCTTGGGACAGCCACGGCGACATCGCCGGCAACCATCGCAAGCTGGCCCGCGAGAGCGACGGCCCGATCGCCGCCCTGCTCGACGACCTCGTGCGGATGGGCCTGCTCGAGAGCACGCTCGTGCTTTGGGGGGGCGAGTTCGGCCGCACGCCGACCGCCGAACTGCCCAACGACGTAGGGGGCAACGGCACCGGCCGCGACCACAACCATCACGGCTTCTCGGTCTGGCTGGCGGGCGGGGGCGTGAAGGGGGGCACGGCCTACGGGGCCACCGACGAGTTCGGCTTCAAGGCGGTGGAGAAGCCCGTCCACGTCCACGACCTGCACGCCACCATGCTCCATCTGCTCGGGCTCGACCACGAGCGGCTCACCTTCCGCCACGCCGGCCGCGACTTCCGCCTCACAGACGTGCATGGCCGCGTGATCAACGACTGGCTGGCCTGAGCTGCTGACCAGAAGCCGGTGTGTGCCCGGCCGGTTCCAAAGTCATAAGCCACCGCTTGATGTCTCCACCCTGGAGGATGGTGGAGGCCCCGCTCGCTCGCCGCCGCCGGCTGCCTGCTAGAGCGCATTCGACTTACGTGGATCGCCGGCCCGGGGCCGGAAGCGGGGGCG
>JBBDNW010000014.1:0-8093 GCA_040877375.1 Pirellulales bacterium | reverse complement strand
CGCAACCCCGACAACCAACGCCGCCGCGTACGGTGGGCCTGCACCCGCCGATCACGGCAGGTCACACCCAGCAGGCGCCAATGCCACTGCTAACTGCGAAGAGCCCCCAATCTTGGGAGGATCTGATTTTGGGACGTGTCAGCAAGTACCCGGAGGATGTTCATTGGCCGCGTGGACCAGCAACCGTGGATCGAAGTCGCAGCAGAGGACGTCGACGGCGAAGTATGGGCCGTTTTCCATGCGATGCGTCTGACCCCACGGACGGCACGAGAGGTCTTCGTCGTCTCGCAGGAAACGATCGATCTCCGCAACGAGTGCTTCACACAACGCCCATTCATCGGGCCCCAATACGACAAGGAGGACTGACATGGTTAAGAGAAGCGCAGAGGACTACACCGAGATGAGCCGTGCCGTCGAGGCCGGCGACTACACCGTGCCTGGAACCATGGATACCGGTGCGACCCTGCGGATGGGCCGCCCCCTCGGAGGAGGGCGCAAAGGCGGCTCCAGTCCTGCACGAACGATCCGGCTGTCTGCTGACATGGACGCTCGACTGCAGTCGTTCGCCGAAGCACACCACTCAACGCCCAGCGAAGTGATGCGGCGCGCACTCGATGATTACCTGCAACGCTCAGAAAGCTGAGTCCGAGCGGGAAGGTAGCGGATTCCGGGTGTTTCACCCTTAGGCCGCAAAGCATTTCCGCTGGTAGATTGTGCGCCCGAAGGGTGTGTGATTCCAGGACATCGGAATAGCTTGTCTCGGGACATAGGAATAGGTCCCGGTTGCAGGGTCGGCGGGTGTCGAAAGCCCGCCTGGTCATCACCGCCGTCGTCATCGAGGGCCGCAGCCAATCCGAGGTCGCCCGCGACTACGGGGTCTCCCAAAGCTGGATCTCCAAGCTTGTCAGCCGCTACCGGCTCGAGGGCGAGGCCGCCTTCGTGCCCCGCTCGCGGCGGCCACGGTCCAGTCCCGGGCGGCTGCCCGCCTCGGCGGTCGACCTGATCGTCAGCCTGCGTGCCGAACTGGCCGGCAAAGGGCTCGACCACGGACCCCAGACCATTGCCTGGCACCTTCAGCATCACCACGGCATCACCGTCGCCGCCAGCACCATCCACCGCCACCTGGCCGCGGCAGGCCTGATCACCCCGACACCGCAGAAACGACCCAAGTCGTCCTACATCCGATTCGCCGCCGAACAACCCAACGAACGCTGGCAAGCCGACTTCACCCACTGGTGGCTCGCCGACGGCACCCACACCGAAATCCTGTGCTGGATCGACGACCACGCCCGCTACGCCCTGTCCGTCACCGGCCACCGACGTGTCACCGGCGCCATCGTCCTCACCGAATTCCGCAACGCCATTGCCCACCATGGCATCCCGGCCTCCACCCTCACCGACAACGGCATGGTCTTCACCACCCGACTCGCCGGCGGCCGCGGTGGGCGCAACGCCTTCGAATCCGAACTGCGCCGCCTTGGCATCACCCAGATCAACTCCACCCCCAACCACCCCACCACCTGCGGCAAGGTCGAGCGCTTCCACCAAACCCTGAAGAAATGGCTCACAGCCCGACCCCGCGCCACCACCATCGAGCAACTACAAGCCCAACTCGATGACTTCGTCACCGAGTACAACCACCGCCGACCACACCGATCCCTGCCCCAACACGCCACCCCCGCGACCGCCTACACCGCCCGACCCAAAGCCAACCCGGCAAACCGCACCGACACCCACAACCGCGTCCGCCGCGACCGCGTCGACGCCACCGGCGCCCTGTCCCTCCGCCTGGCCGGTCGACTTCACCACATCGGCGTCGGCCGAACCCACGCCGGCACACGAGTGATCATGCTCATCCAGGACCTCAACATCAGAATCATCAACGCCGCCACCGCAGAACTCATCCGCCAGCTAACCCTCGACCCCACAAGGGATTACCAACCCCGCGGAGTCCCACCCGGACCAAAACGAAAAAAGCCCTGAACCTAATGCAGGTTCAGAGCTATTCCGATGTCTTGAGACATCACAATGGTGCGCCCGAAGGGATTCGAACCCCTAACCTTCTGATCCGTAGTCAGATGCTCTATCCGTTGAGCTACGGGCGCCGATCTTCAGTTGTGTCGTGGCTGATGCATGTCAGCCGCGGCGGAGGCGAGAGGATTTGAACCTCCGGTCCCCTTTAAGGGGGACAACTCATTAGCAGTGAGTCCCATTCGGCCGCTCTGGCACGCCTCCTGAACCTACGAGAGCGTACACAGCGCCGCGGATGGATGGCAAAGCCAGGCCAGAGCCGGTCCGGAGTAGTCGAGACCCGGCATCCAACTATTGGTCGGGCTCCCCAGCGCCTCACTTGCGCTGCGCCGCATCGGCGCCCTTCTAGACTTTCCCCGTGACAGCGCGCCTGCGTCCCGAACTGGCCGGCATTCCGGCCTACACACCCGGCAAGACCGTGCCCGGCGCGATCAAGCTGGCCAGCAACGAGACGGTGCACGGTCCGCTGCCCAGCGTGCGCGATGCCATCGCTGCGGCCACCGAGACCATAAACCGGTATCCCGACAACGGCCACGTCGCGCTCAAGGAGCAGCTGTCCGAACACCTCGCCGGCGACGGGGAGTTCGGACCGGAGCGCATCGCCGTCGGCTGCGGATCGGTCAGCCTGTGCCAACAACTGATCCAGATCACCTGCGCGATCGGTGACGAGGTGGTGTTCGGCTGGCGCAGTTTCGAGGTGTACCCGCTGCAGGTCCGCGTCGCCGGCGCCACCCCGGTTCAGGTACCACTGCGAGAGGAGACCTTCGACCTCGACGCGATGCTGGCCGCGGTGACCGATCGCACCCGGCTGATCTTCGTGTGCAACCCCAACAACCCCACTTCGACGGTGGTGCACCCCGATGAGCTTGCCCGCTTCGTGGCCGCCGTGCCGTCGGACATCCTCATCGTCATCGACGAGGCGTACGTCGAGTACATCCGCGACGGTCTGGTGCCGGACAGCCTGGGAATCGCCGACCATTACAGCAATGTGGTTGTGCTGCGGACGTTTTCGAAGGCCTACGGGCTGGCCGGTCTGCGGGTGGGATACGCCGTCGGTGATCCCGAGGTGATCACCGCACTGGGCAAGGTCTACGTGCCATTCACCGCCAGCACCATCTCGCAGGCCGCCGCGATCGCCTCGTTACAGGCGGCCGATGAACTGCTGGCCCGGACCGACGCCGTCGTCGCCGAACGCCGCCGTGTCAGCACCGCACTGGCCGCGCTGGGCTACACCGTCCCGTCGTCGCAGGCCAACTTCGTCTGGCTGCCCCTTGGCCCGCAGACCGCGAACTTCGCGGCGCAGGCCGCCGAGGCGCGGGTGCTGGTCCGCCCCTATGGCGCCGAGGGGGCCCGGGTCAGCATCGGGGCGCGCGAAGAGAACGACGCGTTCCTGACCTTCGCGGCGGCGTGGATACGCCGCTGACCGGCACCGTCGTCGCACCGATTAGCGTGGAATCAACACATCGACGAGGAGGGCTTCAGCCGTGGGCAAGATCTATGGCAACGTCAGCGAACTGGTCGGTCGCACCCCCCTCGTCCGACTCAACCGCCTGACCGAGGGTCTCGACGCCGAGGTGGTGGCCAAACTCGAGTTCTACAACCCGGCCAACAGCGTCAAGGACCGCATCGGCGCGGCCATCATCGACGCCGCCGAACGCTCTGGTGAACTCCGGCCCGGGGGCACCATCGTCGAGGCGACCAGTGGAAACACCGGTATCGCGCTGGCGATGGTGGGCGCGGCCCGCGGCTACACGGTGATTCTGACCATGCCCGAAACCATGTCCACCGAGCGGCGGGTGATGCTGCGGGCCTACGGCGCCCAGATCGTGCTCACCCCGGGCTCGGAGGGGATGGCAGGCGCGGTCGCCCGGGCCAAACAGATCATCGCCGAGACACCCAACGCGGTGGCCGCCAACCAGTTCGGCAATCCGGCCAACCCCGCGATCCACGAGAAGACCACCGCCGAGGAAGTCTGGGCCGACACCGACGGGAATGTCGACATCTTCATTGCCGGAATCGGAACCGGGGGAACCCTCACCGGAGTTTCCAAGGTCCTGAAGTCCCGTAAGCCGTCGGTGCAGATGATCGGGGTCGAGCCGAAGGACTCCCCGCTGCTGACCGAAGGTACCGCCGGGCCGCACAAGATCCAGGGCATCGGCGCCAACTTCGTGCCCGAGGTGCTCGACCGGGGCAGCTATGACGAGATCGTCGACGTCGAACTCGACGACGCCGTCCGGGTGGCTCGCGAACTCGGCACCAGGGAGGGCATTCTCGGCGGGATCTCGTCGGGGGCCATCATCTGGGCCGCATTGGAACTGGCCAAGCGTCCCGAGAATGCCGGCAAGCTGATCGTCGCGGTGATCTGCGACTACGGTGAGCGCTACATCTCCACGGTGCTCTTCGACGACATCCGGGATTGAGGCGCCGAGCGTGACACTGCTGGCGGCGATGCGCGAGGACCTGCGCAACGCGCGGGTGCACGACCCCGCCGCGCGCGGGGACGCGGAGAACGCCCTGGTTTACTCCGGTCTGCACGCCATCTGGTCACACCGTTTGGCGCACCGCATATGGGCGCGCCCCTCCCTGCGCGGCCCAGCCCGAATACTCAGCCAGCTGACCCGGTTTCTGACCGGCATCGAGATCCACCCGGGCGCGACGATCGGTCGGCGCTTCTTCATCGACCACGGGATGGGCGTGGTGATCGGGGAGACCACCGAGATCGGCGACGACGTGATGCTCTACCACGGCGTCACCCTCGGCGGCCGATCGCTGGAACACGGCAAGCGCCACCCCACCCTCGGCGACCGGGTCACCGTGGGCGCCGGGGCGAAGGTGCTCGGCCCGGTGCATATCGGGAACGACAGTGCTGTCGGTGCGAATGCCGTTGTCACTCATGATGTTCCGGCGGATTCAATCGCCACGGGTATTCCGGCGGTAATCCGCTCTCGCGGCGACCGGCAGCGCGAGCCGCTGGTCGACCCGACCTGCTATATCGACCCCGCGATGTACATCTGATCCTGGGCAGTAACTTGGTGGCCATGAGCTACGAAGCCCTCGCGGTCGAGGTCAAAGACAACGTCGCCCAGGTCACCCTGCTGGGCCCCGGTAAGGGCAACGCGATGGGGCCCGCCTTCTGGAAAGAAACGCCTGCGGTCTTCGGCGAACTCGACGCCGACCCCGAGGTGCGGGCCATCGTGCTCAACGGCTCCGGCCGGAACTTCTGCTACGGCCTGGACCTGATGGCGATGGGCGGCAGCCTGCCCTCGGTGGGCGGCGGATCAGACGGCGAGGCATCCGCCCGGTCGCGGAGCGACTTCCACACGATGGTCAAGGGGATGCAGCAGTCGATCACCGCGGTGGCCGACTGCCGCACCCCGACGATCGCCGCGCTGCACGGCTGGTGCATCGGCGGAGGTGTCGACCTGATCAGTGCGGTCGACATCCGCTACGCCAGCGCCGACGCGAAGTTCTCCGTGCGCGAGGTGAAACTCGCGATCGTCGCCGACGTGGGCAGCCTCGCCCGCCTGCCCTACATCCTCTCCGACGGGCACCTGCGCGAACTGGCGCTGACCGGCAAGGACATCGACGCCGCCTATGCCGCGAAGATCGGTCTGGTCGTGGGTTCGTCTCGCTCAACCAGTTGCCTTCGGTCACAAGACCAATGATCCTGTGGACCTGGTGGTTGCACTGGCGGCTAAGGACTCCGGCGCACACGCCGCCGCGATGGCCGAACTGGCGAGAGTGGTCGGCGATCCGGACAAGCGGGCCGCACTGAACACCGCGGCCACGCCGGCCGCGGTCCTGGACATCCTGGGTCGCGTGCAAGCAACGCCACGTCCGGCCCATACCGGGCGGACCAGCAATCTGATTTTGACGGTCTGCGGGAACGGTTTGGGCACCAGCTTGTTCCTGAAGAACACCCTCGAACAGGTCCTGGGCTCCTGGGGGTGGGCCTCGTTCATCACCGTCGAGGCCACCGACACCATCTCGGCCAAGGGCCGCGCCAAAGAAGCCGATCTGATCCTGACGTCGGGCGAGATCGCCAAGACCCTCGGCGATCTGGGCGTCCCGGTGCGGGTCATCGACAACTTCACCTCCGCCCGGGAAGTCGACGCCGTGCTGCGCGACTCCTATGACGTCTGAAGACTGGAGGCCGAAGTGAACTGGTTGGTCGCCATCGCCGAATTCGTGGTCAACGAAATCCTTTCTGTTCCGGCCTATCTCATTGGGATCATCACCGCTGTCGGCCTTGTCGCGTTGCGCAAGAGCATCGGGCAGGTGGTCGGTGGGGCGTTGAAGGCGACGCTGGGATTTTTGCTCATTGGCGCGGGTGCCGGACTGGTCGTCGCATCGCTCAATCCGCTTGGCGTGATGATCCAGGGCGCGGCGGGAACCAAGGGGGTGGTGCCCACCAACGAGGCGATCG
The DNA here is from genome assembly GCA_040877375.1 of Pirellulales bacterium. GTDB lineage: Bacteria > Planctomycetota > Planctomycetia > Pirellulales > UBA1268 > QWPN01. Next base: position 1,636 of record JBBDNW010000014.1, on the reverse strand, counting down.
TCGGGATCGCCCAGGAGCGGTTCGGAGCCCAGGTCGCCTGGCTGATGATTCTGGGCTTCGCGATCAGTTTGCTGCTGGCCCGGTTCACGCCTTTGCATTACGTGTTCCTCACCGGCCACCACACCCTGTTCATGGCGACGTTGCTGACTATCGTGCTGGCCAGTGCCGGCCTTCCCGGCGCCACCGTGGTCGGGGTCGGCGGACTGCTGCTCGGGGCGGTGATGGTGGCGTTGCCTGCGATCTCCCAACCTTGGACCAAACGGGTCACCGGCGACGACACCATCGCCATCGGGCACTTCGGCACGCTGGGCTACATCGCCTCCGGTGTCACCGGGCGCCTGGTCGGAGGTTCCAAGAGCCGCTCCACCGAGGATCTGGTGCTGCCCGAGTCGCTGCGTTTCCTCCGCGACTCGATGGTCGCCACTGCCCTGTCAATGGTTTTGATGTATCTCACCGTCGGGCTGATCTACCTGGCCAAGGTGGGTGGCGGCACCGCGTTTCAGGCGTTCGCCAACGACGCCGGTGACGGGGCGGCCACCGGCGTCGGCAACTATTTGATGAAAGGTGTCACCGAGGGCTTGAGTTTCGGTGTGGCGGTCGCGGTGATCCTCTTCGGCGTGCGCACCATCCTGGGCGAGCTGGTCCCGGCGTTCCAGGGAATCGCGGAGCGCTTAGTACCGGGGGCGATCCCCGCATTGGACGCTCCGATCGTCTTCCCCTTCGCGCAGAACGCCGTCCTGATCGGCTTCATTTCCAGCTTCGTCGGAGGCCTCATCGGTCTGGGGGTGCTCTCCGTGTGGCTCGGCCCCGCCTTCGGTTGGGTGCTGGTGCTGCCGGGCCTGGTGCCGCACTTCTTCACCGGCGGCGCGGCCGGCGTTTACGGCAACGCGACCGGTGGCCGGCGCGGGGCAGTGGCCGGCGCATTCGTCAACGGGCTGCTGATCACTTTCCTGCCGGCCCTGCTGGTGCGGGTTTTGGGTTCTTTCGGCGAGGAGAACACCACCTTCGGCGACGCTGACTTCGGGTGGTACGGATTCCTTCTCGGCAGCGCGGCCAAATTGGGCACGGTCGCCGGTGTGATCACCATGCTGGGAATCGGCGCTGCGCTCCTCAGCATCGCCGTGGTGGTGCAGAAAAAATTGGTCGATACCGACTGGGACCCCTCACCGGGGCGGCTTCGACCCACCGCGGCTGAACCTAACGCCGGCGCCGGAATCATCGGACGCAACTACCCCAAGATCCCGGCTCCAGCCGGTGCCCCGGCACCGCCTCCACCGGATTAGCGCCGTACCCAACTGTCTCGTGAGCAGACCTCTCCAAATCGCGGACAGAGCCCGCGGTCGCGTCGTCTGGGAGGAGACCGAGGACAGCATGAACAGAGAACTTGGCCGATCTGGCTGCGAGCTCCGACCCCCTCTGGAGCGGTTCGAGCTCTAGCGAACCTCGCCAGACCGCCGGCCGCTACCGTGGCCGCACACAACCACTTCGCAGGGGGAGATGACGATGCTGCCCGACCACTGGCAGCCACTTCGGACGTTGCCCGACGATCCCCCCGACATCACCCGCGCCGCCACCGACCCAGGCACGCACTGATGTCCGATACCCGCTGGCTCACCCCACTGATCGACCACACCCA
>JBBDNW010000013.1:0-1534 GCA_040877375.1 Pirellulales bacterium | reverse complement strand
AGCGAGAACCAGCGCCGTGGCCGCGCCCATCGAGTGACCGAGTACCACCGGGTGGACTAGCCCGAGCCCCGCGATGACACTGGCAAGGTCTTCCGCTTGTTCCGCCGGTCCGTAACCGCTCTCTGGTGCATCCGAGTGGCCGTGTCCCCGGGCGTCAACCATGATCACGTCGTACTCAGGAGCCAGCGCCTCAGCGACCGGCGACCAACAGGAACCGGCGTCGGTGACACCGTGCGCCAGCACGATCGGTGGCTTGTCACCGCCCGTCCGGGTGTAGTGCAGACGGATCCCATTCGCCTCGATGTCGCCGGTTTGCCAGGCTTCCGTCATGAATCTCCTCCAAATTCCTCGGTGCTCTGATACGGATTCCGGGTGTAGACTGCCGCCATGGCACGACGGATGACGCTTGCCCCGCATTTGAGCGTCGCGGAACTTCATCAGCGCTACCGGGAGGCGGAGGATCCGGTGGCGCGCAGCCAGTGGCAGATGGTGTGGTTGCTGGCCGGCGGCACGCCCACGGCGCAGGTGGCGGCGATGACCGGCTACACGGTGCGTTGGGTGCAGGAGATCGCGCGGCGCTACCGGGCCGGACCCGCGGCCGTCGGCGACCGGCGCCACACCAACCCGGGCGCGGTGCCCTTGCTGAATGGCGAGCAGCAGGAGCAGTTGCGGCAGGCGCTCGGCGGTCCCGCGCCGGACGGCGGGGTCTGGAGTTGCCGCAGCGTGGCGAGCTGGATGAGCCAGACGCTGGGGCGGCCGGTCAGCGCCCAGCGCGGCTGGGAGTGGATGCGCCGCCTCGGCTTCACCCCGCAGCGGCCGCGCCCCCGCGAGACCCGCGCCGATCCGGCAGCACAAACCGCCTTCAAAAAGGGGGGCTCGCCGAGCAGGTCGCCGCGGTGAAGGCGGCCCATCCGACGGCCACGGTCACCCTCTGGGCCGAGGACGAGCACCGGCTGGGCCTGCTGCCGGTGGTGCGCCGGGTGTGGGCACCGAAGGGACAGCGGCCCACCGCCCACGTCCAACGCCAGTATGAGTGGCTCTATGTCTACGGCTTCGTCCGTCCCAGCACGGGGCAGAGTTGGTGGTGCCTGTTGCCCACGGTGACGGTCCCGGCGATGACCCTGGCCTTGGCCACCTTCGCCCGTGATGAACGGATCGATGCCACCCATCGCGCCGTGCTGGTGCTCGATCAGGCCGGTGGGCATATCAGCCCTCGTCTGGTCGTGCCGCAAGGAATCGACCTGGTCTTCCTGCCGTCCTACTCCCCCGAGTTGCAACCGGCCGAGCGACTCTGGACGCTGGTCGATGAGCCGGTGGCCAACCAGGCCTTTCCTGATCTGGTGGCCCTGGAGAGCGTCCTGGTGGACCGCTGCCGCATCCTCGAGGCCGATCCTCAACGTCTCCAAGCCCATACCCACTATCACTGGTGGCCCCCAGAGCCGTCACCTGGATTGCGGCAGTGACTATGCGGAATCCGTATCACTGGCGCAAACGGTCTGATCGGCGGGTTCGTGATGAACGCCTGGCGCGCCCC
>JBBDNW010000012.1:0-41729 GCA_040877375.1 Pirellulales bacterium | reverse complement strand
GCGTAGCTCAACTGGCAGAGCGCTGGTCTCCAAAACCAGAGGTTGCGAGTTCGATTCCCGCCGCCCCTGCAGGATTGTGATGCGTCGCGTGCGTACACGCGGGGCGGTTTGGCTTGGCGATGGGTTCGATCAGGACGTGAGGCGAGCGACGGATCGCTTGAGACCGCATATGCAAGAAAACGCAAAAAACGCGAGCCTCTGGGGGGATGTCCTCAGCTTTTCCGTGTACAAGCGGAACCAAGGTCGGATGACCCGCCAGGTGACGTTCGCTGCGCTGGCGGTGATCGTGAGCCTGGGCATCTGGCGGCTCGCGCAACTGCTGGCCATTTGGTACGGCGGGGGCGACTCGACCCTGTCGTCAATCGCGGGTGGTGTCACCGACGTCGGCGTGGTGAGGTTCCTGCTGCCAGGGGCCCTGCTCGCTGCCGGTCTCTGGCTCTGCTTTCGAATCGTCAATGTTCCAAAGTTCGCTGATTTCCTGATCGCGGTGGAATCGGAGGTTGCCAAGGTGTCGTGGCCGACGGCAGGGGATGTCGTTCGTAGTTCTACCGTCATCATTTTCCTGATCTTCGCGCTGGCGGCGATTCTTGCCGGATACGATCTGTTTTGGTGGTTCGTGCTGCGGTATGTCCTCAGAACCGGTTGAGCCCGCGCTGTAGCACCCTTTTCTAGTAGCCGTTTTCATCCATTCGGGTCGAGGCCCATGAGCGACGAGACAAAAGATCCCGAGAAGTTGCCGGGCGACGAGCCATTGGCGGTTGCCCCGGCCGACGTCGTTGAAGTCGACCGCGTGGACGAAGGCAACCTGGACGAGGGCAACCTGGACGAAGATGACGGCACTCCCGCCGAACTCGCCGATCCGTTCGGAGGCGACGAAAACGCCAAGCCCGTGGAGGTTGCGGCCGCCGAGGATGCGCCAGTGTTGGGCGACAAGCAGTGGTACATCCTCAAGGTCCAGAGCAATCGCGAAGACTCGATTCGCGAGACCCTCCTCCGCCGGATTTCCATCCAGGGCGTGGAGAAGTGGTTTGGCGAGGTGATCGTCCCGAAAGAGCAGGTCACCGAGTTTAAGGGGGGCAAAAAACGCGTTGTTTCCCGCAAGCTCTACCCGGGATACATCCTGGTGAACATGATCTTGAACGACGAGACGTGGTACCTCGTGCGGGAAACCGGCGGGATTGGTGACTTCACCGGCTCGGCCGGCCGGCCGAGCGCGATGCTGCCGCAGGACGTCGCCAAGTTGCTGAACAAGACCGAGGAGAAGACCGACGAATCGCCCCGACTGAAGATCACCTTCAAGAAGGGCGACCGCGTGAAGATTAACGATGGCACCTTCGAAAACTTCGAGGGCGAGGTGGAGGAGATCGACGAGGCTAATGGCCGCGTGACCGTGATGCTCAGCATCTTCGGGCGATCGACGCCGGTCGACATTGAGTATTGGCAGATCGAAACGGTCTGACGAAAAGCATCCAAGAAGATGGACTGAAGAAAGGCAAAAGCGATGGCAAAGCAGATGGTGGGACAGGCGAAGTTTCAGGTGCCGGGCGGCCAGGCCACGCCGGCGCCCCCGGTGGGCACTTCGCTCGGCCGGTACGGAATCAACCTCGGCCAGTTTGTTCAACAGTTTAACGACCGCACCCGCGAAGCGGCTGGCATGCCCATCCCCGTCGTCGTGACGGTCTACAACGATCGTTCATTCGACTTCGTAACGAAGAGTCCGCCGGCTGCTGCGCTCCTCAAGAAGGCGGCGGGTCTTGCCAAGGGTTCGGGCGTACCCAATAAAGACAAGGTCGGTAAGGTCACCCTAGCCCAGGTTGACGAAATCGTTCGCCTCAAGGGGGCCGATCTCAACGCCCGTGACGGCGAGCATGCACGCCGTATGGTCGAGGGCACTGCCCGGAGCATGGGCATCACCGTCGAAGGCTAGAAACTGGGCGGCCCGTGCATTTGGCCGTTTTCCGAGTACTATCTATCGTTTCTCGTTTCATCACACGCAGCGATTTTCAAGGACTTATGACCGTGGCCACCACCAAGCGCATGCGGGCAATGCTCGCAGTGAAGCCCAAGACCGACGACACCCTTCCGCTCGAGGAAGCAGTCGCCGTGCTGAAGAAGTTCCCGCCAGCGAAGTTCGACCAGTCGATCGAGATCCACATGCGGTTGGGTATCGACCCCAAGCAGGCCGACCAGATCATCCGTGGCTCACTCGTACTGCCCCACGGCATCGGCAAGTCGAAGCGGGTTGTCGTGTTTGCGAAGGGAAACCTCGCCGACGACGCGAAGGCCGCGGGTGCCGAGGAGGTGGGCGCTGAGGAACTGGCCAAAAAGATCAAGGAAGGCTGGACCGACTTCGACGTCTGTATCGCAGCCCCAGACATGATGGGCCTCGTCGGTCCGCTCGGAAAGGTGCTTGGTCCTCGTGGCCTGATGCCAAGTCCTCGTGCCGGTACCGTCACTGCCGATATCAAGAAAACCGTCAGCGAATACAAGGCGGGCAAGGTGGAGTTCCGCAACGATCCCACCGGTATCGTGCACGCCGTGGTCGGCAGGGCGAGTTTCGACGCCGTCAAGCTCACCGACAACATTCGTGCCTTCGTCGACCACGTCGTCGGCCTGCAGCCGTCGAGCGTCCGTGGCCAATACCTGAAAAGCATCTCGATTTCCGGGACGATGACGCCCGGGGTCATGGTGACGGCATAGTTCGCCGGCGCCTTATTTTCGCCCAATCCATCGTCTCCAACGGATTCATTTCGCCATGAGCAAAGCCATCAAGGACATGCTGGTCGACGACCTCAAGAGCCGTCTCCGCGAGGTCGGAGATGTGATCGTCGTAAGTCTTGGAAAACTCGACGCCCAAAAGACCACAGTGTTGCGGCAGACCCTTCGCAAGAAGCGGATCAGCCTGCAGCTCGTGAAAAACAGCCTGGCCCGCCGCGCGATGTCGGATACACCCCTGGCACCAGCGTTTGAGCAGGCGGAGGGAATGCTCGCCATCGCCTGGGGCGGTGAGGACGTTGTCGATCTGGCCAAAGAGCTCGACCGGCTCCAGGGTGTCAAGGATTTCGAGGGCTTCGAGTGCCGCTGCGGTGCCTTGGACGGTTCCAGGCTCGAGGCCGCAGACGTGAAGCGGGTCGCCAAGTGGCCCACGCGATCGGAGCAGCTCTCGATCCTCTCGGGGCAGATTTCCTCACTCGGCTCGACGATTTCCGGACAAATCCTCTCGGCTGGCGGCTCTCTCGCCGGGCAGATCAAGTCTCGGATTGAAGACCTTGAAAAGGCAGAGGAAGGCGTGGCAGCGGCCTCGTGATACGCGTTCCGGGCGTATTTTCGAGGGCGGGCTTCTCTCGGTCAATCTTCATGGTATGACAATCGGCTCGGCTGTCAGGGTGCCCTTGACACTGCCGACCTGCTTATCAAGTCATTTTCGGCACCTCTCACACTACTACCAGCGGCCGACCTTTTGTTTGGCACGGCCGCATTTTCGAAGGGAAAGGACCTCGAGCGATGGCAACGGCAGAAGCAACACGTGAATTCACGAAGGATACCAAGGACCTCGGCGACAAGATCGTCGGCCTCACGCTGAAGGCAGCGAAGGAACTCTCCGATTACCTCGACGAAGTTCACGGTATTAAGCCGGCTGCCGGCGGCGCGGTTATGATGGCCGCTCCGGGCGGTGCCGGTGCTGCTGGCGGTGCGGAGCCCGCTGTGGAGAAGACTGAGTTTGACGTCATGCTCGACTCGTTTGGTGAAAACAAGATCGGTGTCATCAAAGTGGTGCGTGCGTCGACGGGTCTGGGTCTCAAGGAAGCCAAGGATCTGGTCGAAGGGGCTCCTTCGAAGATCAAGGAAGGCATCTCAAAGGCCGACTCCGAGAAGCTCAAGAAGGAGCTCGAGGACGCCGGCGCCAAGGTCTCGATCAAGTAAAAAGCCGTACAAAAGCCGTTTAGCGGCAGGTGATTGGCATCACTGCCGCTAAACGGTATAGTATTTGCGGTTTACGTCGTCACTCTTGCCTCCCCTCTCTTGCCTCGCCATTTTGTCCCTGTTTGATGGCCGCCCCTGAAGGTCGTCTTTTCCGTTGGTACATGCGCACCGACGGGATCATCGCGGTTGGGTGTTCGCTTCGTGACCCAACTTCGAGTCGACGGCTCCGATTCACGACAGTGTCCTGATTCGGATCGCGCCTGCTCGCGCTCGCCACGAGACCAATCTGAGGAGTTTTTAGTCAATGGCAACTCGCGCTGTTCGTCGTCTCCAGCCCTCCGAGGTCCGTCACTTCGGCAGTCGCCGTGCCAGTCATCAGATTCCAGACCTGACCGAGATCCAGACGCGTTTCTTTGACGCGTTTCTCCAGTACGGCGTGCCGTCTGGCAAGCGGAAGGATCACGGCATCGAAGGCGTGCTTCGCGAGATCTTCCCGATCGAGAGTTATGACCGCACGGTCAAGATCGAGTATCTGAAGTACGAACTCGGCAAGCCGCGGTACAGCCCCGACGAGTGTCGCCAGTTGCGGCTGACCTACGGCCGTCCGCTCCGCGTGTCATTGCGGCTGACTCGTGAGCAGCCGATCGAGGAAGAGGTCTACCTCGGCGACATTCCGATCATGCTTGGCGGTGGTGAGTTCATCATCAACGGTGCCGAGCGGGTGGTGGTGAGTCAGTTGCACCGATCGCCGGGCATCGACTTCGTTGCCGACACGGAGTCGAGCGATCGCAAGACCCACAACTGCCGCATCATTCCTGAACGTGGGAGCTGGATCGAGTTCAACGTGTCGAAAAAAGACACGCTCCAGGTGCGGATCGATCAGAGTGGTAAGTTTTCCGCGCTCACGCTGCTGCGGGCGATGGATCCGAAGTACGCCCACGACGCCGAGATCCTCAAGCTTTTCTATAAGACCTCGAAGGAAAAGGTGTTGGGAGGCCGGAGTGTCGCAAAGCTCGAGGGTCTGATCGCCGTCGACGACATCGTCTATCCGAAGGCGAGTGAGCGTGCCGGCGAGATCATCGTTGATGCTGGCAACAAGATCACGCACGATCAGGCGGAGCTCATCTGCACCTCTGGCCTGCCCGCCGTGGAGGTGATGCAGGAGCAGAAGGTGCCACTGATCGTCAACAGCCTCCGCGAGGACGCCGACGAGTCGAAGCGGCGGACGGGAGTGGCTCCGAGCCACGAAGACGCTCTCATTCGCATCTACCAGCGGCTGCGGCCAGGTAATCCAGCAGCACTCGACAAGGCCCGCGCCCTGTTCGACGAGAAGTTCAAGGATACGAATCGGTATCGCCTCGGCCGCGTCGGCCGGTTCCGCATCAACCGGAAACTCGGCCTCGACGTGCCCGAAACGGAAATGACGCTGCGGTCCGACGACCTGATCGCAGCGATCAAGTACATGCTGCAACTCAGCGAGGGCGAGGGTGAGGTAGAGGTGGACGACATTGACCACCTCGGCAATCGTCGTCTCCGCACCATCGACGAACTGGCGAGTGACGAACTCCGCAAGGGCTTCCTCAAGCTCCGTCGAACCGTGCAGGAGCGGATGAGCCTCAAGGACGTCGCCGAGATGTCACCGCGAACGCTCATCAATCCGAAGAGCATTTCTGCGGCCATCGAGTATTTCTTCGGCCGCGGCGAGCTTTCGCAGGTGGTCGACCAGACGAATCCGCTCTCGATGCTCACGCACGAGCGCCGGCTTTCTGCCCTCGGACCTGGTGGGCTTAATCGGAAGCGGGCCGGATTTGAGGTGCGCGACGTGCACATCTCGCATTACGGCCGTATCTGCCCGATCGAGACGCCGGAAGGCACGAATATCGGGCTGATTTCAAGCCTTGCGATCTACTCGGGTGTCGACTCGTACGGCTTCCTTGTCACGCCGTATCGTAAGGTTTCGAAGTGCAAGCTCACCGACGACGTGGTCTGGCTGCGGGCCGACGAGGAGCACGACGCGCATCTCGCACCGGCTGACGCCAGCGTCGTGGACGGCAGGATCGTTGGTGAAACGGTCATTGCCCGCTATCGCGGCGACTTCGTGCTCGTGCCGGCCGATAACATTGAATACATCGACGTCGCGCCGAGTCAGATGGTGGGTGTGTCGGCGGGCTTGATTCCATTTCTCGAGCACGACGACGCCAATCGCGCCCTCATGGGATCCAACATGCAGCGGCAGGCCGTGCCGCTTTTGGTCACCGAGCCGCCGATCGTGGCGACTGGTATGGAGCGGGATGTCGCCACGAACTCGGGTCTACTCGTTCGGGCGTCCCGCAAGGGAGTGATCACCTACGTTGACGCCGAATCGATCGAGGTCACGCCGCCGACTGCTGGCGCGGCTCCGGATGTGTATCAGCTTCGCAAGTATGTGGGCCTCAATGAACGGACCTGCCAAAACCAAAAGCCGATCGTAGCGCTCGGTCAGAAGGTGGAGAAGGGCGAGGTCCTTGCCGACGGCGCCGCGACTTACAAGGGCGAGCTCGCCCTTGGCCGCAACGTGCTTGTGGGCTTCATCGCCTGGGACGGCTTCAACTTCGAGGATGCTATCATCATCAGCGAGGAGCTGGTGGAGGACGACGTCTATACCTCGATCCACATCGAGGAATACGACATTGAGATCCGCGACACGAAGCTCGGTCGTGAGGAGTTCACCCGCGACATCCCCAACGTTGGTGAACGGGCGCTCCACAACCTCGACGAGAGCGGTATCGTCCGCATCGGCACTTACGTGCGGCCGGGCGACATTCTCGTTGGGAAGGTTTCGCCCAAGAGCAAGACGGAACTGACTCCCGAGGAAAAGTTGCTCCACGCGATCTTCGGCCGTGCTGGCGAGGACGTGAAGAACGACTCCCTGGAAGTGCCGTCGGGCGTCGAGGGCATCGTGACCGCGACGGAGAAGTTCTCGCGTCAGATGAGTCTTTCCGAGGACGAGCGTCGCGAGTTTCAAAAGCAGCTCAAGGAAGTCGAGAGTCAGGGAAATCTCCGCATCGCTGAGGCCTTCGTCGCGATGGTCGCGGAGATCGAGAAGGTGCTTCAAAAGCCGCTCATGGCCGACGACGGCAGCCCGCTGGTTCGCAACCAAGATCATAAGGTCGTGGCCGAGCGGGCTGTGGCCTTCAAGCCGGACGAGTTTGATATCCGCTCGCCCCAGCGGAAGGCTGATGTCGACAAAATCATCAAGGCGATGTGGCCGGCGGTTGAGGAGTCCATCGACGGCAAGGATCGCAGGCTCAACAGCATGAAGCGGGGCGACGAACTCCGGCCCGGTGTGCTCCAGATGGTGAAGGTCTACGTCGCCGCCAAGCGGGTGATCTCGGTCGGCGACAAGATGGCCGGCCGGCACGGCAACAAGGGTGTGATCGCAAAGATCCTGCCCAAGGAAGAGATGCCGTTCCTTGCTGACGGAACGCCGCTCCAGATCTTGCTCAACCCGCTCGGTGTGCCGAGCCGTATGAACGTCGGTCAGATTCTCGAGACCCACCTCGGCTGGGCCGGCAAACTTCTCGGCTTCCAGGCGATCACGCCTGTGTTTGATGGAGCCAGCGAGGAAGACATCAACAAGGTGCTTGTCGACGCGGGCTTGCCCTCTCACGGCAAGGCACAACTGTTCGACGGCCGCACGGGCGAGCCACTCGAGCAGGAGACGACGGTGGGCTACATCTATATGTTGAAGCTCCACCACCTTGTCGATGACAAAGTGCATGCCCGGTCGACCGGTCCCTACTCGCTCATCACGCAGCAGCCGCTGGGTGGTAAGGCTCGGTTCGGCGGCCAGCGATTCGGGGAGATGGAAGTGTGGGCGCTGGAGGCGTATGGCGCGGCCTACATCCTCCAGGAGTTGCTCACGGTGAAGAGCGACGACGTCGAGGGTCGCACAAAGATCTATGAAAGCATGGTGAAGGGTGAGAACACGCTCGAGGCCGGCACACCAGCCAGTTTCGACGTGCTGACCAACGAAATCCGCGGACTCGCCCTGAACATGCAACTGGAGAAGCGACGGGTCTAGTCTCACGCGGGCGAGGCCATCGTGGCCTTCGCCCGCTGAGGAAGCCGCCGGGGCCGTGGGCCTCGTTGGTTTCGTTGACCGTCACGAGTCCTGCGTGACGGCCGAGAGTTGATGACACAGGCTGAAGACTTTGGACCGAAAGACTTTCGAGGAGACGACACGTGAGCATCGGTGAATCCACCTACGATCGCGTCAACGATTATGCAGCCGTAAAGATCAGCCTGGCGAGGCCGCACGACATCCGAAGCTGGTCGTTTGGCGAGGTCAAGAAGCCTGAGACGATTAATTACCGCACCTTCCGTCCAGAGAAGGACGGCCTGATGTGCGAGAAGATCTTCGGACCTGAGAAGGACTGGGAGTGCTCCTGCGGCAAGTACCGCGGGATGAAATATAAAGGCATGATCTGCGACCGCTGTGGCGTGAAGGTCACGCACAGCCGCGTTCGCCGCAAGCGCATGGGCCACATCGAACTGGCCGCGCCCGTGGTCCATATCTGGTTTTTCAAGGCGATGCCCAGCCGCTTGGGCGCGCTGCTCGAAATGAAGACGTCGAGTCTGGAGAAGGTGATCTACTTCCAGGACTACGTCGTTCTCGACCCCAAGGACACGCCCCTCAAGAGGCAGCAGTTGCTGACGGAGGAGGAATTCCGAGAGGCCCGGGCCACGTACGGAGAAGGCGCTTTCGAGGCCGAGATGGGTGCAGAGGCCGTCCGCAAACTCCTGCTCAGTCTCGATCTCGTGACGCTCTCGCGTGACCTGCGGATCGATCTGGCCACCACCAACTCGAAGCAGAAGAAGAAGGACCTCGTCAACCGGCTGAAGATCGTGGAGAGCATCCGCGACAGCGAGAACAAGCCGGAGTGGATGGTGCTCGATGTGATTCCGGTGATCCCTCCCGATCTGCGGCCGCTCGTGATGCTCGACAGTGGCAACTTTGCCACGAGCGACTTAAACGATCTCTATCGCAGGATCATCAACCGCAACAACCGTCTCAAGAAACTTGTCGATCTCAACGCGCCCGAGGTCATCATCCGCAACGAGAAGCGGATGCTGCAGCAGTCGGTCGACGCGCTCTTTGACAACAACCGTTGCAAGCGGCCCGTGCTGGCGTCGAGCAATCGGCCGCTCAAAAGCTTGACCGACATGATCAAGGGCAAGCAGGGCCGGTTCCGTGAGAACCTGCTCGGCAAGCGAGTCGACTACTCCGCCCGGTCGGTGATCGTGGTTGGTCCGCATCTCCGGCTCCATCAATGCGGCCTGCCCAAGAAGATCGCGCTTGAGCTCTATCAGCCGTTCATCATCCGACGGCTCAAGGAGCTCGGCCACGCCGACACGATCAAGAGCGCGAAGAAAATGCTCGAGCGGAAGGACGCCGAGGTGTGGGACATCCTCGAGGAGGTGATCCGCAATCATCCGGTGCTTCTCAATCGTGCCCCGACGCTCCATCGCATGGGCATCCAAGCCTTCGAACCGGTGCTCGTCGAAGGCAACGCCATCAAGCTCCATCCACTTGTCTGCAAGGGCTTCAATGCCGACTTCGACGGTGACCAGATGGCTGTGCATCTGCCGCTCTCGATCGAGGCTCAGGTCGAGGCCCACACGTTGATGCTGTCGACCAACAACATCTTCAGCCCGGCCAACGGTGCGCCGATCATTTCGCCATCGCAAGACGTCGTGATGGGTTGCTACTACCTGACGATGCTGATTCCCGGCCGCAAGGGCGAGGGGATGATCTTCAAGAATTTCGCCGAGGTGGAGATTGCCCACTCGCTGGGCAAGGTCCACACCCACGCAAAGATCAAGGTCAAGCTGTCGGCAAACCGTCGTCTCAAGACCGATGTCGAGGCGCTCGGTAAGCCCGGTGCCGTCATCGAAACGACGGTCGGCCGCGTGCTCTTCAACTCGGCGCTACCCGAAGGAATGCTTTTCTACAACATTCCGATGCGCTCAAGCGAACTGGCTCGCGTGATTTCGGACTGCTATCAGGCGCTCGGGCGACGCAAGACGATCGACCTGCTGGACGACATGAACCGCGTCGGCTTCGGCTGGAGCACGAAGAGCGGCCTGTCGTTCGCCACAGACGATCTCATCACTCCCGCGAACAAGTCGCGGATCATCGGTGAAGCCGAGAAGGAAGTGATGAAAATCCTCAAGCGTTACCAGAAAGGCGTGATCACCGACGGCGAGCGATACAACTCGGTACTCGACGCTTGGACGCATGCCCGTGAGCAGATCACCAAGGAGATGATGGCGGAGTTGGAGCAGGATACCGACGCCCGCGACACCCGTCGCAAGGGCTACGTCAACCCGATCTTCCTGATGGCCCACTCCGGCGCCCGAGGCGGCGTGGAGCAGATCCGTCAGTTGGCCGGCATGCGCGGCCTGATGGCGAAGCCGTCGGGCAAGATCATCGAGACGCCGATTAAGGCCAACTTCCGTGAGGGGCTGACGGTACTCGAGTACTTCAGTTCGACGCACGGTGCCCGTAAGGGCTTGGCCGACACGGCCCTCAAGACGGCTGACTCGGGCTATCTCACCCGGAAGCTTGCCGACGTCGCTCAAAACGTGGTCGTAACGATGCACGACTGTGGCACGACGCAGGGTATCACCAAGGGAGTGATCTACCGGGGTGAAAAGGTCGAGGTGAGCCTCGCCGACGGCATTCGGGGCCGCGTGAGCCGCGCCGACATCCGCAACCCGATCACCGATGACGTGATCGTCCGAGAGGACGAAATGCTCACGCCGAACACGGCCCGTCAGGTCGAGGAGTTGGGCCTTGAGAAGATCCAGGTCCGCAGCCCGCTCACCTGCGAGGCATCGCTGGGCGTCTGCCGTCTGTGCTACGGCATGGATCTCTCCACCGGCTCGATGGTTGAGGAAGGCATGGCGGTCGGGATCATCGCCGCGCAGAGCATCGGCGAGCCGGGCACGCAACTCACGATGCGGACGTTCCACATCGGTGGCGTCGGTCAGCGGGCCATCGAGGAGAGCGAGAACAAGGCGAAACGGCCCGGCACCGTGAAGTTCACGCGACTTCGTACCGTGCAAAACGAACAGGGAGAGGCCGTCGTGCTTGCCCGTAACGGTGAGATGGCGATCATCGACCCCAAGGGCCGCGAGCTTGAGAAGTTCGAGATTCCCGCAGGCGCGATCCTCAAGGTGAAAGATGACGAGGAAGTGAAGGCCGGTACGGTGCTCGTGCAGTGGGATCCGCACTCTATCCCGATCCTCTCGGAAGTCGCAGGCAAGGTTCGCTACGAGGATGTCGTCGAGGGCGAGACGCTTCGCGTTGAGAAGGACCCGAGCGGCCATCTTCGGCGCATGGTGATGGAGCACAAGGGCATCTACCACCCGCAAGTCGTGCTCGAGGACGAGTCGGGCAAAATCCTGGACTTTTATTACCTGCCTGAAAAAGCTTACATCGAGGTCTCGCCGGGCGAGACGGTGGCGGCCGGCCACATTCTGGCCAAGACGCCCCGCGAGGCATCAGGCACGCAGGACATCACCGGCGGTCTGCCCCGCGTCACGGAAATCTTTGAGGCTCGCAAGCCGAAGGACCCCGCGATCATGGCCGAGATCGACGGTAAGGTGGAACTGCTCGGCGAGAAGCGGCGTGGGAAGCGGACCATCCTCGTCAAGAACGAGAGTGGCGTGGAGCGGGAACACCTCGTCACCCACGGCAAGCATATGCGGGTGCACGCCGGTGACATCGTCAAGGCTGGTGAAGCCCTCGTCGACGGCCCGCTTGTGCCGCACGACATCCTCAGGATCTCGGGCGAAGAGGCTGTGCAGCAGTATCTCACCCGCGAGATCCAAAACGTCTACCGCAGCCAGCGGGTGGACATCGACGACAAGCACATCGAGATCATCGTCTCGCAGATGCTGCGGAAGGTGAAGATCGAGACGGTCGGAGACACGAACTTGCTCCCCGGCAGCGTGCTAGACAAGTTTGAGTTCCGCCAGGCGAATGATCGGATTGCCGACTGCGTCCGGATCACAGACAAGGGCGACAGCGAATATGCCGCCGGCAGCATTGTGCCGAAGGACGTGCTGTCTCAGGCCAACGCACAGATCGAGACGCTGGGTGGTGCCGCCGCCAAGGGAGCGAAGCCGAAGCCTGCGACGGCGAGCACGCAGTTGCTCGGCATCACCAAGGCGAGTGTGCAGAGTTCGAGCTTCATCTCGGCGGCCAGCTTCCAAGAGACGACGAAGGTCCTCACGGAAGCCGCCCTCGCCGGAAAGATCGACAACCTGGTCGGCCTGAAGGAGAACGTCATCCTCGGTCATCTCATTCCTGCCGGGACGGGTTTCAACACGTTCCAATCAGCGGAGGTGCGGGTGCGTCCTGAGGCGCTCGAGTC
The DNA here is from genome assembly GCA_040877375.1 of Pirellulales bacterium. Classification (GTDB taxonomy): domain Bacteria; phylum Planctomycetota; class Planctomycetia; order Pirellulales; family UBA1268; genus QWPN01. The sequence goes on along the minus strand of JBBDNW010000012.1, from coordinate 29,382 downwards.
GCTGCGAATGGACCGCGAGAACGTCCTTGCAAGGCAGTTCCCACTGCTCGAAGCCGCCGTCCCGGGTGAGGGGTTGGCCGAAGGCGTTCTCGCAACGGGTGAGGTCGCCACGCTGGAAACGGCCGCCGACAGCGAGTAGCCGGGGGCCTTCCGCGATGCGGGCTGCACGGGCGTGGCCACGATCGATGATCGTGGCCACGCCCGTCGGCACATCCGGCATCACCGGCATCGGCATGAGCGTTGCATTTTTGCAGACGTGCCCGTGTGGAAGTAGTATCGGTTGGGAAACGCGTGTTGATCCACCCGCTAGGAGCCGTCCGATGAGACGTTTGTGTTCGTGCGCTGCCGTGCTCGGCGTCGCGTTTTCCGCCACCACCGCCTGCGGACAGGCTGCTCCGTTCAACCCGTATGCCGAGGCCGCGGAAGCCCTGCCCCCGATCTCCGCCGATGGCACGATCCACTGGGGCACGTTTTACAAGTCATCCGCGCTGCAGCAGTCGTATGAACGGCTCTGGAATCTCGGCGCCTGCCGTGGGACCAACAAGGCGATCACCGTTCCGGTCGCCGAAAATAAGCTCGTCATCGACCGGCTCCCGGAGGCGGAGTTTCACGGGGTGGTGCGTGCCGCCGCTGGTCACCTGGGCGTCGGCTGGTTGGCTTTCGGTGAGACCGATGCCGACGCGATGCATGCCGAACCGCTCGTGGCCCAGCTTCATCCCGCTGGCGTAACGCGGTTGAGCGTTAGCGGCAGGGCTCCGGCTACGATCCTGGCATCGGGCATGGTCGTCCGGATGCGGGCGGAGGTGAACGATCAGGGACGGTCCAAGGCGCCCATCACAGCCTTCGAGATCGTGACGCCCCCTGCGGGCTTTACACCTGACGAGGTCCGCCCTGACCGTATCGAGACGATCGTCGGGACGGTCATCACCTTCCGCAAGAGTGTTATTTCCTTGCGGGTCGATGCCGGAAAGCTTCGCCGGCTGACGCTGGTGCTGGCGGAGGATGCCATCGCCACGATTGACGCCGCCCGGCTCGACTTGGTCGGCCCGGGAGATGCGATCGAGGCGAAAGGGCGGCTCTGGACAGGCGAGGGAGCCATGGGTGCTGGGACCGTCTTCGTCTCCGATGTGCTTGTCACCAAGCGGCCGCTGGATGAGCGTCGCCCGGCCGCGGCTCCGGGGTCGAGAACCGTCGGTGCTCGTTGATCGTTGAAAGGTGCCTCAGGGCGGCGGTGGCTGGAATACAGCCGCGGTGGACCCTAGAGTGACGGGGCGTCGGGGCCTCGGCGGATCGAGCCCCAGCCACGGAACTCCGCTGGGCCTCATCCCCATGTCAGCGCCGCGACGTGCCATAAGCGGAAGCGTCCACTCGTGGGCTGTGACCGACAACCCCGACACCCCTGTCGACGAGGTGGCGATCTGCACCCTGCGACAGCGGCTTGAGGCGGTCTGGTCGGAACTGGACAAGTCGTGCGGCCCAAGGCATGACCCGGAGCGGATTCACCAGTTGCGGGTCGCGACCCGGCGAACGATCGCGGCCATCGATGCGTTTCGCGACCGGCTGCCCGGGAAGTCACGAAGCTGGTTCGAAAAGCGGCTGTGTCGGATTCGGAGAGCCGCCGGCAATGCCCGTGATCTGGACGTGCTGACCGATCGCCTGAAGCGACAGCGGGGGACCGTACCGCAAGGCCGTTCCCCCGCGGGCAGCGCTGCAAGGCGACGACTGATTGCAAGGCTGTCGCTCAAGCGGGCCGGCTCCCGCCAACCCATTCAAGAGGTTCGCGAGCAGCTGCTGGCTGACGACTGGCACGCGCGGGTCGAGAGGTTACTCGATGCGATGGCCGCTAGCAGCGGGCGCACCACGTTCCGGCAGTATGCCCGCCGACGTTTCAAGCCGCTGATGCGCCGCTTCTTCGTTCGGGCTGACCACCGACTTCGCGATGCCGAGGAGATCCATCGCCTGCGGATCGAGGGCAAAAAGCTCCGGTATGCGCTCGAGATTTTCGCGGCGGTGTTTCCCACACGGGTGCGGGCGAAGTGTGAAAAGGCGCTGGAGCTGCTTCAAGAGAATCTCGGCGAGTTCACCGACCACGCCGCCGCGGCCGATCGTCTTGGCCGGTGGTCGCGGCAGGACGGGGTCGTGGGGGAGCGGAAGGCGATCGTTGCCCTGAGAAAGATCGAGGTGCACCAGGCAGATCAGGCCCGCAGGACCTTTGTGAAGTGGTGGAGTCCGTCCCGCCGTCGTGCTCTGCGTCGGCGGTTCGAGCGCACGCTGCGGAAGGGAATTGCATGAGTGGACGTCGTATCTCTGTGGGAGCGCGAGCGTCGCGGGTACGCTTCCAGGTGAGAGCACTCTGGCTCGTACCGGTTGCGCTCGCCGTCGCCGTGTGGGCGGTTGGCCGCCCGGGCCGGCAGCGAGAGAGCGGGGGATCAAATCTGGAACTTGGCAACGCGGCATTTGCCCAAACGATTCCCGCCCTGGGCTGGTCGCCGGGCGAGGCCCCGGTCGGAATGGCGTGGATTTCCGGCGGTGAGTTTTCGATGGGCTGCGCAGACCCCCGTGGCGTCTCGTTCGGTGGCTCCGATCCGATGGCCGACGCACGGCCGATTCATCGTGTCGGCGTGGGCGGCTTCTGGATGGACGTGCATGAGGTGACCAACACGCAGTTTGCCGAGTTCGTGAAAGCCACCGGATACGTCACCGTCGCGGAGCGGGTGCCGCGTGCCGAGGATTTCCCCGGGGCTCCTCCTGAAAATCTGGTGGCGGGATCGATCGTGTTCGCGCCGCCGACGGAACCCGTGCCGCTCCGCGATGAAACGGGCGCGGCCCACCTCCGGTGGTGGGCCTACGTGCCCGGCGCCTGCTGGCAGCATCCCGCGGGGCCAAAGAGCGATCTCGAGGGCCGCCGTGACGCTCCCGTCGTCCACATCGCGTTTGAAGATGCCGCGGCCTACGCCGTGTGGGCCGGTAAGCGTCTGCCGACCGAGGCCGAATGGGAGTTTGCCGCCCGTGGCGGCGTCGCCGGCGATCTCTATCCCTGGGGCGATGAGTTCAAGCCGGCCGGCCGATGGATGGCCAACACCTGGCAGGGCCGTTTCCCGCAGGAGAACACCGCGGAGGACGGCTTCGCAGGGATCGCCCCGGTGGGCCGCTTCCCGGCCAATGCCTACGGACTGCACGACATGTCGGGTAACGTCTGGGAGTGGTGCAGCGACTGGTATCGCCCTGATACGTATGCCACCGACGTAAAACGCAGCGCGCCAACGATCAACCCGCAGGGACCCGGCGACAGCTTTGACCCGGCGGAGCCCGGCCAGGCCAAACGGGTGCAGCGGGGCGGCTCATACCTCTGCAGCGACCAATACTGTGCCCGCTACATCGTGGGCACCCGCGGCAAGGGCGAGGTGTCGAGCGCCACCAACCACATCGGCTTCCGCTGCGTGAAGTCGCCGTGAACAGCGGTTCGCATCGCCGTCAGGAAACCCCAAGCGCGAGCGCGGGGAATGCGGGTGGCATTGATGCGATACCGGATTGGTTCGCCGGGGGTGACATGCTCGCCGCCGGGGGATTTTGCTATAGGATGCCCGCTTGGCCGCCGGGGTATCGCTCGTGAGTCGCAAAGATTCCCCGGCGTCTGCGCGTGCCACCCCCGGCTCCTCACGATCGGGAGACGGTGCCTCCCGTCAGCCCTTCTTCGCCATCAACTTCTTGAGGCCCGCGAGGGTCCGGGTGTTGGCCACGTCATCCTTCTCGAGGCCACCGCGACGGGCTTGGAGGATCCCGCAGCGCATCACGTCGAGGCCGCGGGTCGAATGGGCGTCGGTCGAGATCACGAGTTTCACGCCGGCTTTTTTTGCGGCGGCGGCGTGCTTGTCGTCGAGGTCGAGTCGCCACGGATTGGCATTGATTTCGAGGAACGTGCCGGTGCGTGCTGCGGCCGCGAGCAGCGCTTCGATGTCGACGTCGTAGGGCGGGCGACGGTTGATGAGGCGACCCGTCGGATGACCGATCACGCTGACGAAGGGATTTTCGATCGCCTCGACGATCCGGGCCGTGATCCGGTCGCGGGGCTGGTTCTGGCCGTAGTGCAGGCTCGCGACCACCCAGTCGGCCCGGGCGAGCACGTCGTCGGGAAGATCAAGGCCACCCTTCTCGAGCATATCGACCTCGATTCCCTTGAGTACGACAATGGGGGGCGGCCCGTCCGCGGCAAGTGAATCGTTGAGCCGGTCGATCTCGTCCCACTGCTTCAGGAGTCGCTTTCGGTCGAGACCACGGGCCATTGTCACCCGCTGTCCGTGGTCGGTGATTGCGATGTAGGAGAGGCCGCGAGTGACGGCGGCGCGGACCATCTCGCTGAGCGTGTCCTCACCGTCGGTGGCGCTGGTGTGCATGTGGAGGTCGCCGCGAATGTCAGCGAGTTCCACGAGCACGGGGAGTTCGCCTCGTTCCGCAAGGTCGATTTCGTCGCCCCCCTCGCGAAGCTCTGGTGGAATCCAGGGCAGTCCGACCGCCTCGTAGACTTCCGCCTCGGTCCGGCCGGCTACGCGTCGGCCTTTTATCAGCGGGGCGTCGCCAGACGCCCCCGCTTCGAGTTGGTGGACGCCGTACTCGTTGATTGTCAGCCCACGGTCCCGGGCACGGGACCGCAGGCGGACGTTGTGCTCCTTGGAACCGGTAAAATACTGGAGCGCAGCGCCGAACGAGGCAGCTTCGACCACCCGTAGGTCGATCTGCACGTCGCTCGGCCCACGAATGCTCGTCTTTGTGTCGCCCCGCTGCAGGACGGCACCACTCTCGGGCCACTGCCCGAGGTGGTCCATCACGGCCGCAGGATCGTCGCTCTCGACGACGAGGTCGAGATCCCCCACCGTCTCCCGGCCACGCCGCCAGCTGCCCGCGGCTTCGACTTGCCTGGCGCTCGGGCACTGTCGCATCCAGACGATCAGATCCGTCGCAATGACGTCGGCCTCGTTCCACAGGAGCCGCGCATGCTCGGGATCCTTCGCGAACGCGATGTTCTCCAGGATGGCCGCCTGCGTCTTGGCACCAAACCCCTTCACGTCCTGCACGCGTCCGTCCCGGCACGCTTGCTCGAGCGCGTCGAGCGAATCGATCCCCAGTTCGTCAACGAGCACCCTGACCTTCTTGGGGCCGAGCCCCGGCACCCGCATCAGTTCGAAGATGACCGCCGGCACCTCTTGCTCCAGGTTGGTGAGGAGCGGAAGACGGCCGGTATCGAGCAGTGTTTCGATTTTTGCCGCGAGATCGGCACCGATCCCCTCCAGGTTGGTGAGGGCACGAGCAGGATCACGACGGAGCGTCACGATCGAGTCCACCATTGAGCCGATGGTCCGGGCCGCGTTGCGATAAGCACGCACGCGAAACACGTTGCTCCCCTGGTATTCGAGGAGGTCTGCCACATGGTCGAAGGTGGCAGCGATCTCGGCGTTGGTCACGTGATCCTCCGCACTCCAGCTCGAGAGGCCACGGCGGCCCAGGAGCCGAAAGTGTCGGGGGAATCATCCGGACTGGCAAGCCACCGCGGGCGAAGGAGAGCCAGTTTTACTGCTGCAGCCGCGAAGGCAGAGAGGCGGTCGGATATCCCGGCCGACGAGCCGCTGGAAAGCCGATTGGCGAGGCCTGCCACGATGTGGTGTGACTGGTCGGCTCGAGAAGACGAGGAAACGCATTCGTGGAGGCCTTCGGGCCATCGCCGGGAAGCACAGGCATGCCTTGCTGAGCCGGCATCGCGGGCGGTTGCAGCCCGTTTGTGCCACTGGGGTTCGAGAGGCCGTTGGTGCCACTGGGCTGTTGGTAGCCGTTGATGCCGCCCAGCGGCGTGAGCGCAGGGGCTGCCGTTTGGCCAACGGCCGCAGGCGTTGGAGCCGACCAGGCTCCGGTTCGCGGCATCTCGGGTATTGGCTTGAGCGACGGTGACGGAGCCGCCGACGGCATCGGCGCGAACGTGGGCGGCTGTGTTGGCTGGGGCTGCACCATGGCCTGCGGAGCGGCTGGGACGTAGGTGCCAGCCTGCGGGCTGATCGGCTGCTGCTGGTACGTCTGCTGAGGCACTCCGCCCGGGGGCAGAGCCGGCAGGCTGCCGCCCGGCACCAGTTGCTGCGGAATGTCGGCGCCTGCGGCGCCCCAGGCTTGGGGTGTCGTCTGGACGGGTGCCGCGAACGGGCTGGCTGCCGGTGGAGGAGCCATCATCGGCGCGGCTGCGGGCGCAGCGAAGGCCGGCTGTGCGCCGGGATATGCTCCGGCGCCGGGGTACGCACCGGCTCCGGAATAGCCGCCAGCGCCGGGCTGCATCTGCACGTATTTCGTGGTCGTCACGGCTCGATACTGCGTGACAGGCACGTTGACCGCCTGCTGCACGTACTGGGTGACAGGCTGCATGCACTCCCGCGTGCAGCCTGTGCAGGGATCGACTTCACACGACGGCTTGTAGGTCGTGACCGGTACGTTTTGATACTGCGTGCGGTATGTCGTCTCTGGCACGTAACTGGTTTGCTGCACGGGAACCATCACCGGCGGCGGGGGGGCGGCGATGGGCGCCATGACCGGAGCCGCGACGGGAGCGATGGCATACACCGGCGCCTTTCGGAAACAGGCGCCACAACCGGCGAAGAAGTCGTTGAAGCAGCACTGAGCGTGAGCCTGAAGGCCGGTTCCGAGGTGGAAGCCAAACGCCATCAGGATGATCCCGGGCACACGACGCATCGTCATCGCACATTCCTCCGCTTGCCGCCAGCACCGGGAAAACCCACGGTTTTTGAGGCGACTCCCAAAGCCTAGGTTGCGCGTGGATGAGGCTGCGGGAAAAAAGCTTTGAACGATTCATGAATTTCCGGTGGTCACCCCGCACGACCCGCATGGCAGGCGCTGCCGGCATATCTGGCCCCCTCGAGCGTATCCGACTTGGGTAAAAAGCCTGACGGCGGCCCGAAGTCCCGAGTGTTGGGTCGGGGCTGCCCGTGCCCCGAGAGTCGGACGTTCGCTCCGTCCATCGTGGACTTCGCTCACTCGATGCTGCCTGCGCTTCGGCATCCTGCCTGCGCTGGCCAGCAACGCCGGCTCTCGGGGCACGGGCAGCCCCTCACGGGCCGTCACGGCGTTGAGCGCATGCGACGCTCGAAGCGGTCGTAGAGGTCGTAGAGCGCCTCTCGAACATTGCCTCTGTGTCGAGAAAAAGCATCGTCGATGTCCACGGCGTCGATGACACCGCCGTGGTCGGGCAGCCGGTCGACGATCGCGGACAAGAGACCGCGGCTCGTTTCGCAGCGGGCCACGACGGGCAGTCGGCCAGGACGGTGCGTCGTCACGAGAAGGGATGCCCCACGGTACGCGGCCACCAGCCGCAACACCGGCATGAGGGCGAACCGAATGCGATCCCAGCCGTCGATCCCGACGATGGTTTTTGGCGCGGTCCCGGCCAACATGGCCAGCACTTCCCACGCATCCGACGGCGAAGCGACGCGGACGAGTGTCGTAGGTCGGCCGCGGGCACCCGCGTTTGCCAGGATCGCGACGAGCAGCGACGTCTTGCCATGCCCGTGAGGCCCGGTGATGGCGCTGCATCCGCCCGGTGCCGGAAGCCGGTCGACCAGGGCATCAAGGTCGAGTGGCTGTCCGGACGGATCGAGCGGTGCGATCGAGCCGGGCCGGGTGAACCGGGTGGAGAACGGATTCGACGGCAGGCGCCGGGCCGCTGACGGGGCGTCGACGGTCATGAGACCTCCACTCGCGGCATGCGGGCCGGCGGAATATGCCCCACCGTGAACTCGTGCTCGGAGACATAATCACGGCCACCCGTGAAGAAGAACCGTATGCGCACGCACCAACGGATCTTGACGATCACCCCTTCGTACGAGAGCGGGCTCGGTGGGAGTTGCGTGGCGAAGCCCTCTGCTGCCGCCTCTGGCGGCAGCCTTGCACGGTCGACGATTCGCTCAAAGAAGAGCACGCCCAAGTCCTCTTCGCCTTTGCCTTCCGTATACCAGAGCACCGAGTGTTCGACCGCACGGGGAGTGTCTTCCGGGAGCCCTTCGGCTTCGTAGCGGATATCGATGGTGTCCAGCGGATCGTAGCGCCGGTCCGGACGGCAGAACTGGACGAACACTCGGGGCGTAGGGCGAGACGTGTCGGCAGTAGCGGTCATGAGGCGGCCCCCCGGGACCGAGCCGGCATCGCGGCCTCACCACAACTGTCGGGGGGAAACACCACAAGCAGAAAGGTCCTGGTGAACGGCGGCCAGCGGATGGAGGTGCCGCGGACCGCGATGCTCCACCTGGCGAAATTGTGTTCGGAGGCGAAGGAGTGCATGGCCAACTCCGGAATCGTCACCATCGCTCGCCCTTCGAAGCGGGTGCCGGGAGCCAGCGCTAGGTCGTGCCACGTATGGATGGGCTGCCGCCAGACCGTGAGCCGCTCCGTGCGGGTGTCGGTGCCCTGCCGAAACGTCGCCTGCTCTTCCAGTTCGAGCGTCATCTCCAGCGAGGCGAGCACCCCCGAACCCCCCTGTGCCAGGAGCACCTCGTATGTTCCCCCTGGCCTCAGCGGCTGTGCCGAGATCTCGAGTTGCGTGGGACCGACTGCGGTGGCCAGTAGGAGCCCACGGGCAAACACGACGATCCCGGCGATGCCGACAACTGCGAACGGCACGAGGAGCGTCAGTAAGAGCCAGTCAGTCCTGCCGCCCAGCAGGTCGAGACCGGCGCCGACAGCCAGCACCGCCAGCACGCCGTTCCAGAGCAGGGCGAACAGGCCGAATCCCAGCAGCGCCCAACTCTCAGGACTTTCGATCGGGAGCCGGTAGGCGAGAAAGGTACCGGGAGAGTTCACCATGTCGTCGCACGACGGCACGCCCGGATGGTCTGGGGCCTGGCGTGGGGAAGCGGCGAGCGGATCGAGCATTTCGGAGAGTCGAGAGGGTATCGCACACCGCTCCTCCGACCGTCCCCAGCGGCGCAGCGTGCGGGCGAGCCCCGAGCCGCCAAAGGCCACGAGCGCTCCAGGCAGCAGGAGTGCAAGCAGCCACATCCACCAGTTGTAGCCCCGCTCGATCACGACCGTGCCGGCATCCAACGGGTCGTACCATCCCGAAACCGTGCCCCCGATCCGCCACGCCGACAGCTTGCCCAACGCTTCGTCACGATCGTTGGTGAGGCTTGTTTGCGCGGGCCGGCTCCACGACTCGAGCTGTCGTCCGTCGGCGGTGTAGCGGACGCGGAGGCAGGGCTGCCACGTCGATGAAACCGCTTCGGCCGACGCCGTGGCCGTGCGACGCACCAGCCCCTTGCCGATGACCGTGCAGGTCACCGGCACGAAGTCGTGGTTCATCCGCCACTCCGGCACCGCCACGCCGGAGAGCAGCAAACCGCCGAAAACGAGTCCGGCAGCCAGGAGAACTGTGTGGAAAACGCCGTCTCCCAGCGAGGCCCAGGCCGGCGAACCGGTTCGCCGATGGCCTCGTTTCTTGCCAAAGAATCGCGGCAGCCTCACCATCGACCTCCTCGACACCAGTGGCATGTGCCCGACCGCAGGGGCCCGACAACCCATGCCGACCGGCCGTCGAACCACGCCAGTATGACGTGTCGGCGAAGCGGAATCACACGCATCTGGGGCTTGGGAGCTAGAACGCCTGGCCCATCGGCTCCGGCTGTCGCTCGGCAGTCTCGCCAGCACCGCTCGGGGATCGGAAAAAACCGATCTTTTCCAGCGACTTGTAGACCTCTTCCAGCGTTTTTTCGCCGAAGTTGGAGATCGAGAGCAGGTCTGACCGGGTGCAGTTGAGGAGGTCGTGCACCGTGAAGATACCCCGCTCCTCCAGACAGTTGGTCGTACGTACAGAAAGCCCGATTTCGGCCGTGCTCATTTCGAGCTTCTCGGCCATCTCGTCGGACTGCATGAGGTTCTTGTATGGAACTCTCGGCATGGGGTCCCTCCCGTGCAAAGCGAGATCATAATCGGCCGTCGGGGCAACGAGCACCCGGAATCAGCCGGTCAGGAATATACTCAAAGGAATCCGAAATCGACTACGGCTACGGGATCGGGCGGTCTGAGCCACCTCCTCAGCCTGCTCGATTTACGCTCCTGGACCTTTGAAACGTGCCTTCCTCAAATGTTGCATCCCTGAATGTATCCCAGCGTCAGGCCGCGTCCCACGTCGAGGGACCGCTCCTGGTGCTGGCGGGGCCTGGAAGCGGCAAGACCCGGGTGGTGACGCATCGGATCGCCAACCTGATCTCCGCAGGGGTTCCTCCCGAACGGATCGTCGCGCTTACCTTCACCAACAAGGCGGCTGACGAGATGCGGCGGCGTGTCACCGAGTTGGTGGGGCCCCAGCCCGTGGAGATGGGCACATTCCACCGCTTCGGGGCCCGGCTCCTCCGCCGTCACGCGCGGCAGGTGGGGCTGACGAGCGATTACTCGATTCTCGATCCCAACGACGCCGCGGGTGTCCTCAAGCGCGCGGTGAAGTCGCTCGGACTCACCGCAACGCACACCCCCGTTGACCGGATCGCGGGAGTGATCTCTCGCGCGAAGAACGACCTCCTCACGCCTGCGACCTTCCAGCCGCGCTGGGGCAAGCCGGTCGACGACGTCGCGCTGCGAGTCTGGCCGACCTACCAACAGCTGCTGCTGCGGGCCAACTCGGTCGACTTCGACGACCTACTCGTGCACGTCGCCACGCTCCTGGCCGAGGATCCCGAACTCCGCCGCCAACTCGACGCCCGCCACCGATTCATCCTCGTCGACGAATATCAAGATACCAACGCCGTCCAATACTGCATCCTCCGCGGACTCTCGATCGACCATCCGAATCTTGCAGTCACCGGCGACCCAGATCAGGCGATCTACGGCTGGCGGGGCGCCAGTATCCGCAATATTCTCGAGTTTGAACGGGACTATCCGGCTGCGACGGTCGTGAAGCTCGAGGACAACTACCGCAGTACGGCCAACATCCTCGGCACGGCCGATCGCCTCATCGCCCATAACTCGCGGCGCAAGCCGAAGCGGCTGGTCACGACGGCGGCGCCGGGTGCACCGGTGCGGATCGTTCTCGATGGCTCAGGGCTCGAGGAGGCCGAGCGGATCGCCGCGGAGATCGCGCATGCCTCGGCGGCCGGCCGGCGATCGCTCCGCGACTTCGCAATTCTGTTTCGGGCCAATGCTCTGTCGCGGTCGTTTGAACTCGCGCTGCGAACCCGCGGCATCGCCTACCAGCTCGTCCGCGGCCTCGAGTTTTTCAAGCGGCGCGAGATTCGCGATGTGGTCGCGTGGCTGCGGCTCCTACGAAACCCCCGTGACGACGAGGCGATGCTCCGCGTGGTCAACGTGCCGCCGCGGGGCATTGGCCGGCAGTCGCTCGACCGGCTGGCGGCCTGGGCTGATGACCATGCCGCCACGCGGCTGGAGGCTGCCATGAAGGCCGCCGGGATCCCCGGGATGCCCAAGCGGGCGGCCACGGCGTTGGCTGCGTTTGCCAGGCTCCATGCCGAGCTCGCGGCCACCGCCGGCCGCGAGCCCTCGGTGGCGGCCTTGCTGGAGGCCGTGCTCGACCGCACCGGCTATCGGGCGATGCTTGCCGAGGATCAGGATGACGACGAAGAGGGGCAGGATCGACTGGCGAACGTGGAGGAACTGGTCACCGCCGCGCGGCAGTTCGACGACACGTTCGCTTCCGCCCCGGCCACAGGCACCGAGGCCACCGACGCCCTGGGGGGCTTTCTGGAGACGACGGCCCTCGTTGCCGACACCGACGTCTGGGACTCAGCCGCCGACCGTGTCGCGCTGATGACGTTTCATGCCGCCAAGGGCCTTGAGTTTCCCGTCGTCTATCTCGTCGCCATGGAGGATGGCATCCTGCCCCACGAGCGGAGCCTCGGCAATCCCGAGCAACTCGAGGAGGAACGCCGCCTCGTGTTCGTGGGGATCACGCGGGGGCGCGAGGAGGTTCATGCCAGTTGCGGGAGGATGCGTGACTACCGTGGCACCCGTCGCATCTCGGCACCGAGTGTGTTTCTTGCCGAGATGCAGGGGTCGGAGACGGAGGTGGTCGGCGAGGAAGCCCCTCGCGGCCATGACGGCTTCGATCCCTTCGGAGATGCCGCCCGTCGTGCCGGTGGCGAGTTCGACGATCTCTCGCAGGAGCCGCCGCCCGATCGGAGTATTGCCACGACGCGCATCTCCCGCGGCGACGGCCTCACTATGGATCTCGACGATTCGCAAGACGAGTCGGCGGTCCGGCCGTCGCCTTTGCCGCGCCGTCGCGGCCTCGATGCCGCGATCGAGCGGGCCACGGATCTCGCCCTACGGATGGCCGGCGGAGCGCGTCTGAAGCAGCAGTACGAGCCGGGCCAGCGAGTGCGGCACTCCGACTACGGCGAGGGAGTGCTCGCGGGCATCAGTGGCACTGGGCCGCGTGCGGTTGGCACGGTGATTTTCGACGGTCCGGCAGGCACTCGCAAGTTCGTTCTCAGCCACGGCGTTTTGGAGCCGCCTCAAAGCGAGTCCGACTAAGAGGCCATAAAGGGGCTGGCTGAGGAAGCGTTGTGTGCGTGATCGGGCAAAGTCGAACGTGGGCGAGCGGCGGTGTGGAACGGGGCGGGGTGGCAGGCGTATTCCCCGCGCTCGCGCTTGGGGCTTCCTGACGGCTGCGATGCCCAACGAGAACGCATCCGCCTTTGGTGCGGCGACGAGACTTTTGCCGCCCCCGAGCCGGCGCACCACGTCAGTTGGATACGGGCTAGCTCTTCGTCTGGGAACGCCACCAGGCGACGGTGGCTGCGAGCCCCGCGGTGAAATCCTGTCGTGGCGACCAGTCCAGCAACTCCCGCGCCCGGGAGATGTCGAGGCTGCGACGGGGCTGCCCGTCAGGCTTCGTCGTGTCCCATGTGATCCTGCCTTCGTAGCCGCAGCTCGCAGCGATTGTCGTGACCAGATCGCGAATCGCGATCTCGACGCCGCCTCCAAGGTTGATCGGCACCGGCTCGTCCATGACCTCCGCCGCCCGTACGACGCCTTCGGCGGCGTCATCGACGTAGAGAAACTCCCGCGTCGCGACACCGGTGCCCCAGCAGACCACCTCGGAAGCGTTGTCGCGGCGGGCCTCCTCGCATTTACGGATCAGGGCAGGAATGACGTGGCTCGACGAGGGGGCGAAGTTGTCGCCGGGGCCGTACAGATTCACGGGCACCGTCACCGCACTCGCGAGACCGTATTCACGACGGTAGCCGTCGAGCATCACGAAGATCGCTTTTTTGGCCACGCCGTAGGGGGCGTTGGTCTCCTCGGGATAGCCGTCCCAGAGGCTCTCCTCACGGAACGGGATCGGGCAGTGTTTCGGATAAGCGCAGACGGTCCCGGTGTGCACAAACTTCCGCAGCCCGTGGCGGCGGGCGTGCTCCACGAGGTGGAGCCCCATCGCCATGTTGGCGTAGAAGAAGCGGCCCGGATGGGCCATGTTCGCGCCGATCCCGCCGACCTCGGCCGCGAGGTGGATGACCACATCAGGCTGCGCTGCCTCGTAGAGTCGGGCCACATCGGCCTCGACCGTGAGGTCGAAGTCACGGCGGCGGGGCACCACGATCCGATCCGGCGGCACGCCGCGATCCCGGAGCACGCGCGTGACTGCTCGGCCAAGGAAGCCGGCGCCTCCGGTGACCACGATCCGCTGAGTGGAAAGATCGACCATGGATCCCATCGTGGAGGCTGTGTTCAGCGGTTGGGCAAACCCGCCTCGTGTCCGGCCGCGAGCAGCACCTGCTCCTTGCGGGCGAGCGCCAGATCGGAATCGACCATCATGTCGACGAGTCCGTCGAATGACACCCGTGGCTGCCAGGTGAGCTTCTTTCGCGCCTTCTGCGAGTTGCCGAGCAGGAGTTCCACCTCTGCAGGGCGGAAATACCGCGGATCGATCTCGATGAAGTCTCTGTAGTCTAGGCCGAGCCTGCCGAAGACTTTTTCACTGAACTCACGGACCGAGTGGGTCTCGTCAGTCGAAATCACGTAGTCGTCGGGTTCGTCCTGCTGGAGCATCAGCCACATGGCCTCGACATAGTCGCCGGCGAAACCCCAGTCACGCTTGGCGTCGAGGTTACCGAGATAAAGCTTCTTTTGGAGCCCGAGCTTGATGCGGGCGGCGGCCCGCGTGATCTTCCGCGTCACGAAGGTCTCGCCACGGCGCGGGCTCTCGTGGTTGAAGAGGATGCCGCAGGAACCGTGGAGGCCATAACTTTCTCGGTAGTTGATCGTGATCCAGTGAGCGTAGAGCTTCGCTACGCCGTAGGGGCTACGTGGGTAGAACGGAGTGCTCTCCGACTGCGGCGTCTCCAAGACCTTCCCATACATCTCCGAGCTCGACGCCTGATAGAACCGGATTTGGTAGCCGACCGCGTCTTGAAAGTCGCGGATCGCCTCCAGAAGTCGCAGCGTGCCGACGGCGGTCACGTCGGCTGTGTAAGCCGGCTGGTCGAAACTCACGCGGACGTGGCTTTGAGCCGCGAGGTTGTAGACCTCAGTGGGGCGGATTTCACGGATCAGACGCGCCAGCCCGTTGCCGTCGGCCATATCGCCGTGATGGAGGACCAGCGGCCGCTCCATCTCATGGATGTCGCGGTAGAGATGCTCGATCCGCTGGGTGCCGAACGTGCTTGAGCGGCGCACGAGCCCGTGCACCTCGTAGCCGTGGTCAAGGAGGAACTCCGCGAGGTAGGAGCCGTCCTGCCCCGTGATTCCCGTCACGAGTGCCCGCTTTGCGTTCATCGACATGCCAAACCTCCGTTACCAATGCTTTTCAGCCACCGTCGGCGGCGTTCCCGCTCGATCCAGACGCTATCCGATCCTTCGGAGAGCACCAACGGGGCTGCGTTCGGCCCGGGTCAGGAAGGCCACCATCGGTTTCAGCCCGCAGCAGGTCCGGCAGTCTCCTGCTGCTGGGGTGCCGTCTCGGCAGCAGTTTCCTTGACGGCCATGGCGGCATCGAGGGCCGGGAGGAGGTTGGCGAGGAAATCTTCGCACTCCACCATCGACTGCGAAGCGCTCAAACGTGTCTCATCGACGATCGCATAGAGCTTGTACACGGCCGGTTCGCCGACCAGTGCGATACGAGCGATCTGCGGCGCGATCCACGTGCGGGCCGTGGCGATATCTTCCTTCTCGATGCTGGCGGCGTCGCGAATGCCGTACGTCCAGAAGATACGGAGCGTCTGCCCAGTCTTGCGGAAGGTGCCAGTGAAGGTTTCCGCCGACCTCCCGTCGGACAGCGAAATCGTCTGCCGATGCTCCGCCTCACCGATCTCGAAGCCGGCCCCGGGATAGCACCGGTCGGGGGTGTGGCCCGAGGCGTCGTGGGGTCGCGCGCAGACCACGAAGGCCGAGACCCGGGCCTTGGTGCGATTGTTGCGGTAGAGCCGAGAAATGTGCCCCACCGCCCCGGCGCGTTCCAGTTCCTTCGCGTCGCCCTCGAGTTCCCGTTCTAGGTTCCAGGTGCCGAAGCTCTCCGGAAACGTCTTCTCGAGTAACGTAGCCGCTTTTTCCAGTTCCTTACTGACGCTGCGGTCTTTCCACCGCTCCGTCCACATGCCCTGAACAACGGTCACACCCACCACGAGCAGAGTGGCACCGGCGAGCGTGAGTAACCCAGACGCGGATGTTTTCACGAAGCTTCCTCCTCCCCTGGAACAGGCAGACGGCCACCGACACATCAGGCAGGGATGGGCGACGAGTAGAGCCGACGGGGCGCCGCATCCCCCACGCCATTGACGACCGTGCCCAACACGCGAACGCCCACCGAACGCAGCCGTTCAACAGCACTGCTCACCAGCGGCACGCGGCTCACGTCGCGCATCGTCACGATGATCGCCAGATCGCTGAGTTGGCCGAGCAGCAGCACGTCGGCAAACGCGAGCACCGGGCCGGCATCGACCACGATGTGATCGAATGATTCCCGGAAATGCTTGATCGCGACGGCCGTCTCAGGACGTGACAGGGACGTGATGGCGGCGTAGTCGCAGGTGCCCCCCGTCACGGCGAACAGGCCGTCGATGCTGGTGGGCTGCACGGCCTCGTCGTGGCCGATCTCGCCACGAAGGAGTTCGGGAAATCCTGACCGGAGGTCGAGCCCGAGGGCCAGATGCACATTGGGATGCCTGAGATCACCGTCGAGCAGCAGCGTTCGCTTCCCTGACCGGGCAAGGCTGGCGGCGAGTTGCGCGGCGAACGTGGTCTTGCCCTCGTGCTCCGCGGCACTGGTCACGAGGATCACCTTCGGAGTCTCGCGTCCCGTCTGCGTGATCACGGCCCGGATGCCGTCGACGCACTCAGCCACATGGCCGTCGTTGGGCCGCTTCCGCGACCGCGAGATCCGTGGCACGGCGCCGATCACCCGCAGGCCGAGCCGCTGCGGCACCTCCTCGACGGTGCTCATCCGATCGCGGAGATACTCAAAGAGCACCACGGCACCGCCGCCGAACACGAGCCCCGCTCCCGCAGCCAAGACCGTCAGCATCGTTCGGAAGAGCTCGTCACTCCCCTCGGGCACGCTCGCCTCCTCGATGAGTTCGACTCGGTTGGGCATGTTCACGTCGATCTCAGTCGCGTTGAGTTGCATTCCCATCTGGTCGGTCACCTTCATCAACTGCTCGATCTCCTGCTTGCGGGCCGTGAGATCGGCGTTGGCCACCCCGAGGCTTTTCACCTCGGTGGCGACACGGTCGAAATCCTTCGATGCCAGTTCGAGTTGCTTGGCGAGCAGTCCCCGCCGCATCTTCAGCACCACGGGGCTCTCGATCGCGCCGCCCGTACGCCGGCCCGACGACTCGAGCGAGAGTTGCGCGACGATCTGGGGTCGCAGTTCCTCCTTGCGGTCCTCAAGCCGCCGCGTCATCGACTCGCGCATCGAGTCCAGACGCCGCACCGCCGGATCGCTGCTGCCGCGGGCGCTGCGTTCTGCCTGGTAGGCCATCGACTCTTCGATCGCCGAAAGCCGCCCGAGGAGTTCGGCGAACTGTGGGTCTCGCTGGAGCATCGCGTCAACCGTCTCCTCGGGCACGGTCTGCTCGAGCGAGAGCTCGCCCCGGTCCTTAGCGTCGTTGATCGCCAGTTCGGCATCAATGAGATCGAGATCACGTTGGGCCTGGTTGATCTGAGCGCGAAGCGTGCCGAGGTGATCGAGCAGGAGGCTGCGTTGCGTGGCCACCTCGGAACTGTCGGATGTGCCCAAAGACCTGGCGAGGTTGTGGAAGGTGTCGAGGGTGCTCCGCACCTCGGCCATGTTTTCCTTGTACTTCCGCTCCAGCGAGTCGCGCCGCTGCAGACGTTCCGTCTTTTCCTTGTTGACCACGTCGTTCAGGAACGCCGTGGTCACCGCGTTGACGAGTTGCGTGACCTCGCGGGCGTCCTCGCCGCGGAGTCGCACCTGCACGACTTCCGACTCCATCGGCGCCGACACCTGAATGTTGCGCATGAGATAGCCAACTGGATCCTCCTCGTCGGCCAGTGTGCCAAGGCCCGAGATGCCCGGCCGGCGGAGGGCCGACTGCAGCACGAACGGGCTTTTGATGAGCGCCACCTGTGTCTTGCGATAGGCCTCATATTCGGCGTTGTCGCGTCCGCCCCCCGCGAACATTCCCGACTTGTCGCGAACTCGGAGCCAAGCGACGGCCTCGAACCCCCGCGGCAGGAAGACCCAGGTCAGTGCTGCAGCCGTGGCGGCGAGCAGGAGACCAAGAGCCGTCGCCGGCAGCCAGCGACGGCGAAAGGAGTGCCAGACTCGTTTGTAGTCGACGCCCCCCGCAAGGGGATCGCCGGACTGTCCATAGGGTGACGGCGCCGATTGCGGGCTGAATGGGGCGAGCACGGAATCCCTGATGGGCGCAAGCATGCCCTCGCCGTGCGTCGACGGCGGCACCGTGGCGGTGACAGTAGGCAATGGTCCGTCCATGGAAGAAAAAGACTCGCTCATGTGATCCGCAGTTTCGTCATTACGAGGCCGCCGTGGCCGTGGATCGCACTGCGGCCAAACCCGGCCAATGAGATTCTTACAACATCTTCAGTTTAGCCCATTTTTTCGCCGGCCTCCAAGGGTGGCCGATCGGCGCGATTTTGCCCGACACCCGCCCCTGGAATCCGAGGAAATATCGCAGTTGTCGGCGGTTTGGCCGCCGGGGACGCCACGGCCCGTGTGGGAATGGTGCCATGCATCGCCATGGGGGACGTGTCCTCGGTCACCACCAGGTAGGAAAGCACCTTCATTTCGAGCACGAGGAATCCGACGGCCATAACCATCATCAGCATGGCCGCCGGCAGGCTGTCGTGGAAGCCTTCCGCCAAGGAGGAGTTGAAACTATACATCACTCCTACGGTGGTAATGCGAAACGCGTTGCACACCAAGGCGATAGGGATCGCGCTGGCCGCGATCGCGACGTTTTCCCACCATTCAAGGCCGCCGACCAGCATGAGCATCACGGCCAGCCAAATGAAGATCGTCAGCATCTTCAGTCCGCTACAGGCGTCGACCACGCCGAGCACCTGGCCGTCGCCGAGAATGATCCGATTACCGTCGCGGTAGGCGTCGAGGCCGATCGTCTGCAAGGCATGAGTGCTGAGGATCGTCGCGAGCGTCTGAAGCGGGCCGAGCAGGTAGCGGGTCGCCTCGTCGGGCAAGGGATACATGAAGATCAGCGTCGCGATCGGCGCCCACGACCACCGAAACATGCTCCAGCCCCCGGCGAGCAGAAAGACGCCCATCAGGGCTGGCACGAACGTATACATGTCGAGGGTGACAATGCGGAAGTTGGCACACCAAAGCCGGGCGACGAAACTCGCCACCAGCAGGCCGACGCCCGCGGCACGGGCCGAGGCGGTCACTTGCGTGACCGGCATTCGCCACCAGAAGAGCATGAGCACCGCGAAGACCGGGACGATCCAGCCATGCTGGTATTGTGGGTTGTCCCAACTCGAACGGGCGTTCATCAGGCCCGGCCAGTAGCTGTATATCAGCAGGCCGGAGAGCACCGTGGCCACGATCCACGGCATCCGCTGGTCGGGCGACTGCATGTCCGCCGCAAACGCTCGGGCACGACGAAGGCTACCCTCGAGCAGACCCTCGTCCGGATTGATCGCGGCCGTCGGAGTTCCGGGAGCCAAAGCGACGCGCGCGGCTTCCTCTCGGCTGCCGGCGAGCAGCCCGCGATTCACCGGCACGATGGGAGAAGGAAAACTCATACGGCAGAAGCCAACGCCCGGTGGGCAGCCAGAATCATACACGAGCCGGAAACGGATTTCATGCGTCGTGCTCAAAAAAATGCAGTTCAAAATCCATTTGTGAGCCGGATGACATGCCGCCATGCCTCCAGGATCGGCCGCCAACAGAGGATCTGAGCCGCCGCCGCTATAACGATGGCGGGAATCGCAAAGGATAAAGGTCTGAGGCTGCGGTTCGACGGTGCGGCGATGGTCGCTATCACCATCCGGATGGCGGCCGTCACGACCGTCACGACTGTCACGGCCTGCCAGCCGAGCGCCGCGCCCACGAGGGCGAGACAGTATCCGTCGGCAACACCTCCCGTGAGTCGACCTGCGACACCACCCAGAGCCACGCCGGCGATCGAGGCCGTCAGCGTCGCTAGTGGGGGAGGCGATGGCGGCCATGAAGCACCGTCGGGCAGTACCCCCACCGGCCCAGCCTGCGGCGCAATGAGCACGAGCACGAGCACGATCACGCCGACGATCGCCACCGCCGCCCCCCGGCAGGTGGGCAATGCGTCCTTCCTGGCGAGCAGGCTCCAGGCGAGGATTGTCAGCAGGATCGCGGAGTGCACGACGCACGACACCACGAGCGGCCAATCCCCATGAAGCAACAGGCGATCAATGCCGCGGCCGGAGCCGTCTGCGAGCAGCGGCAGCCAGCGGCCGCCTCCGACGAGTTCGGCGGCCGCGACCGCGGCGGTGAGCGTGCCGCAGGCCGCCTCGACCAGCGGATACTGTGGCGCGATGGCCGCACCACAGTCACGGCAGCGGCCGCGGAGAAGTAGCCAGCCAAGGACGGGCACGTTGTCACGGGCGCGGATCGCGGATCCGCACTGTGGGCAACGCGACCGTCCGCTGACCGACGATTCGCCGCGCGGTAGCCGATGGACCACCACGTTGATGAAACTACCGAGCGCTGCCCCCGACGCGAACGCGAACGCGACCGTGGCGATCTCCGCAACTGGGAAATCGACGGTCCAGGGAACGGGAGGTGTCATGGTGAAAGCGGACGAATGGGCCTGAGGTTGTGATTTCGTGTAGGGTACCCGCCTTGCCGCCGGGATTCATCGACCGCTGGCATCTGGCCGACGAATGTTCATGCGGTGTGCGACTCGAGGGTCGAGGGTCATGAGGGTCATGGAAGCGACCGAATCCAATCCCGTCGCCGCGAAACGGTTTGCCTTGCCTCCGTGGCTGACCCTAGTCCTGCGGCTCGCGGCGACCGCGGGCCTGATGGCCTACGCGCTGAGCGGGATCGACTGGCACGACAAGGTTGTCGACGGCCGTGTTCAGGAAGGGATGTGGACGGTGATGGCCAAGGCGGACTGGTCGTGGTGGGCCCTCGGGCTCGTCACCGGTCTGCTCGTGCAGGTGGTGGCAGGCATCCGCTGGGCCGAACTGGCCCGACCGCTGGGCTTCGACTTCCCGCGCCGCTTCTTCGTGCTGCGGTTCTTCGAAGGGATGTTTTTCAGCCTCTGCCTGCCCTCGTCGATCGGTGGCGACGTGGTCAAGGCATACCGTGTTGGCGAGACGACACCGCGGCGGCTGCTGGCCGGCTGCTCGGTTGTCGCCGACCGGCTCACGGGTCTCTCGGCGCTGGCGGTGCTCGGGGGCGCCGCCCTCGCGGCACGCAAATACTCGCTCGGCCTGCCGGCTACGCTGGCGGTCGCGGCGGCGCTGCTCGCGGCGGTGCTGACGGTATTCCTGGGCGGCGTCTCGTTTCTTGACCGCCTGATCGCCGTGCTGCCGGCGCCGCATCCGGCCCGCGGTTTTCTGGCACAACTCCTGCCTTACCAGCAGCAGCCCAGCCTAATCGCGAAGGCCGTCGCCTGGAGTTTCATCGTGCAGATGGGGGGGGCCGTGGCGGTGGCGTTGAGCGGCCGAGCGCTCGGCGTCGACCAGCCACTGTCGCTGTGGTTCTCGGTCGTGCCGCTCGTCGCCCTTGCGATGGTACTGCCGATCAGCATCGGCGGGTTCGGTGTTCGTGAGAACGCCATGTCGTATCTGCTCGCTGAGCAGGGCGTGCTTAGCGCGCAGGGCGTGGCCATCGCCCTGCTCTGGGGACTGAGCACCGTGCTCACCGGGATGGTCGGCGGCGCGCTGGTTTTGATGGACCGTTCACGACGCTCGGCAGCCGGAATCACCGAAGCGACGGCGCGGTAAGGCGGCACGACGCTCAGACGCATCGTCCGCGATGGCGGGCGTCGATGAGAAGGACGGCGGCGATCGTCTTGGCATCATTGATCCGGCCGTCGCCGCACATGGCCACCGCCTCGTCCCAGTCGACGACCCGCGTTGTGATCTGCTCCCCGGGTTCGAGGGCCTGGGGCCCGGCAGTGAGATCGTGCGCCACGAACAGGTGCATCCGTTCGCGGAGGATGCCTGGCGACATCCAGAACGAGCCAGCCGGCTCGATTCGCTCGGCGCGGTAGCCGGTCTCTTCGATCAGCTCGCGGCGGGCCGCCTCGGCGAGCGATTCCTCGCGGTCAAGCGTGCCCGCGGGCAGTTCGAGGAGCGTCGTGCCGACCGCTGTGCGGACGACCTCGACGAGGCAGACACGAGCAGGCGACACCATCGGCACCACGACCACGCTGCCGGGATGGAGCACCACCTCGCGGGTGCGGGAGGTGCCATCAGCGCAGCGCTCCCGCCGCCGCACCACCGCGAAGCGACGGGTCTCGAGCAAGAGTTCGTCTCGATCGATCGCGTCGGCCATCACGAGCCCTCCAGAGTGACTGCGGTCGTCGCCGCCGGTCGGGCAACGACTCGAGCCGGGCGACCCTCCACCGCCAGCGTCCCGGCGAGCGCCTTGCGGTGCAGGATTGCCAGTCCGCCGGCCTCCCCGCCTGCGGGTGACGGGCATGACGACGTGATCGTGCCCACAACCTCGTCGCCGCAGACCACCGGCGAGCCGGCTGGTGGCGGCGGTCCCTCGATCGCGACGAGCATGAGCGTGCGGTTCACATGGCCGAGTGCATCGAGACGGGCCACCGTTTCCTGACCGAGATAGCAGCCCTTCGTGAACGAGATCGCCCGCGCCGTCCGATCGAGTTCTTGCGGCATGGTCTTGTCGGGGATGTCGACTGGAAACGGATAGTAGTTTTCGATCCGCACGCACTCCACGTCAGCCGCATCCGCCCGCGGGAGGTCTTCGGTCTCAAGCCACCGTTGGAACGGGCTTTCGTCCGCTACGGCCATTTGAACGAGGAAGCAGTCGGGCCCGCACCAGTCCATGCGTGCGAGACGCACATCGACGCCCCCCAGCCGGGTGCAGATGTGATCGAAGAGTCGTAACGGCACGGCAGCGGCGACCCGGGCGGCGATCCAGTCGGCTGCCAACGGACCGGCGATGAGCACGCTCGCCCGATCGGCCGACGCGTCGACGAGCGTCACGTCCTCCCGAATGTGGTAGTGCTCCAGATGCTCTTGGAGCCGTGTCGCGATCCCGGGGGCGGCGTCGATCCACAGCCCGTCGTCGGTGCGCAGGATGGTGGCCAGCGCGATCACCCAGCCCCGCGGGTCGGTGAAAAAGCTCTCGGTCCCCTGGCCCTCGTTGAGCCGCGAGAGCGGGGCCGTGGCGAAGTTATCAACAAACCGGACGGCGTCGCGGCCTGTGGCCAGGAGCACCGCGCGGCCCGGCAGATCCGCCCAGGCCACACCCGCGCGGAGTGCGGCGAGCTCGCGAACGGTTGACGCTGGATCGCTGTTCATGAGGAGAGCCGTGGGGAGGACGGTGCAGCCGACCCGGCATCACGTGTCTGGATCAGCAACTGCGAAAACAGGCTACCACGTGGGGCTGCGGCCGGCCGCCCGGGCCGGCCCCGGGAAAAATTCCAGTCGTGTGAACGTTTGGGCCGCGAGCCACGTATCTCCAATCACCGCGACAACGAGCAGGATCAGGCCTTCAGCCTCCACACGGCGTCGCGGCCACGGGCATCACGCTGGGAGGACCGCACATGGCCACTGTTGATTACGATCGGGTCTGCCGCGACGACTTTGACGATTCCGACTCGGGTTACAACGATCCACGGGCGGTCGCCGACACGGAGCATTCCGATGTGGCCCGCGCTGAGTTCGACGCCGACAGCCTCGCGCGGGAACGGCGGGCGTCGCGGGAGCCAACCGTGTCGCTGCACCGCATCGCCGAGGTGCGGCAGCGCCAGGGTGTGACGCTCCGCAACGTCGCCCGTCGGCTAGGCATGTCGCTGCCGGTGGTGCGGCATCAGGAGCAACCCGAATGCGACATGCGGATCTCCGACCTCCTTCGCTGGCAGCAGGTGCTGGAGGTGCCGGTCGCGGAACTACTCGTCGAGGGCGACGATCAGTTGTCGGGCCCAGTGCTCGAGCGGTCGAGGATGGTGAAGCTCATGAAGACTGCCGCCGCGATCCGCGAGCGAACGGAGGGGCAGCCGGTGGGCCGGATGGTCACGATGCTGATCGAGCAGATCCTCGAGATCATGCCGGAGTTGTCGGACGTCACGCCGTGGCACGCGGTTGGCCAGCGCCGCACGCTCGATGAAGTCGGCCGGACCGGCCGGACGATGATCGATGAGAGCGTCTTTCGTCGCGGCTCGGGTTCGTGATCCGCAGGCGACGGGTCGTCTTGTCCGGCCAGCCGCCGCCGTCTAGGATCGAAGGAGAGAGCGGGAACTCGTCCCGCCCGACCCCCTCTGGATTCGGGAGTCAGTCGTGACGTCATTCGTTGGTGTGTTGGGCATCACGGTGGTGCTGTTTTTCGTCGTCGCGCTGACCGGGCGGCTGATCCTGGGCCGCTGATCGCGGCACTGGGGATCCGCGGGCGATGCCGATCACGAGCGCTGCGAGGAATCCGCCGAGCACCCCGACGAGCGCGACCCACGCGATTACGGCGAGCTTCACGTAGTCCCGCAGCCAGACGAGCTCCGGCGGCTCGGAACTTTTCGGCACCTTTCGTTGGACGGGACCGTCGCGGCCCGACTGCCGCCGCATGTCGGCGCGAAAGGCGTCCCAGTCGGCCTGAGCCTCCGGGCTACCGACGACCACGAGCCGCTGCTGCCGCCACGCCAGGAGTGCCACGGGAGGACCGCACACCGCGGCGAGCCAGGCGGCGAGGATGACCGCCGTCAGTGGTGATACCGCTCGCCCTCTAGCCATTGATTCCTCCGCCGCGGGGAGAGCCCGCCGTTCACCGGGACACCCCAGGTTTCCCGAGGTTCTTTCTAGTCTGGCAGCGGATCGGAACGCCTGCTACCGTCTCCGCCCCGGATCAGGCCAGAGTTACCGTCCGACGGCGCTCGGAAGAGGAGTTTCACACGTGATGCGTCCCGCTACCGTTTCCTGTCACCGAGCTCTGGTTCTGATGGTTCTGGCGGCGGTCGTGGCCTTCGCCGTCGAGCCGAAAGCCGTGGCCCAGACCGGCTGGTTGCCGACGAGTTGGTTTTCATCCGGTGCCGTCGATCCGAAGGCGATGTATCCGCTCGCCGAGAAGGACGGCCCGTGGCTCGTTCTGGCGACGACGTTCCGCGGCGAGGGGGCCCGCGACGACGCCCGCCTGCTTGTCCAAGAGTTGCGGGGCACGCACCGGCTCGTGGCCTACACTCACGAGAAGGCGTTTGATTACACCGGCAAGCAGCGTGGCATGGGGCTCAATCCCGACGGCACTCCCAAGCGGATGCGGTATGCCAACGAAGGTCAGGTCGTCGAGGTCGCCGTCCTCGTCGGCGACTTCGCGTCATTCGAAGATCCTCGTGGCCAAAAAACGCTGCAGAAGATCAAGGCACTGCGGCCGAAGTCGTCTCAGGCCTTGGCCAAGAACCGTCTCGAGAGTGAGTTTCTCCAGGCCAACCGCGACCACCTCCGCGGTGGCGCCGCTGCCGCGAAGCCACCGCTGCACGCGGCCCTGCTCATTCCCAATCCGCTGTTGCCGGCTGATTATTTCTCACAGCAGCAGGTCGATGACTTCATCATGGAGATGAACGCTGACGTGACCCACGGCCTGCTTGACTGCCCGAGTCGCTACACCGTCCGCGTGGCGACGTTCACCGGTGCAGGCACGTTCAACACCGCCGCCGGGAACATGGAGGAGGAGCCGTCGTCTGGTGGGCTCGTGGACGTCAATCGCTTCGTCGAGGTGCTCAAGGGTAACGGCTGGAAGGACCCGCACGTCCGCGGCGTGCATCAGGAGAGCCGGCTGGTGGAGGCTGCCGACAAGGCCCACCGGCTCACTGAGGCCCTCCGGAAAAACGGCTGGCCCGCCTGGGAGTTTCACGACCGCGATTCGAGCATCGTCTGTGTGGGCAACATCGACCAGCTCGTCGTTCCCGGCCCCGGTGGCAGGCAGGCCCCGCACCCGGAGATCACCCGCATCGTCGCTGGGCTCGGTCCTGATCCGGCGGCCCTCGCCCGCGGTCAGATCCTGCCGCGGTCGTTCGATGGCATCATGCTCGACGTGCAACCCAAGCCGATCGACGTGCCGCGGGCGCCGGCGGGACGACGATGACCGCGACGCTCGTTCTTGGCACGACGAATCAGGGGAAGGTTTGCGAACTCCTCGAACTGCTCGAGCCCTTTGGAATGATTTGCGCTTCGCTGACGGGCCTCGTTGGCGTGGTCGACGTCGCGGAGACGGGCAGCACCTTCGCGGAAAACGCGGCACTCAAGGCCCAGGCCCAGGCCCGTGCGCTCGGGAGCTGGGTGTTGGCCGAGGACAGCGGCCTCGTGGTGCCGGCGCTTGGCGGCGCGCCGGGCGTTTATTCAGCGCGGTTCTCCGAGCCGGCGCCGGAGGCAGACCGCGAAGCCGTCGATGCCCGCAACAACGCCCTGCTGCTCGAGCGGCTTGCCGGCATGGTTGGTCGCGACCGTGCCGCCCACTACGCCTGCCATGCGGCCCTCGCCGATCCGTCTGGCCAAATCGTAGCCGTGTCAGAGGGCGTCTGTGGCGGCGTGATCGCAACATCACCTCTGGGCGTCGGCGGGTTCGGCTACGACCCGCTCTTCGTCGTGTCTGAATACCACCGCACATTCGGCGAACTAGCGCCGGTTGTTAAGGCGGTGATCAGCCATCGCGGCCGCGCGATGCGGGCGATCATTCCGGCGATCGTCCGCTGTCTCGGCGCCGCCTCAGGATGAGCCTAGGTGACGCACTTCGGGTGAGCGCATACGACTTTGGTGGATCGCCGACCCCCTCGCCTCCCATCAGGAAGCCCCAAGCGCAAGCGCGGGGAATGCGGGTAGCATCGATGCGGTGCCGGATTGGTTCGCCGGCGGTGACATGCTCGCCGCCGGGGGATTTTGCTACAGGATGCTCGCTTGGCCGACGGGGCGTCGCTCGTGAGTCGCAAAGATTCCCCGGCGTCTGTGCGTGCCTCCGACCGGCTCCTCACGATCGGGAGCCGCCCGCCATCCCGTTTCGCTCCGCACGACGCCCACGGTCTTCACCCGTATACCCGTCGCTCGCGCTCCGGGCTTCTTGAGGTCGCCTCCCGTCAAGAAGCCCCAAGCGCACGCTTGGGGAATGCGGGTAGCACCCCGCCCCGCTCCACCAAAGACAGATGCGCTCTAGCCGGCGTGGGCTGCCTGACGCTGACGCTGACTGAGTCGGTGTCGGATCACGCGGAGCACGTCGTCGCTGCCGTCCAGCCGTCCAGCGATGGCCGCCAGTGCCGGCTGATATTCAGGGATGCCTTCGAGAAACGACCGTACACACTCACGATCGACCTCTTCCAGCATACGGAAGTCGCCGCAGCCCATCGATCGGAGGAAGTGGCTGTTCATGAGTTGCTCCGAGTGCGCCCGCTCGGGCAGCGCGAGGAGCGGTTTTCCCAGATGCAGGGCCTCGCCGATCAGTTGGTTGCCGGCGGCTGACACCAGCCCGTGGCACGCGGCCAGATCCTCGACGAACCGCCGCTCATCGAGGGCGTGAAACGAAACGTTGCCAACGTGCTCGCGGTGCCCGAGTCCGTAAACCCGCACGGGCATGCTGCAGTCGGCCAGTGCTTCGATCGCCGAAAACGGCGTGTGCCGCCGCAGATAGCTCAAGAGGAAGCCTTCGTCGCGGGGCACCGCCTCGACGATCTCTCGGCGCAAGAGCGGACCCACCTGCACCACGTGCTCCCAGCCGCGGCGAAGCGGCGGACGAAAGAATGCCGACACCACCGTGTCGGTCGCCTCCATGACGTACATCCAGACAGCGTGGCTCATGAACCAGGCATTCCACTGCAGGTTCCACGGCAAGGCATCGAGGTCGTAGGCGAGCAGGAAGTGCTGGTGGTCCACGCTCACCAACGGGATGCCCATGCGGCCCGCCGCCCGCGGCAGGCCGGGCTCGAAGTCGGTGATCGCAAGATCGGCACCGAAGGCCTCCAGTTCCTGCATCATGCGGTCGACCAGCGGGCCGAGTTGGCGGGCCTGGTAGTCGAGGCCGGCGGCAATCGACTTCATCACGTCGAGCCTGCCGCCGCTGTATTCGAAGACCACCCCGGGGATTTCCTCGACCCTGACCAGCGGGTGCCGGGCGGCGAACCGCTGTCGGAGAAAGTCGAGCGCGTCGGCGGAGGTCCAGATCAGGATCTCGTGGTCGGCTTCGAGCCGGTCGACGAGCGAGCCGACGCGGGTCGCGTGCCCCCGGCCTTCTCCGCAGAGGCTGATCGCAATTTTTGACATGGCGGCGTCGGCTTCCGCTGGTGAGCCGGCGGCAGTCAGGCCGCCCGGATTCATTTCACCGTATTGTGGACGGCCCCACCCCGTTTCGCCAGTTGGACTGGGCTGGCTTCTGAAGACCGCGTGGGTCGCGTACCATGCGACGCGGACGGAGTGAAGATCTCGCGTCCGTTGCCGGGAGTTTCCGCTGTGGTTGCATCATCCGCTGACCGCGCTGAAATCATGGCCGCCAGGTGGCGGTGGCTTTGCCAGTTCATCGCGGCGCTTCTCGCCGGGGCGGCGATCTGCGTGGCCGCCGATACGGCCGCGCCCGACGATCCAGACGTTGCGGTGCGCGTGGGGGATGTGTCAATCGCTCGCTCCACGATCGACGCCGTCATCCGCCGCCTCAATCCGGCGGCCTTGGCCGCGGGTGAGCAGCGGCTGCAGGTCGAGGCCACCGTGGTTGAGCAGCTCGTCGACGAGGCGATCCTACGGCTCGAACTCTCCCGGCAACTCGTCGGTGTCGCCGCATCGGAGATTGACGCGGGGATGGATCGCCTCAAGGCACAGTTTGTCGGCAAGGCCACGACGTTTGAGGAGTTTCTCGCGCGGTCGGGCCGGGATGAGCCGATGCTCCGCGAACAGATTGCGCTCGAGATCGGCCTTGAGAAGTACGTGCGGCAGCGATTAACGCCCGAGGCGATCGAGGCGGCCTACGCCACGAACCGCCGGCAGGTCGACGGCACCCGACTCCAGGTGAGCCACGTGGTGCTACGGCCCAACATCCTCAGCGACGATGGCCTCGAGCGGCGGATGAAACAGGCAGCCGGCATTCGCCGTGACATCCTCCAAGGACGCATGACGTTTGAGGAGGCGGCCCGCCGGTATTCCGCTGGTCCGAGCAGGCATCGCGGTGGCGACCTTGGATGGATCGGTCGTGACGGGCCGTTGATCGATGCGTTCGCAAAGCCGGTGTTCGCGATCGCCAGAGGCGACGTCTCGCAGCCGTTCATCACGCCCTACGGCATTCACATCGTGAAGGTGACCGAGATCGAGGCGGGCCGCGTGGGGATCGGCGAGGCCCGGCCGCGGCTCGAGAAGATGCTGGCGGCTCGGCTCGTTCGCGAGTTGGTCGCGGAAGGTCGGCGGGCCACGCCGGTGGAGTATGCGATGGGCGTGGCCCACTACGATCCGGCCACGCCTGCCGATGGACCGCAGCCGCGGAGGGTGGTCGTCGACGCGGCGGCCGTCCAAAACTAGAGCGCATCCTGTGGTGGATCGCCGGCTCGGGGGCGGCAAAAGTCTCGTCGCCGGGGCGAGGATACGCCCAAGGCTCCTAAGAGCGTTCGCCGACCCCCTCGCTCCCGTCAGGAAGCCCCAAGCGCAAGCGCGGGGAATACGGGTTGCATCGATTTGATGCCGAATCGGTTCACCGGCGGTGACATGCTCGCCGCCGGGGGATTTTGCTACAGGATGCCCGCGTGG
Organism: Pirellulales bacterium; assembly: GCA_040877375.1. Classification (GTDB taxonomy): domain Bacteria; phylum Planctomycetota; class Planctomycetia; order Pirellulales; family UBA1268; genus QWPN01. The sequence goes on along the minus strand of JBBDNW010000012.1, from coordinate 21 downwards.
CCGACGGGGCGTCGCTCGTGA
>JBBDNW010000011.1:1963-8234 GCA_040877375.1 Pirellulales bacterium | reverse complement strand
ACCACCGGGCCAAGCAGAGCCTTGACGCCCGGGATTCCCATCACGGTGTCGATCACCTTCGACAGGAGACCGAGGTTCTTGCCGACAAACGCGGCAAACGCGGGCTTCTCCTCCGCAGGCAGCTTCTCGGCCTCGTCCTGGAGCGAGGTGAGCATCGGGGCGAGCTTCTCGAGCTCCGGCAGGGCCAGCTTGGCTGTGTCCTCGCTGGTGATGCCCTTGAACACGCTACCCAGACCACCGAAGAGATCGGTGGCGTTCTTGCCCACGCGGATCGCCTCGAGGAACTTCGGGTCGATCGAGATCTCGTCGGCGACGACGTCGATGATCTCCTTGCCCTTGGTGGCAATGACTTCCTTCTCTTTCACGGTCACCGGGCCGACCTTCCGCTCAGTCTCGGCGATGGCCACGGGGCGGACCTCGTTGGCAACCTTGTTTTGGTTCCAGAGGTACCAGCCGAGGCCAAGGGCTCCGAGGGCGAGCAGCGGGAGGAGCCAGCCGGGCAGGCCGGCGGGCTGCGGCTCGTGCGAGTGGCCGCCGTGGCGGACAGGCTCACTGGGACGACCGCTGACCGAGCCGAAGTCGCCGAGCGACAGGCCCTTCGGCAGGCTGCCGCGGATGTTGTTGCCCTGCTCCGCGAACAGCCGCGACACGCTGGAGGCGTCGGGGCGGCCGGTGAACTGCTTCGCGACCATGCCGAGCACAATCGGGGCGAGGTAGGTCAGGAGCGTCTTCATGATCCCAGGCTGCATACCGGCGAACTGGGCGATTGTGCCGACCAAGCTCGAGAGGTTGTTGCCACCGCCGAGCAGCGACGTCAGGAGGTTGCCGCCGAGGCTGCCCAGGCCAGAGGCCTGATTGCCGCCGAGGACACCGGCGAGGTTACCGAGCATGCCGAGGTCGAGGCCACCCATCGACTTGGCGAGCTGGTCGGCACCGCTGTTGGTCGATGCCATCTTCGAGAACACGTTCAAGAGCGCGGGCACCGCCGCACTGGTGGCGGTCTTGGTCTGCGACTCGTTGGCGCCGATGAGGCCGCTGAGCTTGCCCAGGACATCAGGCGTCAGTTGGCTCGAAATCAGATCAGTAATATTCATCTGTCATCTCCAGAAGGGAAGAAAAAACTCGAACTCGGAAAGTCATCGTTGCGTCTGCCAGGGTGGAAGACGCGGTTCGTTCGGCTCATCGCGAACGACAAGGCCCGTGAGATCCGAGGACGGTTTTTGTAGTTGCTCGCACGGGGGGCCGCAACAAACCGACGAAAACCCCGTAATCGGCAGATTCCCACCCGGAGTGCCGGGGTGTCATAAACGGACAAAATCAACGGGAGACCTACCAGTACACATAGTGCAGAAACCGTTCCCGGTCGGGGTCGGGCAGCGATTCCACGGTCGGAATCACCCAGCGGTTCTCGTCGGTGTCGATGAGCATCTTTCCATGGGGCCCGAAGTCGAACGCCTGGCTCTGGGTCCATCGGGTGGTGAAACTGCGGCGGCCGGCATCGGTCTCGACGTCGAAGTCGAGATAGCCATGGACGAGGCTGAGGGTGTGGATGCGTCGGATCTCGCGGATGAGCGACCGACGTGCCAGCGCCGTCCGGACCACTTCTCGATCAGCGGTGGGCCATACCTCGAGTGAGCGGATCATACCGAGCTCGACCTCGTCACCCGCGTCGTCCCAGCCGCGGACGGAGAGATAGGCCTCGGGATGCGACGCCGGAAACGTGCGGACGACGAAGATGCCGGCGGTCACGGCACCATCGGCTCCATGAAGATCGATCCGCTCGCGTTCGGTGATCACGAAGCGATGGCTAGCGGGATCGAGCCATCTGATGCCCGCGGCCACTACCGTGCCGGAGTCTGTCTCCTTCGCCGTCGATGTGATCTCTTCGGTGAGCAGCGTGTCGACGGTCGGCTGCTTCGTGACCTGCGTCTGGATGCGGACGAGACGGGCATAGATGCCGTCGGCCTCGAGCAGGTCCGCATGCGTGCCCTGCTCCACGAGCCTGCCCCGGTCGAAGGCCAGGATGCGGTCGGCATTGCGAAGTGTTGAGAGTCGGTGGGCGATCGCGATCGTCGTTCGACCGCGGACGAGCACGGCGAGCGCCTCCTGAATCGCCTTCTCGGCCTCCGCGTCGATGTTGCTCGTGGCCTCGTCAAGGACGAGGATTTGCGGATCGTAGAGGAGCGTGCGGGCGATCGAGAGTCGCTGTTTCTCGCCTCCGGATAGCCCCGCCCCGTGTTCACCGAGCAACGTTTCGTAGGCCAGAGGCTGGCGGCAGAGGAAGTCATGAGCCCCGGCCGCCTTGGCGGCCGAGAGGCCTTCCTCGACCGTGGCCTGCGGCCGGCCGTAGGAGAGGTTTTTCCAGATCGTGCCGCGAAACAGGAACGAGTCTTGGAAGACGACGCCGAGTTTCTCACGGAGATCGCGGGTCGCGAGGCTGCGGATATCGTGGCCGTCGACCGTGATGCGCCCCTCCTGTACGTCGTGGAAGCGGCCGAGCAGGCTCACGAGCGTCGACTTGCCGGAGCCCGAGCGGCCGACGATACCGACCATCTCCCCGGGCGCCACCGTGAACGAGACGTCGTGCAGCACGGGCTGGTTGCGGTCATAGCCGAAGCTGACGTTCTCGAAGCCGATTTCACCCCGCACCTCCCTCCAGGGCTCAGGAGCCGTCGGCTCCATCACGAGCGCGGGCGTATCGAGTAGTTCGAGCACCCGCTTGCTGCCCGACAGGAAACTTGTGAGCCAGGTGGTGAAGTTCGAGAGGGCGCCCAGTGGCGCGTAGAACATCGCCAGGTAGGCGAGGAAGGCGATCAGCTGGCCGAGCGTCATGCTGCCACCGATCACGTCGCGGCCGCCGACGTACCAGACGATCAGGCCGCCCAGGCTGAAGACGATCTGCATCGAGGCGGCGTAGGTGGTGTTGGTCTGCTCGACCCACTGTCGCCAGCGGCGGAGATGGTCGCTCGCAACGTGGAAGCGTTCGAGTTCACGCGACTCCTGGGCAAAGGCCTTCACCACACGGATACCGGAGAGCATGCCGGAGAGTGTCGTCATCTGCTTGCTGGTGGCGTCCCAGAGCCGGTAGTGTCGCGGGTAGACATGCCGCCAGAAGATCCATGAGCCGAGGATCACCAGCGGCACTGGGATCAGCGTGTAGAGCGCGAGTTTGGGGTTGATCCAGACGAGCATCGCCCCCACCGCCACGAGTTGCACGATCTGGAGGAGGAACCCACCAGTGATCTGGTGCATCAGGCCGTGGAGAACTTCGCTGTCGTGCGATACCCGGCTGATCATCGAGCCGACCTGGTGGCGGTCGTAATAGGCCACCGACAGGCTCTGGAGCTTCCGGACCATCTCCTCGCGGAGCGTGGCAGTGATGCCCGTGCCGATCGCCGACGTCAGGCGTCCCTTGATCACTCCGACCACGGCGAGCAGGACCCGCGAGAAGGCAAGCGCCAGCACGACGACCAACAGCGCTGTCCGGAAGTCGGGTAGCGTGCCACCGGCTTCGCCCGCCTTGGCCGAGAGGATGTCGTCGACCATGTATTGCTGCAGCTTCGGCGGCACGAGTTCTGCGACCACGCCCACGAATGTCAGCAGGCACAGGAGCAGCGAGCCGCGGGCGTACGGGGCGAGCAGCTCGCCGACACGCCGCACGATCTGTCCCTTCTGCATGCACCTCGGGCAGGAGTCTTCGGCATGCTGGAGCCGCAGCCCGCACGAGGGGCACGCGGGCGGATCGAGCGACCCGTCGATCGCCGGGAGGTCGTAGGGAAGCCCGGCTGCCAGGCTCTCCCGCGACTTCTCCAGCACCCGGGAGACCTTATGGAACCGCATCCCGAGCGCGTTGGAATAGCGGAGCATGTCGATCCAAGCAGTGCCGGAGCGAACCTGCAGCGATCCGCCGCCGACGCCGGCCGTGGTCCGCACCTGATCGACCGCGGGCCAGCCGATGGACCGGAGGGTGCCGGCTCCGTCGGTGACGGATAGGTGGTCGGACGTGACCACGAGCCATTCGCGGCAGGGCGTGCCCGAGAGGGCCACGTCGGTGTCGACCGACAACAGAACCGGGCGATGGTTCAGTCCGGCGACATCGAGCCGGTGCCAAACTATGTCGGGGGCGGGGCTGGGGGTTGTCGCGGCTGGTCGGCCACCGACGGCTCCCGTATGATTTTGAGATTCAGCCGTCTTGGTGATCGTGGTGATCGTAGTGACCTTCGCGCGGAATGACCTGGGGAGTTTCGTCCATGAACTACGCACGGGTTTCGGAACTGGTTCGGTGGGCCGCCTGGATGGTGGCATTTCTCGCCCCCGGTCAGATGATCTGCGGGCGGGCATTCGCTGCGGGTAACGACGACGGCTTCGTGCAGTTATTCGACGGCAGGAGTCTCGCCGGGTGGAAGGTCTCTGAGAATACCGCAAGCTGGTCGGCGAAGGACGGCGCGATCGTCTGCCACGGTCCCCGCAGCCATCTTTTCTACGTTGGTGCCGACGATTCCAAGCCTGAGCAGTTCAAGAATTTCCACCTGAAGGCCGAGGTGATGACCAAGCCAGTCGCCAACTCTGGCCTGTTCATCCACACCGCGTTCCAGCCCGAGGGCTGGCCAGCCCAGGGCTACGAGATTCAGGTCAACAACTCGCAGCAGGATCCCGTCCGCACCGGCAGCATCTACAATGTCGTCAAGAATTTCACGCCGCCCGCGAAGGACAACACCTGGTTCACGCTCGAGGTCATCGTCAACGGCAAGGCCGTGGGTGTGGCCGTCGACGGCCGGGTGCTCTACGAGTTCGTGGAGCCAGAGGGTGTGACGGGAACGCGAAAGCTCTCCGAGGGCACCTTCGCCCTCCAGGCCCACGACCCGGGCAGCGAAGTTCACTACCGCAGCATCAAAGTCAAGCGGTTGCCGTAGCCGCTCAAGAAGCCCGGGCGCAAGCGACGGGAATCCGCGTGGCATCCACACCAGGGCCCTAATTCGAGTTTCGTGCCGGTCGTGCCGATAGTATGGGGAGGACGGGTTGTGCCGGCTGGGGCCGGAGGCCGTCCGTCGTTCACGAGGAACTCGGAATCATGGTGACCACGAAACTGCCGGCTGGTATCCGAAGTGACATCACGCAGTGCATCGGCCGCACGCCGCTGGTGCTCCTCCGGCGAGTCACCGAGGGCTGCGTTGCCACCGTTGCCGGCAAAATCGAGAACATGAATCCGCTCTGGAGCGTGAAGGATCGAATCGCCTGCGCGATGGTCGATGCGGCCGAGCGGGAAGGCCTGATCAGCCCCGAGACCGTGATCATCGAGCCCACCAGCGGCAACACGGGCATCGGCCTCGCCTACGTGTGTGCGGCCCGCGGCTACAAACTCCGCGTCACGATGCCCGAGAGCATGAGCCTTGAGCGACGGCGGATGCTCAAGGCCCTCGGTGCCGAACTCGTGCTCACGCCGGCGGCCGAGGGGATGCCCGGTGCCGTGCGGCATGCCGAGGAGATCAGCCGTTCAAGCACACAGTTTTTCATGCCGCAGCAGTTCAAGAATCCGGCCAATCCCGAGGTGCATCGGCGAACGACGGCCGAGGAGATCTGGGCCGACACGGAAGGCCAGATCGACATCATCGTCTGCGGCGTGGGTACCGGCGGCACGATCACTGGTGTCGGTGAGGCGCTCAAAAGCAAGAATCCGGATGTGAAGGTGATCGCCGTCGAGCCGGCCAACAGCCCGGTGATCTCGCAGAAACTCGCCGGTCAGCCGATCAAGCCGGGTCGGCACACGATCCAGGGCATCGGCGCCGGTTTCATTCCCGACATCCTCAACCTCGATATCATCGACGAGGTGGTGAAGGTCGATGACGAGGATGCAATGGAGACCGCGCGGCAGATGGCGAAGCGCGAGGGACTGATGTGCGGCATCAGTTGCGGCGCGGCAGCCTGGGGCGCTCTAGAGGTGGCACGCCGAAGCGAGAACGCCGGCAAACTCGTGGTCGTGGTGCTGCCCGACCTCGGCGAGCGATATCTCTCCACGAGGCTCTTCCCGGAGTGACGCGGACGGTCAGCGCTTCGAGTGAGGCGTTCCTTCCCGTCAGGAAGCCCCAAGCGCGAGCGCGGGGAATCCGCCCGCCACGCCGTTTGGCTTTCCACTACGTCCACGGTCACCACCCGTATTCCCATCGCTCGCGCTCCGGGCTTTTTGGGAGCCGGGGCAAAGCGCGTTGTATGGCGCCGCTTCCCGTCAGGAAGCCCCAAGCGCGAGCGCGGGGAATCCGCCCGCCACGCCGTT
>JBBDNW010000011.1:0-1863 GCA_040877375.1 Pirellulales bacterium | reverse complement strand
TAGCTTTCCACTACTTCCACGGTCACCACCCGTATACCCATCGCTCGCGCTCCGGGCTTTTTGGTGATTCCGCCCGAGGGCGGCGCGGCGTAAGCCCTCCGGCGACCGGCGAGTTGCGCGGCGCCGCCTCCCGTCAGGAAGCCCCAAGCGCGAGCGCGGGGAATCCGCCCGCCATCCCGACTTCCTTCGCGTTACGACAAATCAGACGGAAAAAATCAGGACGTTCAGCGCGACTGGTCGAATAGCCACTCGAGAACGGCGGGATCGCGGTACGCCGGTGTCCACGAGTCGTGGCCGACGCCCTGCAACTCGGAGTATCTCGGCTTGCCGCCGGCGGCCTTGACCGCCGCAATCATCTGCCGTGAACGCTCGACCGGCACGGCGTTGTCGGCGTCGCCGTGGAAGCACCAGATGGGCAGTTGGGCGATTCGCGGGGCCGTCGTCTCGTCGCCACCACCGCAGATTGGCAGTAAGGCGGCGAAGCGGTCAGGCATCCGGGCCGCGAGATCCCACGTGCCGTAACCGCCCATCGACAGGCCCGTGAGGTAGATCCGGTTGGGATCGACCGGCTCGCTCTTCAACACCGAGTCGAGCGCAGCGACCGCCGCCGCGAGGTCGGCCGAAGGTTCGGCCGTCTGGCGGCTGCTCTTGGACTCCGACCAATCGATGTCGACCCACTTGTGGTTCTCACGGCACTGTGGAGCGACGACGAAACAGGGATGCTGCTGCCGGAGGCCGGGCTCGGCCATCCACGTCGGCAGATAGTTGAGTTGCTTCGTGTTGTCACTCCCCCGCTCGCCCGCTCCGTGGAGGAACAGGACGACGGGATACTTTGTGGCCGGCCCGCCGACAGGTGGCCGGAGCAGGCGGAAGCGGAACTCGACCGGCTTCCCGTTTTCGGTAACCGAGACCGACCGCGACTCGTACGCGTCGGTCGGATCAGCAGCAGTCGGCGAGGGTGATGCCAACAGCAGAAAAACTCCCATAAGGAACCAGCAGGATTTCACGGTCATTCCTCGTCGGGGCCTGCGCCGACCGCCAGCTTCACCCGGCGGGGCATCGTCATCCTCGCGAACATCCCAAGCGCACCCTTGGGGAGTCCGAGAAACTCAAGGTGGGCAAACCAGCCCGGAATCTCCGCGGCGACTTTCCCGATCTTCGTTCCACGGAGGTCAAGGTGCCGGAGATTCTTCAGGTCTTTCAGTTGCAAGAGCCCCTCGTCGGTGAGCGGGCCCTGCGACAGGTCGAGAGTCGTGAGATCCTTGAGAGACTCGGCACGGAATCCCAGCAGGATCGCAAACACGTCGTCGGCTCGGCCGTTACCCAGGCGGACAGAGACAAGCTTGTCGGCGACGTGGCCAAAATCCTCACCGAAGGATTTCCGCAGCCAATCGGTCTCCTCCATCTCGATGCTGCCACCCCGCTCGATCGTCTCGGTCACCACTTCCTGCTGCTGGGCGTAGGCCTCGATCTTCGACGCCAGCCACTCGAGTTTGCTGGCCTTGAACTTCACGAAGTCGTTTGCTTCGTCGAAGGCCTTCTGTAGCCGGATGAACTCCTGGGGGTCGCCGCCCCGATCCGGATGGGCCTTCAACGCCTTGGCAAGGTAGGCCTGCTTCACATCCTCGAGCGTCAGCGGGGGCCGGAGGCCGAGAACGACGAGGCACTCCGGGTGGCTCGACTCCGGGGGGGCGGAAGACGGGGAAGGTTGCGACATGTGGGGGCTCTGTGGGCGGATGACTCACTGGCAGCGTAAGCGACGCTTTTGCAGCCGTCCAATGCCGGGCCTCTCGAGCCCCATTCGACTTTGGTGGAACGCCGGCTCGGGGGCGGCAAAAGTCTCGTCGCCGGGGCGAGGATACG
>JBBDNW010000010.1:0-1547 GCA_040877375.1 Pirellulales bacterium | reverse complement strand
CGTCGGCTTCCAGCCCTGCAGTTCGCCGCGCTGCCCGGCATTGGCAATTCGCTGTTCTACGTCGCGGACGCTGTCGAGGTATTCGTCGAGCTTCCGCCGGTCGGCCACGCTGATGCGGCGACGGAGGTCGTCGGATGTCTCGAGTACGGCGTCGAGTACGCTCGTATCACCGGCGTGCGATTCGTCCTTGAAGAGCCGATCGAAGGCAAGCGCGGGATAGAGCTCCAGCGGCGTCGGCGTGGTGGGGCTCGTCCAGGAGATGTGGGAGCTGTAGAGCATCGAGTAGTTCTTGTGGACGCTCGGATTGCTCTTCTCGCAGCCAAGCACGAGGCTCGGCACCTTCGTGCCACGGCCATAGGTCTGGGCGATGTGCTGGTCAAAACTCGTGCCCGAGCGGATTTCGCCGCCGGAGGCGAGCGGCGCCCCGGAGAGCAGGTTGCCCGTCTGCGACGAGTGAATGTTGCCCTTGCGGGCCTGCTCGTTGTAGAGCCCCTTCACGAACAGCAACTTTTCGCGGAAGTCGGCCACCGGCTCGAGCACCTTGCCGAGCTTCATGCTGCTTCCTGCGCCCTCGGCCCACCACTCCTTGGAATGAAAGCCATTGCCGCCGAAGAGCACCGCCAGCCGGACCGGCGGCTCGGCGGCGGCTGCCCCGGCCACGGCCGGCGCGCCGCAGGCCGTCAGCGACTCCATCCACGGCAGGGCCATCGATACGCCGAGTCCGCGGAGCATTGTGCGACGGGAGAGCAGGGGATTCATGGCAGGGCTCCTTCTCGTGAGACAACCATACGCTACGTGGCATCATCGGCCGCGTCGCGGCCCCGGATCGACTTGTATTGCGGGCTCGTGACGATCGCCTCGATCGCGACCGACACGCGGTAGTCATGGGCGGCGAGCCCGGCGACCATCTCGTCGAGCAAGGGCTCATCGGAAAGCTGCACGCCGCGGCCGAGGGCATAGCCAAGCAGCTTCCTGCAGAACACCCGCACGAACTGGTCGCGGCGCGGGCCCAGCAGGTAGGCCCGCAGGCCGTGCTGGCCGTCGATCGCTGTGCCATCGAGGGCCGTGGCCTTGGCGTCGATCGGCTGGCCCGCGGCGTCGGTCGTGCGGAGTCGGCCGATGCAATCGAACTCCTCGAGCGCGAAGCCGAAGGGGTCGATGCGGCGATGGCACTTGGCGCAGGCCTCGTTTTCGGAGTGCAGCGCGATCAGCTGCCGCTCGCTCAGGCCCGCCGGCACGGTTTCGGCGAGCTGCGGCACGTCCTTCGGCGGCTTGGGCAGCTTCTCGCCGAGGATCGTCTCGTAGAGCCAGTTGCCACGGAGGATCGGGCTCGTCCGCGAGGCACCGGCCTGCGTCGAGAGCGTCGTCGCCAGACCCAGGATGCTGCCGCGGCCGTGCCGCCGCACGCCCTCCACCCGTCGCCACTCCTGCCCCGTGACACCCTCGATCCCGTAATGCTTCGCAAGCGGCTCGTTCAAAAACGTGTGGTCGGCGTCGATCAGTGAGAGGATCGAGCGGTCGTTTCGGAAGAAGTCGTCGAGGAACCG
>JBBDNW010000009.1:0-8266 GCA_040877375.1 Pirellulales bacterium | reverse complement strand
CCCGCTTCTCGCCACCACCACGGTCGCCACCCGGATTCCCATCGCTCGCGCTCCGCGAGACTCATGTGGGAGTCGGATAAGATGCAAGGCCTTTGACGGCTCGCACGGCGGGCCGCCTTCTTTTTCGCTGCAGGAGTCTCCGCCATGGACCACGCCCACTCCGAACCTGTCTCCCAGCTCAAGTCGGGCCTCCTCTGGCTCGGCGTCACGCTCGCCATCCTGGGGATACTCGCGATCGCCGCGCCCTGGGTGGCATCCACCGTGGTCGACTACATGGTCGGCGGCTCACTGATCGCAGCGGGGGTGACCCAACTCGGCATGACGGCCAGCACGTTCACCTGGCGGGGTTTCTGGCTGACGCTGGCCTGCGGGGCGCTCTCGCTCGTTGCCGGCACCGCGATGCTCGCAATCCCGGTGGAGGGCGTCCACGCGATGGCAACGTTCCTCGGCCTGGTCCTGCTCTTCGAGGCCGCTGCCAAGCTGATGGCGGCCTTTTCCATGCCGCCGAACTTTCCCTGGGGATGGATCCTGGCCGACGGCCTGATCACCGCCGTGCTCGGCGGCATTCTGCTCACGAGCCCGACCGGGCAAACGGGCGTCTATCTCGGCACGCTGATTGGCATCAACCTACTCTCGAGCGGCGCGGCCTTCCTCGCCTCCGGCATCTGGCTCAAACGCGAACTCAGTTGATCGCAATAGTTTTAAGAAAAATCACTTAGACCCTGCTCGTCCACCGGCATCTGGCGGCGGGCCGGCTGGCGACAGGTCGCGAAAACTCCGTAGCATCATCCCGATGCCGGCCGCGATCATGCCCAGCATGAGCAGGAGATTGCTGGTCCTGATGTCCATGTGGAACTGAATTCGGCTCAGGATCTCGATGACGATCACCGCCAAGCCGATGTAAAAAAGCGCCCAGCCCCACTTCCATCGTGAGTCGTAGAAAAGCAGCACAAGACCCAGGAAAATAGGGACAAATACGATGCCGGTGCTGACCGCGGCCTGACCGCCTCCGAACGCACCGCGACTAAACATCCCAGAGACCATTCCGAAGGCATTCGTCATCACGTGGACATTGCCGAGAAAAAACCACAATCCAGCCGCAGCGAGCACGAGTCCCGTGAAAAAGAGCCACGTGCCTCCCGGCGTGCCACCAGCGCCGCGGACAAGGCCTTCGTGGAGCGACCGCACGTTGTCGATATCCTGCTCGAACTGCTGACGTGGTGAATCCGCCATGATGGCTCCTCGATGACAAGATGGCGGCGGGCCGTGGCCGATGCCGCCGGCGGATCGCCACCCTCTCTCAGCATATCACCCCTCCGGCGTCAATCGGGCGGCCAGGTTTTGCCAAAACGCATCGGCATCGGTCCAACTCTCCAGCGTCTCGACATGCACCTCTGAGGCCCCGGCGGCTTGCGCCTGAACGAGGGCACGACAAGCCAGCGCTGTTGCGACGCCACGGCGGCGGGCAGCCGGAGCTACGAGAAGCCAACCGATCGAGAACCGACGCTTTACCCCGGCCGTGACCACCGTCAGGGTGACCAGCCCTGCCGGATCGATTGTGTCGGCCCGAGCGAGCCACGCCGACACGTTCCGGTCCGGCCGAGATGTGCACTCGCCGAGAAGGCCCGCCGCTGTCAGTTTCGCGGTCATTCCCTGCCGGCTGATTCGGCAGGCGGCGACGAGTCCTCTGATTTTCACAGCATCGCGGTGGACGTCCAACGACTCAATCGAGATCGCTGACCGCTGGGTGATATCCAGCCAGAAATCATCCAGGCCGCTGCGGCACCCAAGCTCAAACGTGTGACGAACAGTGCGCATTGGAGTGGCGATTCTAGACCGCATCTGCTTTTGTTGGAGCGGGTTGAGGTGGAGAGCGTATTCCCCGCGCTCGCGCTTGGGGCTTCCTGACGGGAGCAAGGGGGTCGGCGAACGCTCTTAGGAGCGTCGGGTCGCCCCGGCCCGTAGCGACGAGACTTTTGCCGCCCCCAAGCCGGCGAACCATCGAAGTCAAATGCCGTCTAGTACCGAGTTTCTTCAAAAAATGACTGTTTACAAGTGTTTTTTCGCGTTTGCTTGATCGCTTTGCACGGTTTGAGATTGAAACCTATCATGATTCATGCATACTTCTGACGGACACAAGGTGGAAACCGTGCAGACCCACGAACGCCGCAGCCGCTTGCTCGACCTCATCCGCGTCCGCGGCTTTGCGGCGCTCGAGGAGTTGGTCCAGGCGCTGGGCGTTTCCGAATCCACGGTCCGCCGTGATTTGGACGCTCTCGAGGAGCAGGGAACCGCGCGGCGGACTCATGGCGGCGTGCTCTATGCCGGCGGCAGGCCACGACTGGCCGAGTTTGACGAACGGCAGCCAGCCAACTGGGCTGCCAAGCGTGCGATCGCCGCCCGAGCCGCCGCGATCATCGGCGACGGGGAGACTGTGCTCCTCGACGGTGGCACAACCACCTACGAGGTCGCGAGGCTTCTTGTGGGCCGGTCGCTCCAGGTCGTCACCAACAGCCTTCCAGTCGCCAACCTTTTCGCATCGGAATCGCGATCCGACCTGGTGCTGCTCGGCGGCTACGTCTCGCCGCGGACAGGCGTCTGCCTCGGACCGTACGCCAATGAACTGCTGGGCCGTCTGCATGTGACCACCACAGTGCTGTCGGCCGCCGGTATCGCCGACGAGGGCCTGTTCAACGCCCATCTTCTGCTTGCTGAAACAGAGCAGGCCATGCTCAAGGCAGCGGGCCGAGTGATCGTCGTGGCCGACAGTTCCAAGTTCGGGCACAAGAGTCTGACGCTCGTCTCCGGACTCGATGCCATCGACCTGTATGTGTCCGACGAGGGCCTGCCCGAGGCATGGCGGCAAAAAATCGCCGCCGCCGGTTCCGAACTGATCGTGACCCAGATTCCCGCGGGCGATGAGGCCCAGCGGCTTCCCGGATCCATCCCGACACGACGTCACCCCGCATGACCAATGCCACCATGACCACACTCGCCCCCCCATTCACTGGTTTTGACCGCACGTCCGTGGAACGGATCGTGCGCGAGATCGTGCTGGCATCTTCCGGCGTCCCTCCCTCACAAGCCGCTGCACCCTCGCAACATGCCGAACCGAAGCTCGTGGTGAGCATCTCGGCCCGTCACTGCCACCTCACCGACGCGCACGTCGAAAAGCTGTTCGGTGCCGGCCGAAAACTCACGCCGATGAAGGATCTCTATCAGGACGGCTTCTATGCCGCCGAAGAGACGGTGATGCTCGTGGGACCCAAACGAAAAATGCTGCCGACGGTCCGCGTGCTTGGGCCCACCCGCAAAGCTTCGCAGGTCGAACTCGCGTTTACCGACGGCATTTCCCTCGGTATCGATCTCCCCGTTCGTGCCAGCGGCAAGATCACGGGCACGCCGGGCTGCGTCCTCGTGGGCCCCGCCGGCGCCATCGAGCTCGCCGAGGGCGTGATCCGAGCCGAACGGCACGTGCACATGAGCTTCGCCGACGCCGACCATTTCGGCGTCAGGAACGGCGACCGCATGAGTCTGGCGATCAAGGGCTCCTGCGGCACGGTGTTTCGCGACCTGCTCGTGCGGGCTGATGCCACGAGCAAACTCGAAGTGCACATCGACACCGACGAGGGCAATGCCGCCGACCTCGACCACGCCGAGAGCGTGGAACTCGTGAGGCAGACATGACGAAGAAGAAGGCCGCGCGGGCGAAGGCGTCTCGGCCGCGGCAGTCACAGACACGACAACACAAGACCGTTTTGCCGGCGCGTGCCGGTGCGGTCGGCGGGGGCGGCCCCGCCAAGGCTGGTTGGTTGTTCGAGACAGGAGCGGTGCAACAGATGGCTAAGAACGTCGATGCCCTCGGCATGATCGAGGTGAAGGGGTTCGTCACGCTTGTTGAAGCGGTCGACGCGATGATGAAGGCGGCAAACGTCACCTTCATGGGTTGGGACAAAATCGGCAGCGGACTCGTCACGGCCTTTGTGTCGGGCGATGTGGCTGCGGTGAAGGCGGCGACCGACGCGGGTGCGGCGGCCGGCGGCCGGATCGGCGAGGTCGTGAGCGTGCAGGTGATCGCGCGTCCGCACGAGGACCTGCAGGTCGTGCTGCCCGTGAGCGGCTGATCGGTCTCTGGATCAAGACAGCTTGTTTTCTTCACTTTTATTGACCAGTTTCGTTTCTTTCACACGTTTCATTTCTCTCTCGAAGGACATCAGATGAACACGGCAATCGGGCTGCTGGAGACCAAGGGACTCGTGGGCCTCATCGAGGCCACCGACGCAATGGCCAAGGCGGCCAACGTGAAGATCCTCAAGCGGGTAAGCATCGGCAACGCCTATGTGGCGACGGTCGTGCAGGGTGATGTGGGCAGCGTGCGTGCGGCTGTCGAGGCCGGTGCCAACGCGGCTCAGCAGGTCGGCGAACTCATCGCCAGCCACGTGATTCCGCGTCCGGCCGACACTCTCGTGGCGTCATTTTTCTCGTGATGCAGGTTTCACTCGTGATGCAGGTTTCAAAGACGGATCGACACTCCCCACCCCAGGCAAGTCAGAACCGCAAGCACCGGGCTTGCGGACGTCCAGCATGAAAATCCTCGTCGCAAATCTCGGGTCCACGAGCTTTAAGTACCGGCTCTTCGACCTGCCCGAAAGGGCGGGCGAAGCCGGTGCCGAGCGGGAATTGGCCCGCGGTGGCGTTGAGCGGATCGGCGCTGCGGAAAGCCGTGTCTTTTCGAACGCCGGTGGCCGTGCGCTCGAGGCTGTGATGCCGGTGCCCGACCACGCCGTCGCCCTCCAGGCGGCGCTCGAGCAATTGACGGCCGAGGGCGGACCTCTGACGAGCGTCGACGAGGTAGCGGCAGTGGGCTTCAAAGCCGTGCATGGCGGCCGCGTGAGCGGCGTCGTGCGGGTTGGCCCGAACGTCCTCGCCGCCATGGAGGAGATGGCGGCCGTGGCCCCGGCACACAACCCGCCCTATGTGCGGGCGATGCGGTTGCTCGGGGAACGGATGCCGGGCGTGCCGCTGGTCGCGTCATTCGAGACGGGGTTCCACGCGACCATCCCCGACAGAAACGCTCGTTACGCGGTGCCGACCGACTGGGTCGAGAAGCATCTCGTGCGGCGTTGGGGCTTCCACGGGGCGAGTCATCGTTTCGTGGCGGAGCGGCTCGGGGCACTCGTGCCCTCGGCTGCGAAGCCTCTGCGGGCGATCTCCTGCCACCTCGGTGGCTCGAGCAGCGTCTGTTGGATCAGGGATGGCAAGAGCGTGGGAACGTCGATGGGGATGAGCCCGCAGTCGGGTCTGCCTCAGAGCAATCGGGCCGGCGACTTCGATCCCTTCGCCTTGCTTCACATGGCGAAGCAGACCGGCCGCGGATTCGAGGACCTGCTCGACGAACTCTCCGGCAAGGCCGGCCTGGCCGGCATGTCAGGCACGTCGGGCGACATGCGCGACCTCGAGGATGCGGCCGCGGCAGGCAGCGAGCGGGCCCGGACGGCGATCGACGTGTATGTGGCGTCGATTCGGCACTGGCTCGGCGGTGGGATCGTGGAGCTCGGCGGCCTCGATGCCATCGGCTTCGCGGGGGGCATCGGTGAGAACTCGCCGCTCACGCGGGCCGAGACCCTCGCAGGCCTCGAGGAGCTCGGGATCGTGATCGACCCCGTGAAGAACGACGCCAAGGCCTCCGGCGAGCGTTCGATCCACGCTGCCTCGTCGCGAGTCGCCGTGTGGGTGATCCCCACGAATGAAGAGCTGATTGTCGCCCGGCAGGCGCGTGACCTGCTGGTGGACCAACACAACAAGAATGGGAAAGGTGCCTGATGTTCGTTGCCCTGGTGACCGGCTCCGTGGTGGCCACGCAGAAGACTGCGTCGATGACCGGACACAGACTGCTCGTCGTCGAGCCCTACCGGCTCGACGAGAAGACGCGGTCGAAGCTCGTCTCGACAGGCCGTACCTTCATCGCCGTCGACACCCTCGGCGCGGGCGAGGGGCAGTTTGTCCTTGTCACACAAGGCTCGAGCGCCCGCCTGACCCCCGAAACCAAGTCTCTCCCCATCGACGCCGTGGTGATCGGCCTGATCGACACCGTCCGCGTCGAGGGCACCGAAGTCTTCAGCAGAAAGTGATGGGATCCAACACATGAGCACTGCCTCCGCCCCCGACATCGCCGCGATCGTCCGCCAGGTGATCGCCGAAATCACCAGCGGCACCGCGAAGCCGGCCGCCTCGCCCAGCCCGTCGACTCCCCCGCCCCCCGCCGGATCGGCCGCCGCCGGATCGTTCACCGGCGCCAACGGCATCTTCGGCAGCGTCGACGAGGCCGTCCGCGCCGCCACGGAGGCCTTCGAGCAGCTCGAGCGGCTCGGCGTCGAAGGCCGCCGCAAGGCGGTCGCCCACGTGCGGCGGATCGCGATCGATGATGCCGAGGAACTCGGCCGCATGGAGTTTGCCGAGACGAAAATCGGCCGGCTCGACCACAAGATCGGCAAGCTCAAGGTTCTCGGCGAGAAGGTGCCGGGGGTCGAGTTCATGCAGAGCGAGGTGTTTAGCGGCGATCACGGTCTGGCCGTGATCGAGCACGCCCCGTTCGGAGTCATCGGCGCCATCACGCCAGTCACCCATTCGCTGCCCACGATCGCCTGCAACGCGATCAACATGATCGCCGGTGGCAACACGGTGGTGGTCAACCCACACCCGAGTGGCCGGCTGGTTGCGGCGGAGGGCGTGCGCCGGTTCAACGCGGCGATCCACCGTGATATTGGTATCGATAACCTCATCTCACTCATCGCCGAGCCTTCGCTCGAATCGGCCGGCGCGCTCTTCAACCATCGCGGCGTGAAACTGATCTGCGTGACGGGTGGCCCCGCCGTTGCCAAGGCGGCGCTGCAATCGAGCAAGCGGGCGATCGTGGCTGGTCCTGGCAATCCGCCAGTGGTCGTGGACGAGACCGCCGACCTCGACAATGCTGCCCGGTCGATCATCGCCGGCGCGGCGTATGACAACAACCTGCTCTGCATCGGCGAGAAACAGGTGTTCGTCGTGGCCGGGGTGTTCGACCGGATGATGGCGGCGATGGAGCGGGCAGGCGGCCTGCGACTCAATGCCCAACAGGTCGACACCCTGACCAAACGGGCGATCGTGATGGCCGGCGAGGGGGCCCACCGTCACCCGGTGCCCTGCAAAGACCTGCTCGGCCAAGACGCGTCGCTGCTCGCCAAGGCGGCTGGTGCGGCGGGCCGCGACGGCCTCGAACTCGTGTTTGGCGAGACCGACAACGACAACCCGTTCGTGCCGACCGAACAGATGATGCCCTTCCTACCCTTCGTCCGCTGTCAAGACGCTGACGAGGCGATCCGTCTGGCCCACGAGAGCGAGCATGGCTTCCGCCACACGGCCATCATCCATTCCAACGACGTTCGCACCATGACAAAGATGGGCCGACTCCTCGACACCACGTTGTTCGTGAAGAACGGCCCGAGCGTCGCCGGCCTCGGCCTTGGCGGCGAGGGCTACCTGTCGTTCTCGATCGCCACGCCGACCGGCGAGGGCGTCACCACCCCGCTGACATTCACCAGGCAGCGCCGCTGCACACTCGTCGACGATCTCCGAATTCTTGGCAGCGCGTCCGCCGTCCGTTCCTGATTTCCAGACACGACCCACCTCCAGACCCGACTGTCACACCCATGCAACTGGCCCGGATCATCGGCACTGCGACGGCGACGGTCAAGCACCGCTCGCTCGATGGCAGCCGCATGCTCGTCGTGCAGCCGCTGATGGCCGACCGCCGGTCGCCCGATGGCGACCCCCAGATCGCCATCGACACGGTGGCGGCGGGAGTCGGTGACACGGTCGTGATCACGAGTGACGGCCGGCTGCTCCGGGAGATCCTCAAGAG
Source organism: Pirellulales bacterium (assembly GCA_040877375.1). Taxonomy (GTDB): domain Bacteria; phylum Planctomycetota; class Planctomycetia; order Pirellulales; family UBA1268; genus QWPN01. Next base: position 366 of record JBBDNW010000009.1, on the reverse strand, counting down.
CGACGCGACACCCGCCCGCTGGAGCACCATCGCTTTGGTTGACAACCCATGAACACTCCGCACCTGGATGCCGCTGCAGTGCAGGCCCTCGTCACCGAGGTCATCCGACGCATTGGTGCAACGCAGTTGGCTTCACCTCTCACCCCCGCCTCGACGCCTGCCCCCGCTGTCCTGCCCGCACGACCCACGACGCCCGGCCTCACCATCACCGAGCGGGTGGTCACGCTCGCCCATCTGGAACGCGTGCCGTCGGGCGTGAGCCAGGTCGTGATCCATGCCAGCGCGGTGATCACGCCCTCAGCCCGCGATCGCGCTAAAGAGGCTGGGATTGCCTTTATTCGCGGTTCCGGGGCCACACCGGCCGCG
>JBBDNW010000008.1:0-41983 GCA_040877375.1 Pirellulales bacterium | reverse complement strand
ATCATGGCAATCATGGCAATCATGGCGTCCGTCGCCACGCCGCTTCTGGCCGATGACATGGCAGACGAACGGCGGGTGTGTGAAATGCGGGTCGAGAGCGAACTTTTCGCCGCCGACGGGGATCAGCCTGTCGCCCGCAGCCTGACGTTGTTTCACGAGGGAGTCGCGTGGGATTTTCTCGAACTTCCCTCCAGCCGCCGGGGCGGGATGGCCCTCGGCGAGATCGTGCTGCACGATCCCGCGCGGGAGCGGGTGCTCGTGATCGATCCCGTCCGTCATCTCAAGACGCAGGTCGAAATGGTCCGTCTCGAGCGGCTGAGCGTGTCGCTCGCCAAGTGGGCACGGTCGAGCGATGACCGCCTCATTTGCTGGGCCGGTGGCCCCGATTTTGTCAGTGGCTTCACGCAAACGGCCGAAAGTTTCGAACTCGTGGGCCCGCGGGTGAAGTATGCGGTGGCCTACGAGGAGGCCCCGACCAAGGCGGCCGCCGGCACGTACCGGCGGTTCGCCGACACCGCGATTCTCTTGAAGGCGCTGTTGCACCCGGGCGGCATCCCGCCGTTTCCCAGGCTTGCCGTCAATCAACGCCTCGAGGATGCCGGTGCAATCCCTGCCGAAGTGACTCTCGAAATCGACTCCAAGCTCGCGCCGCTCGATGTCCGTACGGAGCGGCTGCGGTGCGTCCATAAGCAGCATCCACGACTGCTCGCAGGCGATCTTGATCGTATCGAGGAGGCGAAGTCTCAGATCGCCACCGCCGAGGCGGTCGACCTGGCGACGTTCGCAGGCCGCGATGAGCCCGAACCCGATCGGTCGGAAGCACCCGGATCATGAGCGACGTGGGGCGCCTCTATCCCGCGCCGGCACGACTGGTCTGCGCGGAGGAGTTTTCTCCGTAGGCAAGAAACTCCGCCTGACCGGTCGATGTTTCCTGTGTCTCATATCTTTCCTAACCCAACGCGTCGCGACGCACGCCTGTGGCGGGATGCGAACGGGAAGGAGGGGGCCGTCTTCGGGCGGTCGTCCGGGGTACACGTGGATCGTGCTCGCGGGTGGTGCCGCGGCCGATGAGTTGACATATGTACACCGCATGTGATACACTCAAGCAAACCAGTGACTTCAGGCATTCACAACGGAGGGGCTCGATGCTCGTGCTTTCACGCAAGCAGAACGAACGGATTCGGGTGGGCGAATCTGTCGTGGTGACGGTGGTCCGCGTCAGCGGCGACAAGGTGCGGATTGGCATCGAGGCGCCGCCGAACGTCCGCGTGCTCCGCGACGAACTCGACGACGACAGTCTGGGCACCGTCACGCTCGAGGGCGGCTTGGAGTTGCCCAATCCACGCCTGCTGGGCTTCGCAGGCTGATCGTTCCGATTTCGGGCCGCCGGGGCTGCCGCAGGGTGCGGTCCCGGCGGCCGGTTCGGCCGGAACTGTCCATTTTCAAAGGGTTGGCACAGAATCGGGTCATGCCAGTCCCCGCCAAACTCTCCGAATCATCGGTGGAAGACTCCACCGCAAACCTGTCGGCGACCGACGCCGGTGCTGTCGTGGCCGCCGTCCCGCGGGGTCGTGGCGGCAGGAGAGTCACAGGGGGGATCGCGCTGACGCTGGTGGTCTTGGTTTGCGCTCTGGCAGTCGTCACGCGGCACGTGCCGGAGTTCTATCGACAGCGGATGGTCTTCGCGGAAGGACCTCTCCAGGAACTCTCCGCGCGGCGGCTGGTGAGCGATCTGTCTGCAATGCAGGCGGCCTTCACTCGGGATGGCGATTGGGAGGCCGCGATCGACGAGGGTGACATCAACGCCTGGCTCGCCACAGACCTGCCGCGGAACCACCAGCGGCTGCTCCCGGGCCTGGCCTCCGCGCCCCGCGTGCGGCTGTCGCCGAAACGAATCGAGGCGGGCCTGCGGCTTGGTGTCGGCCCGCTCTCAGTGGTCGCGTGGATGACAGCCGAGATTCGGCTGCGTGAGCCGAACCAACTGGCGATCGTCCTCGACGACGTGCGGCTGGGAGGGCTGCCGTTGCCGCGCGGGCCGGTCCTCGCCGAGATCGCGACGCGATGCCGCCGGCTGGGGGTGGTGACGGCGTTGCGGCCGCTAGACGGCCGCAACGTGCTTGTGGTCTACATTCCATCCACGTACGCGGAGGGCGGCACGAGCCATTGGCTCGAATCGCTTGCGATCGGCGAAGGTACGATCGCGGGATCAGGGCGGACGTTTCGCGGCCGCGAACGGCCGCCGGTGCGCTGAAGGATCCGGGGCAGGACAGTCGGGAGGAGCCGCTGCGGGCGGCATGGAGGATTCATGGCGACACTACGATTCTTGGGGGCGGCGGGTGTGGTCTCGGGTTCTCGGCATCTCGTCGAGGCCGGCGGCCGCCGCGTCCTCATCGACTGCGGACTCTTCCAGGGAGAGAAGGAACTTCGCGAGCGGAACTGGGATCGATTCGCAGTGCCGCCTGCCTCGATCGATGCCGTGGTGCTGACGCACGGGCACATCGACCACTCCGGGTTCTTGCCGCGGCTGGCCCGCGAGGGCTTCAGGGGGCCGATCCTCACATCGCCGGCCACCGCCGACCTCTTGGGGCTGCTCCTCTACGACTCGGCCAAATGCCAGGCGGAGGACGCCGTGTATGCCAATCGCAAGGGATATTCCCGGCACCGCCCGGCGCTGCCGCTTTACGAGGAGCGGGATGTCGATCAGGCACTGCGGCTCGTGCGGCCGGTGCCGCGGGAGGTGTGGTTCGACCCAGCCCCCGGTGTGCGCTGCCAGTTCCACGAGGCCGGCCACATGCTCGGGAGCTCATTTATCGAGATGGAACTGGCGCGGGAGGGGGAAGGCAACCCGCTGCGGATCGTCTTCTCAGGCGACGTCGGTCGCTTTGATGCGCCGCTCTACAAAGATCCAATGTCGCCGCCACCCTGCGACTACCTCGTCTGCGAGAGCACCTATGGCGACCGTGACCATACGCCGGCACGGCCGCTCGATGAGCTGGAGGCCGTCACCAACGAGGCGCTTCACCGCGGGGGAATGATGCTCGTGGCGTCGTTTGCGATCGGCCGCTGCCAGCAGCTCGTATATCTCCTGCGGACACTGATAGCGGCGGGACGCGTGCCCGAGATACCGGTCTGGGTCGACTCGCCTATGGCCGTCGATGCGATGGAGGTCTTCAAGAAGCACGGTGGCGAACACGATTTCAGTGAGGCAAAGATGCAGGGCGTGGCGGAGTCGCTCGCCAGCCCATTCGTGCGGATGGCGAAGACGGCCAACGAGTCGAAGGCCATCAACAATCATCACGGGCCCGGCATCGTCATCGCTTCGAGTGGCATGATGAATGGCGGGCGGATCCTCCATCACCTCGCCCGCCGGCTGCCCGACCCGAAGACGACGGTGCTCGTGGCGGGCTTCCAAGCCAAGGGCACCCGCGGCCGAAGCCTGCTCGACGGTGCCGAGTTTCTGCGGATCCACGGCCGCGACATCCCGGTGCGGGCCGTCGTGAGAAAGGTCGACGCCCTCTCGGGCCATGCCGACCGCCACGAACTCGACCGTTGGCTCGGCGCGTTGCCGGCCCCGAAGCGAACCTTCCTCGTGCATGGCGAGCCGCCCGCGGCCCGCGGCCTGGCCGAGTTTCTCAGGTCGGGCCGTGGCTGGGACGTCCACGTGCCTACGATCGGCGAGACTGTAGACCTCGACGCCTGATTCTCGAACAACCCGAACCACGAGTCGCCCATCACTATGGCCAAGAAATCAAAGCCCGCTGCCCCGATGACCAAGCCGTGCAGCGAGTTGCCCGACACCACACTCGGCGACGACGTCGCCCTCATCGCCGACAACATGGAGCGGATCCTCGGCTCACCGAGTTATTTGCTCGCGCAGGACGACCCCCAACTCCTCACTCACGAGGAGATGCGAGGCGTGCGGATGCTCCTCGAACTCGGCAAGCCGGAGATCGCGCTCCAGGCCGACAACATCAAGTCGACGGTGATTGTGTTTGGTGGCACGCAGATCGTCGAACGCCAGGCAGCGGAGCGGCGGCTCTCGGAGTCGCGGCAGGCGGCACAGGCCGCACCGACCGACCGCCGGCTCACCCGCGAACTTGAGCGGTCCGAGACGCTTCTGTCGATGAGCCGCTTCTACGACGATGCGCGGCGGTTCGCCCGCATCGTTTCGATCGACAACCAGTGCGAGGATGAGCGGGACTACGTGATCATCACCGGCGGCGGTCCAGGCATTATGGAGGCTGCCAACCGGGGCGCCTTCGACGTCGGCTGTAAGTCGATCGGGCTCAACATCAAGCTCCCTGCAGAACAGCAGCCCAATCCCTTCATCACACCCGAACTCTGCTTTCAGTTCAAATATTTTGCCCTGCGAAAGTTTCACTTCATTCTCCGCGCGGCGGCCGTCGTGCTTTTTCCCGGCGGCTTTGGCACGCTCGATGAGATGTTCGAAACGCTCACGCTGCGGCAGACCCACCGCATGCAGCCCGTACCGATCATTCTCTACGGCCGCGAATACTGGTCGAAGGTGATCGACTTCCGCTTCTTGGCCGATACCGGTGTGATAGCCGACGCCCACCTCGACCTGCTCAGCTACGCAGAATCCCCTGAGGACGCCTGGCAGCAGATTCTGGAGTTTCACGCTCCGAAGCCACGCGGCGGCCAGGCCTGAAGCCATGATGCATCTGTCCGACGAGTTCCTGCCTGGAAAGACACCGCCGACCGGTCGCGTGGCCCTGGTCACGGGCGGGGCAATGGGCATCGGCGCTGCGGTGGTCCGCGGCCTCGCCGGCCGTGGGTTTAGCGTAGCGATCCACTGCCATGCCTCGCTACGGGAAGCTCGGGACCTGGCCGCGTCGCTCGTAGCCGCCGGCCTGCCGAGCCTCGCCCTGACAGCAGACCTGCGGGACGAAGGCGCTACGCGGACGATGGTCCACCGCGTCACCGACCATTTCGGACGGATCGACGCGCTGGTGACCTGCGCCGGCATCGACCGCCCTGCCCCGCTCGAAGAGACCACCGCCGATGACCTGCAAAATCATTTCCTCGTCTCCTGCATAGGCGCGTTTGTGGCGGCCCAGGAGGCGGGTGCGACCATGGTGCGACAGGATAGCGGCGGGGGTATCGTCATGCTTGCGGCGTCGACGGCGGTTCCACCGCGTCCCGGCCACGTGGGGGCGATCACGGCCGCCGCCGCACTGCCGGGGCTCGTGGGGGCGTTGGCCGCAGAGTTCGCAGCCCGTAACCCCCGCGTGCGGGTCAACGGTCTCCTGACGAGTGCCGCCCGTCCGCCCGACGCGATCGTCGCAGCTGACATCGCCAGCGCGGCGGCGTTTCTGATCGGCAACGGCTCGGTCAACGCCGCGTGTCTGCCGGTCGGCGTGACGGTGGGTTAGAACGCATCCGACTGTGGTGGATCGCCGGCTCGGGGGCGGCAAAAGTCTCGTCGCTGAGGGCCGCGGCGGCTCAGGCGCTCCTAAGAGCGTTCGCCGACCCCCTCGCTCCCGTCAGGAAGCCCCAAGCGCAAGCGCGGGGAATACGCCCGCCATCCCGATCGGTTCCGCGCCACCCCCGAGGTCACCACCCGTATTCCCATCGCTCGCGCTTTGGGCTTTTTGGTTCACACCACCGCCGCGTGGCTCCCGTCAGGAAGCCCGAAGCAAGCGCGGGGAATGCGGGTAGCACCCCGCCCCGCTCCACGTAAGTCGCAAGCGCTCTAGCCTGGCGGTAGGCGGATCGTGAAGGTGGTCCCCACGCCCGGTGTGCTCTCCACTGCAACGGTTCCACCGTGCGCCTGCACAATGTGCTTGACGATCGAAAGGCCGAGGCCCGTGCCCCCCAGGTTACGACTGCGGGCCTTGTCGACGCGGTAAAACCGCTCGAAGAGCCGCGGGAGATGCTCGACCGCGATGCCGCAGCCTTCGTCGCGGACGCGGATTGTCAGGTAACTGGCCCCCGCCTCTGTCTCCTCGGCGCTGGCCGAGAGCCACACCGCCTTGCCGGGGGCGGTGTACTTGATTGCGTTGTCGATCAGGTTGATGACGGCCTGTTCGAGGAGCGGTGCGTTGACGGCGGCGGTGAGATCGTCGGGGCAGGATGTCTCGAGCGTGAGATTCCGGTCGGCGGCCCGCAAACTGCAGTCGCCCACGGCGGCCGCCAGCACGCCCGCGACAGCCACGGTCTCCACCGGGAGATTGCCCGCCCCCTCGCTCTGCTCGATCCGCGACAGAGCCAGCAGGTCCTCGATGATCGCCGCAAGTCGGTCGGCCTGTCGGGCGACGATCCCGAGAAACCGCCTGGTATCGGCGGGATCTTCCATGGCCCCGTCGAGGAGAGTCTCCACGAAGCCCTTGATCGAGGCGATGGGTGTCTTGAGTTCGTGCGACACATTGGCAACGAAATCGCGGCGGACATTCTCGAGCCGCTGTACGTCGGTGACGTCGTTGAGGACGATCACGGCCCCTCCGTCGCCGGAAACGTCGCGAAGCGCCGTTCCTCGGAGCCGGATTGTGCGGTCCCGCGCGTTGCCGAGCACCAGATCGTCCTCGACGGGCTCACGGCAATCGATGGCTTTGAGGGCGAAGCGCCGGAGGTCCGGGTTGCGGATCACGTCTTGGAGCGGACGGCGGATGGCGTGCTCGATCTCGACGCCGAGCAGGTCGGCGGCGGCGCGGTTGATGCCGACGATCCGTTGCCGGGCGTCGATCGCCAGTACCCCCTCGATCATGCTGCCGAGCACCGCTTCCTGCTGAGTACCCTGCCGTCCAATCGTCAGACCGCGTTCCACGAGCTGCTCGCGGAGCAGGGTGAGGGCCGCGGAGAGATCGGCGATCTCCGCTACGTCCGTCGTTGGGATCGGTGCCGTGATGTCGCCGGCTGCCATCCGTGCGGTGGCACCGGCGAGTTCCTCGACGGGGCGGGCGACCCGGCGGGCGAGCGCGTAGCCGCCGGCCGAGGCGACCGCCGCGGCGACGGCGCAGCCGACGAGCAATCGACGTTGTCTGGCGGCCAGGCTGCGGTCCGATTCGGCGGTGTCGGCCGTCGCGAGGATGAGCGCCGTCGGCCGGCCGGCGGGGCCCACGGGTACGGCGACGGCGAGGGACCGGCGGCCGGAGGCGAGGTCGTAATGGCTCGCGCTGGCTACACGGCCGTCGCGCGCCGCGGCGAGCAGGCCGTCGTCGCTCGCCGTGGCCGCGGGGGTCGACGCTGCGGTAGGAGCGGTGAGTGGATCGCCTTCGGGTGTGAATAACCGCAGGTCGATCCGCGTCGACGCCAGATTTCTGCGAGCGAAATCGGAGAATGCCACCGGGTCGGTGGCCATGCCGCCGTCGCCGAACACCGCGGCGATCCCCCTGGCCGAATCGGTCATCCGTATCCGCTGCGCTTCGTCGACGATGTCCGCCAACTGGACGCTCGCGATCCAGAAACCGACGGCTAGCGTCATCGCCACGAGCGCACACCAGCCTGCGAAGAGATGCCAAACGAGTCGGGTGCGCGGCATGAACTCAGGCGGCCGGGCCGGAAAGGGAATGGGAGGCAACGGACCGCAAGTGTCGCATCCGCAGAGGCTGCAGAAAAGGACCGCAGCGGCCGGAATCGTTACCGGAGCTGATCAGCTGCGAAAGCGATAGCCCACGCCCCGCACCGTCTCGACATATCGCCCCTGATCGCCGAGTTTTCGCCGCAGACCCGCCACCTGCACGTCGACCGACCGCTCGGTCACGGGGTAGTCCTCCCCTTTGACGGCGTCGACGATCTGCGTCCGAGTGTAGGCCCACCCGGGTCGCTTCGCCAGGAACTGCAGGAGGGCGAACTCCGTGTAAGTCAGTTCGATGAGGCTGCCGGCGAGCGTGACCTCGTGGCGGCCCGGATGAATCGAGAGGTCGTGGATGTCGATGGTGGTCTCGTGCTCCTCGCGTCGCCGGGAATCATCGCGTCGCAGAATCGCCTTGATCCGGGCAGTGAGCACCCGGGGGCTGAACGGCTTGGCGATGTAGTCGTCGGCGCCGCGGTCGAGGCCGGCGACCATGTCGCTCTCCTCGCTCTTGGCGGTGAGCATGACGATGGGAACCTCACGGGTCTTCGGATCAGCCTTGAGCCTACGGCAGACCTCCAGGCCGTCTACCGCGGGCAGCATCAGGTCGAGCACGATCAGGTCGGGGGGCTGCCTGCGGGCCGCCTTCAGCGCCTCCTCGCCACTGCCTACGCACTCGACAACGTAGCCCTCCTTGGTGAGGTTGTAGCGGACGAGCTCGAGGAGATCCTCCTCGTCGTCGACGACAAGCACCCGGGGCTTCACCGGCTCCTGCGTCCCACGGTTTTTCAAGGGCACGAGGTTCGCCTCCTCATGGGACTGGTGGTCGACGAGGATCATCGAAGGCAATGCTGACATGTCACCCAGGATAGTCGACATCGACCGGGTTGACGAAACGTGAGAGTTTTGTGAGCGCGACTAGGAAAGCAGCAGTTCGACGTCCTCTGGCGTGAGGCTGGCGATCATGGTCTCGTCGGCTCGTACGATCGACTCGGCCAGCTCCCGCTTGCGGTCCTGGAGGGCCAGAATCTTTTCCTCGACGGTGTCGCGGGCGATGAGTCGGTAGGCGAAGACCCGCCGTGTCTGACCGATGCGGTGGGCACGATCAACAGCCTGGGCCTCTACGGCCGGATTCCACCAGGGGTCGAGAATGTAGATGTAGTCAGCCGCCGTGAGATTGAGGCCCTGGCCGCCGGCCTTGAGGCTCACGAGGAACAGCCTGCAGTCGGGGTCCTCCTGGAAGCGCACGACCCGCGCCTGCCGGTCGGTCGTACGACCGTCCAGGTATTCGTAGACCGTCTTCTTCTCGTCGAGCCGCCGCCGAAGAATCGCCAGGAAACTGGTGAACTGGCTGAACACGAGCACCTTGTGCCCCTCGTCGAGGACCTCTTCGAGTTGCTCGAGCAGCGTGTCGAGCTTGGCGCACGACTCGTCGACCCGGGAGTGGTCGACGAGGCCCTGATGGCAGGCGGTCTGCCGGAGCCGCAGGAGCGCCTCAAGCACCGCGATCCGCGAGCGGCCGATCCCCATGCGGCCGATCCGCCCGGCGAGTTCCGCGCGGAAGTGTTCACGGAGTTCGTCGTAGGCCTTTCGCTGCGTCTCGCCGAGCTCTACGAAGAGCGTTTGCTCAGTCTTCTCCGGCAGGTCCGAGAGCACCTGCGCCTTGGTCCGACGAAGCAAGTAGGGGCGGACGGCACGAGCCACAATATCCGTGCTGCCACGGCCATCGGCCAGAAACTTCCGCAGCCGCGACGCGCTGCCGAGTTGCCCTGGATTCAAAAACTCGAAGATGCTCCACAGCTCGCCGATGTGGTTTTCCACGGGCGTGCCGGTGAGTGCCAGCCGATGCCGGGCGCGGAGGAGGCGGCAGGCCTTCGCGGCCTGGCTCGCCGCATTTTTGATGGACTGCGCCTCGTCGAGAATCACGTAGTCAAACTCGGTCTCGCGATGGGCGATGATGTCGCGACGCAGCGTGCCGTAGGTCGTAATCACGATATCCCAGTCGGCGAGCGTGCCGGTCTCATCGGCGCGGGTCGTGCCGGTATGGTTTACGACCTTCAGTTCCGGTGCGAACTTTCGCGCCTCCTCGATCCAGTTGAAGACGAGGCTGCGGGGCACGATGACCAGCGAAGGCCGGTGCGGAAGCCCCGCCGCGCGGACATCGGCTTGTCGCCGGGCCAGCAGGGCGAGGACCTGGATTGTCTTGCCCAGACCCATGTCGTCGGCGAGGCAGCCACCGATGCCAAGTTTCTCGAGGAACACCAGCCAGCCGAGGCCTTCCCGCTGGTAGTGCCGCAGCGTGCCCTGAAAGCCGGGGGGCTCCGGTTCCGCCTCGGGCAGCTCGCCCGAAGCGAGCTGCTCCCGCAGCTTGTCAAACGCCTCGTCGACGTGCGACTGCGGCTGGCCGGCGAGTAGTGCATCGAGCAGTGCCATCTGGATGCGGCCAAACCGCAGCCTGCCGTCCTGTCGCTGGGCGAGCGCGGCCATCGGCTCAAACTCCTGCGCAAACGTGTCGGGCAGGATCCCGATTGAGCCGTCGGGGAGTTCCACCGACCGGCTGCCGCGGGCGATCGCCTCGAGCAGCGCGGGGAGTTCGGCAGTGACGCCGCCGAAGTCGATGGCGGCGGATAGTTCGAACCAGTCAATGCCGCTGGTGACGTTCCATGCCACGCTGCCTGCGGGGCGGTAGCGACGGCCCGCGACCTCGACCATCCATCCACTCGCTGCGAGCTGCGACACCGAGCTGTCGAGCCGGTTGCGCGGAATCTCCACGTGGTGCGTGGCGGCAGCGTCGTCGAGCGCCTGCCCACGAGGGGCGGTGGCGCCGTACCGGGGCAGAAGCGCGAGCGCCTCCCGCTCTGCGACCCGATCGCGGCGGACGAAGATGCGGCGACTTGCATCGGCGGTGCCGCCGGCCGGATCGTCAGCAGCGATCATCATGCCGGCGTAGTCGAACCAGACGCGGCCCGCCAGTTGCACGCGGGTCTGCTGTCGTCGCCGGCCACCTGGCGTCGCCGGTTCATCGAGCGACACGGCGGGCGAGTCGTCGAGCACGAGCTTGGGCTGGGGCACCCCAGACTCGATCCGCCAGCCCGTCCACGCCGGCAACACGAGCCGCGGCACGTCGGACAGCATGGCAAGGCGTTCGATCAGCCCGTCGACGTGGGTGGAGGCGATCTCGATCGGTCCGCGGCGCTCAAACTGCTCCATCCAGCCCGAGGAGACCGCCGCCGTGGCCGCGTCGGCCGTCGACTGAAGCCGCGCAATGCGGTCGGAGAAGACGACGAGCCCCGCCCGGAGGATCGCCTTGGGTTCGTTGAGCGGCTTCCGCTGGCTGCCACGCACGAGCATGCCGCGGAGCGTCGCTTTCGCGGGCCTGGGGAGCGGTTCGTCGTCATCCACGGCGGCCTGGCTGCGGGGTTTTGCCGGCCGTACGTCCTCGTCGTCCGGCTCCAGCACGAAGGCAAACTCCCAGGGTGTGCCCCCGTCCCACGTCAGCGGCACGACCCGCTCCGGATCGCGCCGCGGCTCTGGCTGGACGACGAGCCGACCTGCCTCACAGAGCATCGCAAGGTGCGTGGCCGCCGACTTTGGGCTGACGACCACCCGTGAAATCGTCCGCCGTTCGAGCGACTCGGGGAGGCCCGTGTCGCCGGCCGCCGCAGCGCCCACGAGTTGCTCTACGATCGACCGTTCTTGCGGCTCGAGCTGGTCGAGTTCGACTTCGCCAGGACCGAGCACGACCGGCCGCGGGCGACCCGTCGCGTTGCCGGCGACATCGAGTTGCATCCGCGAGGGTACGAGCACGGCGGCCCGGGGGGCGGCCGACGCGCCCAGGTCGAGCACGAACACCAGCGCGCCGCCGGCGCGGCGTTGATCGGGAATCACGAGGGCGTGCGACCGCACGGCGGGTTCGACGAGCCGGCGGCGCTCCTCGAGTTCGGAAGCCCAGGGAGGAAGCCGCTGTGAGCTACGTGGCGCAGAAGGTGGGGGCGTCCACGATGAAGCAGGCGCAGGCTCGCCCGCTCCGCGTCCGGCGGGTTCTCCGCCGGTGTCATCGGCCGCGTCGTCGAGGGCGTCATCTCCGGCGTCGTCACGTGCCGGCAGATCGTCGGCGACGATGGCGAGCGTGACCGGCGTCTGGTCGTGGATGCCGGAGAGCAGCCGGCGGCGGTCGACCTCGAGAAGCACCGCCGCGAGCACGGCGCACGGTCGTCCCTCCCTGCCAGCCGGCGTCGAACATTTCGTCTCGAGCGTCATCCCGCCGCGGCGGTGGGCGGAGAGTTCGAGGTGCACCTCGTACTCGTCGCCGTCGTCGCCGACGACGGTGGCTTTGACCTGGCCCACGCGCGGGCAGGCGACCGACGCCGGGGTGATCGTGCGTGCCCGGGCGACGTCAGCCGCGGGAAAAAGATGGAAGAGACGCTGCTCGAGAGTCTTCATGCTGCCGGTTCGGGGTGGCGACGTGTTGCGCGACGAACCGACGCCGGTGGCCGCCCGGCGCGCAACACGCTGGTTTACCACGCCGGGAGGGCGGTTGGCGAGGGCGTATCTCGAAGCCCCGGCACCGTCGCGCGACGCGGCCCGAGATCAGCCCCCCTTCACGGTCGCGATCAGCTCCAGCACGTTCTCGACCGGGGTGTGGGGCATGATGCCGTGGCCGAGGTTGAAGATATGGCCGGGACGGCCGGCGACGCTGTCAAGGATCTCCTGGGTGCGCCGCCGAACCGTGTCACGGTCGGCGAACAACACGGCGGGGTCGAGGTTGCCCTGCACGGCCCGGTCGTGCCCCACGATCTCCCAGGCTGCGTCCAGGTTGATCCGCCAGTCGACGCCGATCACTGAGCCTCCTGCCTCGCGCAACAGTGGCAACAGCGCCGGATTGCCCGTGGCGAAGTGGATCGTCGGCACCCGCTTCGCGGCCGCGGCGATGGCGGTGCGGCTATGGGGCAGCACGTAGCGGCGGTAGTCGTCGGGAGAGAGGCAGCCGACCCAGCTGTCGAAGACCTGCACGATTTGGGCGCCGGCGTCGATTTGGGCGACGAGATACCGGCTCACCGCGCGGGCGATCCTATCCGCGAGGTCATGCCAGGCCGATTCATGGGTGTACATCAGCAACTTTGTGTGCAGCCACGCCTTACTCGTGCCCCCTTCGATGCAGTAGCCGGCGAGCGTGAATGGGGCGCCCGCGAAGCCGATCACCGGAATCGATGCATCGAGACCGGCCCTCGTGGCGCGGACCGTGTCCATCACGAAGCCGAGGCAGTCGACGTCGGTGAGTTCGCGCACGCGATCGACGTCGGCCGCCGTGCGGACGGGGTTGTGGATCACTGGCCCCTCCCCCTGAGCGAACTCGAGGTCGAGCCCCATCGGCTCGAGGATCGGGAGGAGATCGCTGAAGATGATCGCCGCATCGACGCCCAGCCGATGCACCGTGGCGATCATCACCTCCGCGGCCAGCCGCGGCGTCTTGCAGAGTTCCATGAACCCCACCTTGTCGCGGATCGCCCGGTATTCCGGCAGGTAGCGGCCTGCCTGCCGCATCAGCCACACGGGCGTCCGCTCCACCGGCTCCAACCGACAGGCCCGCAGCATGAGCGGATCGGTCGACTGGACGGGCGGGTGGATGGAGGGGGATGGATTCATCGCCGCAGAAGTATATGTCCGCCGCGGGGCATCGGCAGGGCGCCTTCCGCAACTACAATGCACCGGTTCGCCCTCCGCCCGGATCTCGCATGGCCGCCTTCCTCTCCGGAATCTCCGTCGTCTGCTTTGCGGCGAGTTATGCCGTGGCGCTCGCCTGCGAGGCGTCGCGGCTGGTCTTTCGCTCGGGCGTTCGTGGCGCCGCGATGGTGTTTTTCGCCGCGGCCGGACTCTTCGCCCACACGCTCTTTTTGACCTGGCGCGCCGTCGACTCCGGGGCCGCGCCCCTCTCGAGCCCGTTCGACTGGTACCTCCTGGCCGCCTGGCTGCTGGCGGCCGGCTCCCTCTGGCTCACCGTCGCCAATCCCAAGACGCCGGTCGGGCTGTTCCTGCTGCCGATCGTGCTGGCGCTCATCGGTGCGGCGACGCTCGCCAGCCGCGAGCCCTTCCTTCACGATGCGGCCTCGCGATTTTGGGGTCGCATCCACGGCGGCTTCCATCTCGTCTGCAGCGTGAGTGTGGTACTCGGCGCGATTGCCGGCCTGATGTGGCTCATCCAGGCGGGCCGCTTGGCGAGAAAGCAGGCGCCCCTCCGCGGCTTCCGGATGCCGAGCCTCGAACGGCTCGCCAACGTGACGGCCCGCACACCGGCGATCGCCGCGTGGGCAGCCGCAGCCGGCTTCGTCTCCGGCATCGTGCTCAACGCGGTCAACCACGGCCGCGGGCTGATCGAGATCGTGCCCTGGACCGACCCAGTCGTATCACGGATAGCGGCCGTCGTGGCCTGGCTGGCGGCAGCCGCCTGGATCGCCTCCACCGTGCGACGGCGGCCTGAGGGTGCTCGGACGAATGCCTGGCTGGCGCTGGTCAGCCTTGCCGTGCTCGTCGGCTCGATCGCGTGGGGTCTGCTCGGCTCGACGCGGCATGGTAAGCCCGCTGCGGCCGTTCCCGCCGCCGCCAGCGAGGCTGCCCCATGACGCTGGCCCTCGTTGGAGGCACCCATCGCACCGTGCCCCTCGCGTTGAGGGAGCGTCTTGCCTTTTCGGCCGAGCAGGCTGCCGAGGCACTGGCGCGGTTTCGCGACCGCTTCCCCGGCCGCGAAGGCGTGCTGCTCTCGACGTGCAATCGGGTCGAGTTCTACGCGGCGGGCGAGAACGATCTGGCCGCCCCACCTCCCGAGCAACTCGTCTCGTTTTTGGCTGAGTGCCGTGGAATCGATGCGGCCATGTTAGCCCCCTTGCTCGCGCGGGAGCACGACGAGGCGGTGGTGCGGCACCTGTTCGGCGTGGCGGCCGGCCTCGACAGCATGGTGCTCGGCGAGCCGCAGATCCTCGCGCAGGTCAAGCAGGCGTGGGCCATCGCCCAAGATAGCCAGACCTCCGGTCCGCTCACGGCCGGTATGTTTCAGGCGGCGCTGCGCACGGCGAAGCGGGTGGCGACGGAGACGGCGCTGGGCCGTGAGCGGGTCTCGATCCCGAGCGTGGCCGTCGCTGATTTCGCCAGCGGTGTGTTCGAGCGGTTCGACGACAAGCGGGTGCTGCTCGTGGGTGCCGGCAAGATGGCCGCGGAGACGCTGCGGTATCTCCGGGCGGCGGGCGCGAGGGATGTCGTGATCGTCAATCGCACTGCGTCCCGGGCGAGCGACCTCGCGGCACGACTCAACGCGCGGCCGGCAGCGTTCGACGACCTCGCACGCGAACTGGTGGCCGCTGATCTCGTGGTGAGCACGACCGGTGCCAGCGAGCATGTCGTGCCGCTCGACCTTTTCATGCGGGCTGAGGGCCGCCGCGAGGGACGGCCGCTCGTGGTGCTCGACCTCGCCGTGCCCCGTGACTTCGATCCGCGGATCGGCGAGCGTCCGGGGGTGTGGCTGTATTGCATCGACGATCTCGCTGCCGCGTGCGAGGCCAACCGCCGTAGCCGGCAGCGGCAACTGCCGCAGGCGCTGGCGATTGTCGACGAGGAAACCCGCCGCTTGATGGGCGACATGCACCACCGCACCACGGCGCCGGTGATCGAGCAGCTGCGGGCGGGCTGGACCGAGACGGGCGAGGCCGAACTCGACCGTCTCTTCCGCCGGCTGCCGGATCTTCGCAAGAGCGATCGTGCCGAGATCCGCCAGGCCTTCGATCGCTATGCCGCAAAGATGCTCCACCCGCCATTGACATCGCTCCGCAACGAAAGCACCTCCGGCCCGCCGCACGGCCTGCTCGACGCCCTCAGGCGGCTCTTCAATCTGAAGGAGTAAGCAACGGGGGGGTGGGGAGCGGGTTGGGGTAGTAGGCGTATTCCCCGCGCTCGCGCTTGGGGCTTCCTGACGGGAGGCGGCGTCGGGAGTCTTCAAGAAGCCCGGAGCGCGAGCGATGGGAAAGCGGGTGGTGCGCGAGGTGGTGGCGGATAGCGGCCTGGACCGGACTGAAAGTCACAACTCTTGCGGGAGCGACGCGGCGCACTTATTATTGCGGTGCGCTGATTGTGAACGAGATTGTAATACAAACCGAGAAAGTGGGTGCGGAAGCGATGGTCGAGAAAGCTACTGAAAAGAAGTCGCCGAAAGATATCAACAAGTCTGAGGAGATCCGCAAGATCGCCACGTCGATGAAGGCCAAGGGGGAGAAGCCCCGGCCGGTGGCCATCATCGCGATCCTCAAGAAGCAGGGCGTCGTGGTTTCGTCACCGCAGGCGAGCATGGTGCTCAAGCGCATGGGCTTTCGGCCGCGGAAGCGTCGCAAAAGCGGTGACCTTTCGGCTGTGGTCGTGGCGGCCAGCAAGAGCGCGAAGTTGAAGTCGAAGATCTCGATCGAGGATCTCGTGGCCGCCAAGAAGGCCGTGGGGCGGCTGGGTGGACTGGATCGTGCGATTGCCGCACTCGAGGCGCTCCGCCAGTTCGAGGGCTGAGCAGTGTGCTCGAGTTTCGCTTGAGGATTTTTTTGAGCACTTTTTCTGACCCCAGTTGTCGGCAGTGATGCACCACGTGCCGTCCGGATCGACACCGCACGGGATTGCCCCCGCCGTGTCGCCGGACGTTCACTGCGGGCATCCTGCCCTCCGCTCACTGCATGCTGCCTGCACTCCGCCATCCTGGCTTCGCTGGCCAGCAAGCCCGGCGACACGGCGGGGGCAATCCCCGTTCCTTGTCTGACAGGGTCCAGGAGGCGGGGAAGCAAGAGGCAGGGAGGCAGGGAAAGTTCGTTATTCGTGGAAAATGCCGGGTGTGGAGGACGTGTTGTCGGTGGAGGGGGTCGCGTCTAAAGTTTTTTATCGGGTTTCGGTTTTGACCGTTGCGGCTGGAAACAGAGACATGATCGCAGCAGGAAGTCCCGAGGTGGTTGTTATCGGCGGCGGGCCGGCCGGGGCCACCACGGCCACGCTTCTGGCACAGCAGGGCCGAATGGTGCGGCTGCTCGAGCGGGAGCGGTTTCCCCGGTATCACGTTGGGGAATCGCTGATCCCGGAGACGTTTTGGGTGCTCGGTCGACTCGGCATCCTACCGACGCTGCGCGGTGGCCCCTTTGTCGAGAAGCACAGCGTGCAGTTTGTGTCCGAGCAGGGCCGCGTCTCGGAGCCGTTTTACTTCGCCGATTATAAGGAGCACGAGAGTTCACGCACTTGGCAGGTGTCGCGGCAGGAGTTCGATCAGCTCTTGCTCGACAACGCCCGTGGTCATGGAGTCGACGTGCAGGAAGGGGTGCGTGTCCTTGAGGTGCTCTTCGAGGGAGAGCGGGCGGTGGGCGTGCGGGCGGTCGACGATTCGGGCGTTGAGCAGTTGATTCGCTGCCAGGTCGTCGTCGATGCCGCCGGGCAGAGCGGACTGATCCTCGACCGGCTGAGGCTCCGCCAGTGGGATCCGGTTTTAAAGAAGGCCGCGATCTGGACCTACTGGAAGGGGGCGACGCGGGAGACCGGCCGCGACGCGGGCGCCACGCTCGTGATGCAGACGGCGGGCAAGACCGGCTGGTTCTGGTACATCCCGCTGGCCGACGACATGGTCAGTGTCGGCGTGGTTGCTCCGTACGATCACCTCTTCAAGAACCGCGACTCGAAAGACCTCGAGATAATCTACGGCGAGGAAGTGGCCCGCTGTCCTGGTGTGCAACCGCGGATCGCAGCCGCCGAACGAGTCGCTCCCTTCCGTGCGGCCAAGGAATACTCCTACCGCTCCACAAAGGTGGCCGGTGACGGCTGGGTGCTCGTGGGCGATGCCTTCGGATTCCTCGATCCGCTTTACTCGTCCGGGATTCTCCTAGCACTCAAAAGCGGAGCGCTGGCGGCCGACGCGATCGCCGCTGGGCTCGAGCAGGGCGACACGTCCGCAGACCGACTGGGCACGTGGGGTCCGGACTACGTCGCCGGCATGGATCGGATGCGAAAGCTCGTGTGCGGCTTCTATGACGGTCTCAACTTCGGCCAACTCGTCAAGCAGCACGGCGAGTCGAAGCAGCTGATCACCGACATCCTGATCGGTGACTTCTTCAAGGACGGTATCGACGCCCTTTGGCCCCTGATGAATGCCTCGATGGATGATGCCGGCAGTGCGGCGGATGCCGGAAAACAGGCCTGAATCGCCTGCTGCGGCTGCTCGGGCTTTTGACGACGGCTGGGAGCCGGTCACGTCCGGCGGTTCTAGCCCCTACAAGTCCAGGCCGTGGCAGTGAGTTCGCCACCCCTCCCCAGGTGCCGGACGTTCGCTCCGGCCCTCCTGGCCTCCGCTCACTGCACACCGGCTGCGCTCCGCCATCCTGGCTCCGCTAGCCGCCGCGCTCGGCACCGGGGCAGTGGGCGGCCCGGGGCTCCTCGCGGGGTGTGCTGCGGCAGAAGAACAGCTACGGCCGCCACTCGACGCCGAGGATCGAGACGTCGTCGAGCGGGCCATTGGGCACGCACCAGTTTTCGACGGCCTCGAGGAGGGTTGAGACCCCGGCCTCGACCGGCGCGGCACGTGATCCCGCGATGCACGCGGCCATGGCGTCGTCGCCGTAGGGGTTGCGGTCTTTGTCCATCGCCTCGGGCACGCCGTCGGAGTAAAGAAAGAGCCGGTCACCCGGGGCGAGTTGGAGCGTGCTCTGCGAATACTCGACGTCGGGCACGAATGCGATCGGGAAACTCTCAGTCGTGTGGAACTCGACGTCGCCGCCGGAGGCGGGCACCCGCACGAGGGCCGGATGGCCGCCGGAGCAGTAGTCGAACCGACCGCTGGGCAGGTGGAGCACGCCGTAGAGTATCGTGAAGTAGAGGCCAGAGAACTCGTCGGCCTGGAAGAGCTTGTTGAGCTGCGTGGCCACCTCGGCCGGCGGCACGACGGCTACGCGGCCGTCCGCCCCCTGTCGCACCAGCAGCGACTGGTCGGAGACCTTGGGCGTGAGGAAGCGGCCGACTGTGACGGCCATCAGCGACGAGGGTACGCCGTGGCCGCTGACGTCGACCACGAAGAGCCCTGCATGCTCGTCGTCGAGTTGGAAGACGTTGAGGAAGTCTCCGGCGAGGCTTTGGCAGGGGACGTATTTCCAGGAGATGCTCGTGCCGGGGATCTTGACGTCTTCGGCGGGGAGGAGCGACCGCTGCACCTTGGCGGCGGCCTTGAGGTCGCGAACCATATGGGCGTTGATCCGCGAGATCTCGGTGTTAAGCGCGGTCAGCTCCCCGTTCGATTTCTGCAGCCCGTCGCGGGCCACCGACAATTCCTGATTGGACACCACGAGCTCTTGGTTCTTCGAGACGGCGTTTTCGAAGGTCGAGACGAGGAGGTTGAGCACCTGCTGGCGGCCGGCACGCACCCGGAACTTCTGCCCGGCGAGCGTGACCTCGAGCATCTCGTCGCCTGAGTCATCGGTAGCGGTGAGCGGTGTGGCGAGCAGCGACTGCATGCGGGCCAACAGGTAGTCGGGCTCGTAGGGCTTGGTGACGTAGTTGTCAGCCCCGGCGTCCAGCCCACGAATGATGTCGATCGAATCCGAGAGCGTCGACAGGAGGATGAACGGCACCGTTCGAAGCGCGGGGTCGGTCTTCACCGCCTTACAGAACTCGTAGCCGGTCATCTCCGGCATCTCGATGTCGGAGACGATGATGTCGGGCCGCCGCTCCCGAGCCATGGCCAGCGCCAGCGCGCCGTTCTCACCCCAGCGGACCGTGTGGCCGGCGTCCAGGAGCCGCCGCTGGAGCATCTTCGCCTGCATGCGGCTGTCTTCGGCAATCAGCACGTCGACGCCGGTCGGATTCACAGCCGCGCCGCCATCTGGTTTCTGTGCCACGTGCCCCGCCCGCTTCAGGTGAATGTGGCGAGGGCAGACGGGGCATCCTTGTGGATGCTGAAGAGCTTGTCGAGATTCGTGATCTTGAAGACCGTGAGGATCTCCGGACGAATCCCGCACATCTTCAGCCGACCCTGGCCTTTCGAGATCTTGCGATGCAACTGCCCAAGGAGGCCGAGCATCGCACTCGACATGAACTCGACGTTGGCGAAATCGATCAGCATGTCGGGCCCCGTAGCCTTGCCGATGAGTTGCGTCAGTTCCGTGCGAATCTCATCGAGAACGGTGTCATCGAGGATTTTCTTGTCCTTGAGGAGGACGAGATGGATGTCCCCCTTTTTTCCAGTCTGGATGCGACGAAACTGGTCCATAGATGTTCACTCAGGCAAGGGTGTAGAGCGCGGCAAGATGTGCCGCCCGTAGGCAAGAGCGTAGCGTTTTGAGACAGGCCCTGCCAGCAGTCGGCCCGCAGGACGTGCAGGACTACGTCGTCTTCGATGTCCTTTTTCTTGATCGTGACAACGCGACCAACAATCAGCCGACCGTTGTCGAGGGCCCGAGCGTCCTGGGGGCCGGCGGCACGGTCCTCACCACGCGGAGCATGACGCCCACGACCGCCTCCGGCACTCTTGGATTCAAGGGGCGGGTCAGTCGGGCTGCCGTACCCCGGTCGCGATCGCTGTCGCGAGCTTCCGGATCACGGCGGTCACGGTGGTCCTGTTGTTGCGGTCCATGGCGGCCAGCGTCGGGCCGAACTCCGGATCGCCAAACAGTCGACGCGGGTGCTCGGTCTGGTGAACGTTCACAAGCACCTGCACGCTGCCGTGGAGCCGCTCCAGCCTCCGGGCTTTACCAGCGTATACTCGCATTGTAGGCCGATACGGAGGGTTCGGCTCGCGTCAAAAGATGCCGGCGGTGGCACGTCGCCAAAGCAGACGTCGAGCAGGATATCGACTTCGGCAAGCGCCTCGCGCACGAGGCCAAGACAGGCGTTGTGATACTCGGCAATGAAGCGGTCAGGGCAGGCCGCGCTCGCCAGCCGCGAGCCGCCGCTGCCGCCGACGTGCTCGACGCTGATCCGACTGCCGCGATCCCGGCGACGGAACAGGGACTTAAACCGGAAATCGTGCCATGCTCAGAGGATAGGACGGCCAATGGTACGTCCGCCAGCGTCTTCCAGTCGGGCGCGGGCAAAGCCATCGTGGCCTTCGCCCGCTTGCGAACCGCCGGTTCGAAGTGAGCCGGCTCCTGCCAGCGTTCGTTTCGTTCATTGGGCAAAGGCTCGGTGATAAACGCGATCAACCGGATGTCGCCGCCGCACCTCAGGGCACTGAAGCGGAAACTCTTCCCCGACCCGCGCCATGAGCTTGGCCCAGGCTTTTGCGTGAGGTGTCGTGCTCCTCGAGCCCGCCGGCTGCCTGCTTGCCGACGTGGCCAAAGCCAAGGTGCCCCGCCAGCCTCCGGCTGGCCGATGCCGGTGCTTTCGCGGCGGCGGGATGAGATCCGCGAGCGTGGGCGTGGTACGGAGTGGGTTGGGGTGGCGGGCGTATTTCCCGCGCTCGCGCTTGGGGCTTCTTGGCGGAAGCGTTGTAGTCGATGAGCGTGATGCCTCGGGCGAGTTTCGAATGAATATCCGGCATCGGTGACATCGAGCGCGGCCCGCCAGCCCCGACCACGAGAAGTGTTTCATACGCCTCAGCAGACGCGACGAAAGAGCCATCCGAGGTATGGGCAGTCCGTGCTTGACTCCCACGCAGCAGGCCCTGATACCGCACTTCCGTACAGCCTTGCCCTCCGGTTTGCGACCCGATCCGTTAAGCGGCCTGCCATGATTACGATTCCTATTGACGGCAGATAACAAATCACCTTGGCTGCCGTGCATGAAACGGCAATCATTCGGGCTGAGGATGGCACTGTGCTGGGATACTTTTCTCCGGCGCGACACCCAGCAGTCGACGATCTGGCACGAGTGCTGACAAACGTCAATGTTGACGAACTCCGCAGGCGAAGAGCGTCTACCGGCAAGTGGCAAACTACTGACGAGGTTCTCGAACGCATGCGAGAAGCGCCGCCTCAATGACTCGATACACGGTTACGTGGAGCGGAGACTGACAGCGAAGACACGGCAACTGAACTCGCCGCAATCTGGCTCGCGTCGTCCAACCGGGCTGCTGTCACAAACGCTACGACCGAAATTGACCTCCAACTTCGGCACGATGCATCGATGAAAGGCGAGGGGGTCGGCGGGCGTATCCTCGCCACGGCGACGAGACTTTTGCCGCCCCCGAGCCGGCGATACACCAAAGTCGAATGCGCCTTCGCTGGCGGCGATGCGCATGAAAACTCTCGTCACGCGATGACGCCTTTGACGACATGCCCGTGCACGTCGGTGAGCCTGAACTGGCGACCCTGGTAGCGGAACGTGAGCTTCGTGTGATCGATGCCAACGAGATGCATGATTGTTGCCTGCATGTCGTGAACGTGGACGGGATCGGCCGTGATATTCCATGCATAGTCGTCGGTCGAGCCGTAGACGTGCCCCGGCTTCGTGCCACCGCCGGCGAGCAGCCACGAGAAGGCGCGGCCGAAGTGGTCGCGGCCCTTGGGGTTGTTTGGATCGCCCTGGCCGAATGGCGTGCGGCCAAACTCGCCTCCCCAGGCCACGAGCGTGTCGTCGAGCAGGCCGCGGTCCTTGAGATCCTGGATCAGGGCCGCGGTCGGAGCGTCGGTGTCGTTGCACATCTCCTCGAGCTTGGTGAACAGGTTACTGTGCTGATCCCAGCCGGCGTGCATGAGCTGCACGAATCGGGTGCCCCGCTCGAGAAGCCGCCGGGCGATCAGGCAGTTGGAGGCAAAGCTGCCCTTCGTCTTGACGTCAGGACCGTAGCGGTCGAGCACGTGCTGCGGCTCGTCAGAGAAGTCGACGAGATCCGGCACGCTGGACTGCATCCGATAGGCCATCTCGTATTGAGCGATCCGCGTGTCAATCTCAGGGTCGCCGTAGTCAGCCAGATGTGCCGCATTCATCGCGGCCAGGTCGTCGAGCAGCGCCCGGCGGGCCTCGCGGCTCATGCCGGTCGGGTTGGCGAGGTAGGGGACTGGGTCACCGGTGTTACGAAACTTGACTCCCTGGAACCGGGACGGCAGGAAGCCGCTGCCCCAGTAGTAGTCGAAAAAGAGTTGGCCGCATGACTTGCCCTTATCGCTCGACGTCATCGCCACGAACGCCGGCAGATCGTCGGTCTCGCAGCCGAGGCCGTAGCTCGTCCAGGCGCCCATGCTCGGCCGGCCGGGCACCTGTGCGCCCGAAAGAAAGAACGTCACCCCGGGAGCGTGGTTGACCGCCTCGGTGTTCATGCTGCGGACGAGGCAGAGGTCGTCGGCCAGGCTGCCAATCTGCGGCAGCATCTCGGTCAGCTCCATACCGCATTGGCCGTACTTCTTGAAGGGCTTGATGGGCGCGATCACCGGCCATTTTGCGTAGCCGCTCGACATCGTGGAGAGCCGCGTCTGACCGCGGACGCTGGCGGGAATGTCCTGCCCGCCCCGCTCGATGAGTGCCGGCTTCGGGTCGAAGAGGTCCACGTGCGACGGTCCGCCTCCCTGCCAGAGCATCACCACCCGCTTGGCCTTGGGCTCGTGATGGGGCAGGCCAGGGAGCCCCGGCGTGCCGCGTTGCTCTGCCGGCCCGGTCGCCGTGGCGGCCTGCGTGTCGCGGTGCAGGAGCGACGCGAGGGCGACCGAGCCGATTCCCAAGCCGGCTGAGCCGAATAGCCGGCGGCGGGTGACCCGGGCGTGATTGTCTTGAAAAAGGTCGCTCATGGTTCAGCTCCGCATTGGTCGAATATCACCCGCATTCAGCGGGCTGCCCGTACCGTCTCGCCCGGACGTTCGCTCCGGGCATCCTGCCCTTCGCTCTCTCGATGTTGCCTGCGCTTCGTCATCCTGGCTCCGCGGGCCAGCAACGCCAGCTCGACGGTACGGGCAGCCCGCTGTGATCGTGCATCCCTTATTCCCTTGTGAGGGCCTCGTCGAGGTTGAGGATGGCAAGACAGACACTCGCCAGGGCGGCGTGGGCGACCGGGTCGAGCGCTAGGTCGCGCGGGCTTTCGCCGACTGCCAAGAGCTGCGTCGCGGCCTCCGGACTCGTGGAGTAGATCTCGAACTGTCGGGCGTGCATCCGCTTCAGGGCATCGAGGTCGTAGCCGGTCGGCTTGCGGCCGAGCACGCGACGAAACGCATGGGCAAGTTGGCCGTCGAGATCGGAGCCGGCGGCGATGCTCTTCTCCGCCAGCACGCGGGACGCCTCGACCCAGGTCGGATCGTTGAGGGTCGTCAACGCATGCAGGGGCGTGCTCGTTTGACTAGCGCGGACGGTGCAGGTCTGGCGATTCGCCGTGTCGAACATATTGGCGGGGCTTACCGTCCGCCGCCAGAACGTGTAAAGGCTGCGGCGATACAGGTCAGGGCCGTGCGAGGCCGGATACGTAAAGTCGCGCTCCTTCGTGATCGCCAGCGCCTCCCAGATCTCGTCGGGCTGATAGGGATAGACCGGCTGCCCGCCGACCGCCAAGTGAATCAGGCCCGCCGCCGCCAGCGCGACGTCACGAAGCACCATCGACGGCATTCGGAACCGGCTCGCCCGGGCATACAGTTGGTTTTCCGGATCCTTGGCCAGCTGGTCGGCCGTCACCTTGCTCGACTGCCGATAGGTGGCGCTCGTCACGAGCATGCGGTGCATCTGCTTCTGGCTCCAGCCCTGTTCGCGGAACTCGACGGCCAGCCAGTCGAGGAGCTGCAGATGCCGTGGATACTCGCTCTGCACCCCCATGTCTTCGGTTGTCTTCACGATACCGGTGCCGAAGAACTGCTGCCACATTCTGTTGACCTGCACCCGCGCAGTGAGTGGATGCTCGGGCAGAAAGAGCCACTGCGCGAGACCGAGACGGTTTCGAGCCGCGCCTGCGGGTAGCGGCGGCAGGAAGGCCGGCGGGAGGAAGGTGAGCTTCTCTCCAACCGGGGAGAGATAGTCGCCGCGGTCGAGGATCTTCGTGTCGCGGGGCTTCTCATCGCTCATGACCATCACCCGTGGGATCTGGTCGCCCTTGTACTCGTCGTAGGCTTTCTTGGCGGCATCGTACTTCGCCACACCCGGCAGATTCCTGATGAGCTTGTGCTTAATCTTGGCATCGAAGAATGCCCGCAGCTCCCGTTCGATTTCCTTCTTCTCGGCTTCCGTGCGGTCGGCCTCCGGCTTGAGCAACAGCGGCGGGAGGGTCCGCGGGAGCTCCTCGCCGTCTGCGGGTTTGCCGTCGGCGAAGAGACCAATCTTCCAGGCGTCGTAGACCGCTTCCAGCACCGGCTTCGCCTCAGCCTCGAGCGTTTGCATCGCCCCCTCGAGCTCCGCGAGCTTTTGCTTATTTTCCTCGGTGGGGAGTTCCAGCACCGGCTGGGCTGCGCGGATCCGCGCTGAGAACCTCGCCGGCGTGCCCGACTCCGGTACCCGGTTGAACGCATCGAGCAGGCTGTAGTAATCGGTGCGTGTCATTGGGTCGTACTTGTGATCGTGGCACTGGGCGCAGGCCATTGTCAGGCCCAGCCAGGTGGTGCTCGTGGTATCGACCCGGTCGAAGAGGTTGTTGAACCGCTGCTCCTCGGCGATCGCGCCCCCTTCGCCGTTCAACAGGTGATTGCGATTGAAGCCGCTGGCGATCTTCTGCTCGACCGTGGCGTTCGGCAGCAGATCGCCCGCCAGTTGCTCGATTGAGAACTGGTCGAACGGCATGTCCGCGTTGAGCGCCTTGACCACCCAGTCGCGCCAGATCCACTGCCAGGTATCGCCGTCCTGCTGAAAGCCGTTGGAGTCGGCATACCGCGCGGCGTCGAGCCACGGTAGGGCCATCCGCTCGCCATAATGCGACGAGGCGAGTAGGCGATCGACGAGTTTTTCATAGGCCTGCGGATCGGAATCGACGACGAAGGCATCGACCTCCTCCGGTGTCGGTGGCAAGCCGACCAAGTCGGCATGAAGCCGCCGGATGAGCACGGCCCGCTCGGCATCGGGAGCAGGCGCGAGCCCCGCGGCCTCGATCGCGGCAAGGACGAAACGATCAATGTCGTTTCGCACCCAAGCAGTCTGCTTCACCGCGGGCTGCTGCGGCCGGACGGGTGGGATGAAGGCCCAATGCGGCTCGTAATCAGCTCCCTCCTTGATCCAGCGGTCGACGAGCTTTTTCTGGGCGTCGGACAGCCGCCGATTCGAGTCTGGCGGCGGCATCTGCACGTCGGGATCGGTCGAATGGATTCGCTCGAGCATCGTGCTCGCCCCAGGGTCGCCAGGCACGATCGCGCCCGCCTCGATCGCCGCAGTCCGGTCGTCAAGCCGCAGGTCAGCCTCCCGCTTCTGGCCATCCTGTCCGTGGCAGTAGAAGCAGTTCTCCGACAGGATCGGTCGGATGTCGCGATTGAAGTCGAGCGTTGCCGCGGGTTCGGCAGCGGTCGTTGCCCAAGCCGCGGCGTGACACGCGAGCATGGCCGCCACAGCCAGACCGCGCACCAGCCCTTCGCGGGTGAAACTCGAGCAACCCATGGAACCATGTCCTCAGGGGGGTCACCCGCGTCGCCGATCCAGCGGCCAGAGGCCGGGGATCGCGGACCAAAAGGTCGATCGGCGGGACTCAACTAACCTTTAAGGATAACAGCGTGAACGACGCCCGGCCACGAGACTTTTGCCACCCCGAGCCGGCGATACACCTGACCCGACAGCGGGCGAGCAGACGGCCTGGCACGAGCTCATCGGCCTCGCCAGCCTCAAAACACCCGCGGCCTTCCTCGACGCTTTTTCAGGAGGGGTTGCCCGTGCCCTCGCGCGGCGTGGACGGCCAGCGGAGACATGGATGTCGAAGCGCAGCCGTCTCCGAGTGAGTGAAGGCCCGGAGGGCCGGAGTGAACGTCCGGCGAGAGGGTACGGGCAGCCCCGGCCCACGCAAGACGCCGATTCACCTGCCGTGCCGAACGGGATTGCCAGGGGTGGCCTTTGTCCACCGCCGGCTACCTCTGGCGGGCGAACAGCAGCGGTGTGGTGTCTTTGGGCGCCGATGGCAGGCTGAACTCGAAGGCATCGGGGCCCTTGGGCGTCACCTTCGCGACCATCGTGCCGGCCGACTTGCTGACTAACGCGATCGCATCCGCCGCCGTCTCGATCGTGCCGGCGAGTTCGACCGCGGGCTTGTCCTTGGGCTGAGCTTTCCATGAAAACTTGGAATCCTCACTGATCACGAGCAGGATCGTGTCCGTGCCACTGCTCGCCTTCCAGGTGCCGACCAGATCGGTCTCGGGGAGGGACGGCTCTGCGGCGGACTCGACATCCGTCTTCTGGGGCGTGGAGCCCGAACTCGGCGCCGGCGACTCTTCGTCCTTGGGTTCGGTCGCCTCGATCGCTTCGAGCATCCGCTTGGCCACGACGTCTCCAGGCTGCTTGGCCACGACGACCCGCAGGGCGGCGGCTGCCATGTCGGAGTGGTCACCCACGAGATAGTGATAGGCGAGCACGAAGTGGGCCGCGGCGTCATCAGGCTTGGTGCGGCAGACATCCTCGAGCCGCCGGAGATGCGTCGTGTAGGCATCGACCGAGCCGTAGACATTGCTGATCGTCGTCCAGTCCATGCCGGGTGCCGATGCCAGCACGGCATTGAGCGCCGCCGCCGCTTCGGGATACCGGCCCAAGGCAAAGAGCGCCAGCGCCCGAACCTCATGGATCACCGAGTCTTTCGGCGACAGCTTGAGCGCGGCATCAAATCCGGCGAGCGCACCGGCGTAGTCGCCGGCCTTGAACTTCGCAAGCGCCTCGTCGACGGCGGCATCGGCTGGTGAGGGTGGTGTCGCCGGCTGCTCGGCCGGGGCTTCCGCGGCGTCCTCTTCCGCGGCGTCCTGTTCCACCGCATCACTGGGAATGTAGTTATTGACCACGATCGGCTGCGAATAGTCATAAGGCGACGAGGCGACCACCGTGGCCGGCATCGATGCGTAATAGGGATTCACGTAGCCGCCGGCGCCGTAGCCGAGCGTCCCGTAGCCGAGGCCCCAGCTGCCGATGGCGGAGAGCACGCCCCACGTCGCCGCCCCAGCGGCGAAGGACCCCCACCCACCGCCGTAGTAGCCGCCGCAGCCGCCGTTGTACCAACTGCCATAGCGGGGATTGACCCAGCCGTTGTTCCAGCCGCCATACCCGCCACCGAAACCGCCACCGCCGTAGCCCCAGCCGCCATAGCCACCGCCACCGAAACCGCCGTAGCCCCAGCCGCCACCGTTGACGTTGACGTTGTTGAAGCTGTTGCCGCTGAGGTTGCCGCTGAAGTTGCCGTTGCCGTTTCCGATGCCGGGCCGGTTGCCGCCGATACCAGGTCGGTTGCCGCCGATCCCGGGACGGTTGTTGCCCAGATCACCTGGCAGCGTCGTCGGACGATTGCCCCCGATTCCGGGCCGGTTCCCTCCGACGCCAGGCCGATTGACCTCGTTGGGTCGGATGCCGCTGCCCGGCCGGTTGCCAGCCAGATCACCTGGTAATGTCGTCGGTCGATTGGCGTTGCCCAACCCAGGGCGATCGCCGCCGCTCCCAGGTCGGTTGCCACCGGTGGCTCCGGGGAGCGTGGTGGGCCGATTGCCACCGGCGATTCCGCCAGTACCCCCACCGGGCAATGATGGCTTGGGAAACGCGGGCTTTGTGCTGGGGCCAGAGCCCGGACGATTGGCGAATCCGCCTCCCGGCCGAGTCGCGTTGCCGCCACCTAAACCGGACAGCCCGGGTTGGGGGGCGGGCCTTGTTAGACCCGCGCTTGGCCGGCCGCCGTTGCCAGGAAGGCCCACGTTTCCCGGCAAAGGCCCCGCCCCACCGCCGGGACGAATCGAGCCGAGCCCTGGACGAGCCGTGGCGGCCGTAAACGGGCCCGATGGCTGCGGGCGGGTCGTCGCGTTAGGCAACGACGGCCGCGAAGCGTTGGGCCGTTGCATCGAGCCGACGCTGGGCCGCTGAAAGTTTGGCGTTTGAGGCCGGGACATGCCACCCATGCCGCCCACGCCACCGCCAGCCCCCATGTTTCCCGGGCGGGTAGCGGGCCGCTGCACGTTGCTCGGCATGTTTGGCCGGGCGGCGGGCATCTGCGGTCGCGATTGTGGCATCGCTTGGGGCCGACCCTGTGGGCGCGCCTGCGGTCGCGATTGAGGCATCTGCGGCCTGGGGGCTGGCCGCGACGCGGCCTGCCGTCCACCACCGCCACCGCCACCACCAGCGCGGCCCACCGACGGACGGGCCTGGGCCGTGCTCGTGATGAGCACAGTCACAATCACGATCCACGCACAGCCAGCACGCAGCCGCATGGGCAGTTTCCTCCACGGGACAGACCGAACAAAAAGAACGAAGGGCCTGGAAACAAGCCAGCGACCTACGACACTCACCGCGACACGGTTTGGATCACGGCTCACTTGCCAGGCGCTGCCGGCGCGGCGGCAGGTGCGGGTGGCTTGCGGGCAATGACAAGCTCGAAGTCAGGTTCTTTCGCGCCGGCAATAATCCGATCAGCGCTCTTCACCATGAAGTGATCCTGGTCGGACGGGCGAATCGAGATCGTGGCGGAGCCGGTCGTACCATCCGGCATGGTCGCCTCCGATTTCACAAGCCAGCCGTCGTCGGCCGCCATCCATTCGCCTTCGCTGAACCCGCCATCGGAGTCGAATGTCCACGACCGGAGTTTGCCCTCCACGGGATCCCAGCCGATTCGCTGGGTGCTTCGCGAGTTCGCCAGCCCACCGACAGACAGGTTGTAGTCACCGATAAGGAAGTTGCCGTCCTCGCTCCACTGGTAACTGATCTGAGTTGTGCCCTCCGGGCTCTGGTCGACCCATTCGCCCACGAGCCAGTCCAGCGGGGCAAGCATCTCGGACGGTGTCGGCAGCGGATCGTCCGAGAACTCACGATAGGAGGCGATCGGCCAGCGATCGCCTTCCTTCGTCCGCACTGCTGCGTATCGCATCTGGGCTGCTGCCCCCCCCTGGTCGGCCGTGATCCGTCGCACGCCCTCCTCGACGACGAGTTTGTCGCCGATCGCCCGAGCATCGGTGACCTCCATATCGAGTACGGCTTGGGGAAACCGCTCAAAGAATCGCTTGAACAGGCCCGTGATCTCGGCGCGGGTCTCGGTGACGTCGCCATTCTCGTCAACAAGCTCGGCGTCTTCGATGAACATGTTGCCCAGCGCCGCCGGATCCCCGGCATTGAAGGCCTTGACGGTGGCGTCGGCCTCGGCGGCGATCGCCTTCTCGACGGCCGTTAAGGCAGGATTCGGGGAGGCAAACTGTGTGACCGGCGTGGGAGACGTGACAACGGCCTGCGCGGAGGCTACGCCCGCTACCACCAGACACCATCCGGTGGCCAGCCATCCTTCCGCAGTCCTGCGACCCATGGAATTGGTCCCCTCACTCAGCATGCTCGGCCGCATACGTCGGTTCTCCGCTTAGTCGGGCTTCGGTCGATTGAGTCAGCGTTTACTGACCATTGAAATGACCATTTTCCCGGCCGCGATGCAACCGTCCAAAAACAGACAAAACCCGGCGGGCTCTCAGCAGACCGGGCTCTCAGCCAGCCGGCGACGGCGCCGGCGGTCCGAAGATGCTGTGCCTCGCCACGCTCCACCAACTCGGGCGATCGAGGGCGAGATAGGGCGAATCCGGGGGCAGCGTCGCCACCAAGTGCTCGTGCGCCCGTTTCAGGTTGTGGTACGGCATTGACGGGAAGAGGTGGTGCAGGGCGTGGTAGCGGATCGAGAACGGAAAGAAGAGCAGGGTGAGCGGGTCGTTCTTGGTGAAGTTGCAGGAGTCGGTGATGTGCGCTGCCATGTCGACACGGCTGCCGTCGCCTTCGCAGTGGTGATCGGCGAGGAAGCGGAGTTGGTTGAGCGCGACCGTGGCCACGGCTAGGGCGTAGAGCAAAGGAATCCGCGTCCAGGGATTGAGCCCCAGAATCACGAGCAGCGGAATCATCAAGGCGCGCATGAAGCAAGGGATTTCGACGGCGAAAATCGCCCTCCGGTCGGCGGCAGTGGGCCGGCGCTCGTATTCCCGATTGAAGGTGAGGGCCGACGCGTGTC
Source organism: Pirellulales bacterium (assembly GCA_040877375.1). Taxonomy (GTDB): domain Bacteria; phylum Planctomycetota; class Planctomycetia; order Pirellulales; family UBA1268; genus QWPN01. The sequence continues at coordinate 11,420 of JBBDNW010000008.1, read as the reverse complement.
GCAGCGTCCACTCGCGAACCTGCGGGGTGACGAATGTGAACGGCACGAATAGAAACCGCAGGAAGACGGCGATCGGCATCACCAGGATTTTGAGCATGTAGCTCAACACGCTCGTCGCATTGCCCCCCTCGACCCAGTTCGCGACGTATTCGGGATCCTGCGGGGTGCCGTAGTATCGTCGACTGTGATGGTCGCGGTGATGCCGGGTAAAAAACGGGCTGGGCATCAGGATCACAATGCCGCCGAGAATGTTCCATGCCGCCTTGAAGCCCGGCATCTCGTGCTCACCGAGATGGCAGACCTCGTGGACGAGTGATCCCATTCGGTAGAGCCAAAAGGTCGCGATCGGGAAGGCGACGAGCTGCTGCCACGATCCGAGCGGCGCGAGCAGGTAGACCGAGGCGGCGACATACGACGCCGTCAGGCTGACGAGGAAGTCGACCCAATACCGCAGCGGCGACACGCGGAACAAATCAGTGTCGGCGGAGCGGACGGCCCGCCGCACCTCGTGAATCCACGAGGGGGATTCCGACGCGGGCGTGTCACTCTCTGAGTCGCGGGCCGTTTGGAGCACATCCCCTGCGCAGGCCTGAATCATCGTGTTCGCCTCCGGCGGGAAACCATCTATGGAAGATCGGTACTGCACCAGAATCACCTTTCCGCTGCAAGGCAGGCCGGTATAAAAGCGAAGGGGCCGGGCGTTTTCACGCCCGGCCCCTTCTGTGGGCACAGTATGACCGGGCTTTCGCCCGATGCAGTCAGTGCTTACTTGCAGCGACGGCAACCGCGACGGCGGCTACCGCACGAGTCGCACGCGGCAGCCGAAGCACCGCCGCAGCTGTCGCAGGCCGAAGCCTCGCCACAGCCGCCGCAGGCACCAGCATCGCCACCGGCCGAGCCGGCATCACCGCAGCCACCGCAGGCGTTCTCGACGGGCACCTCGACGGCGACCATCACGCACTTCTGCACCGGCACTTCCTTCGTCACCGTGTTGGGAACGCGAACTGTGTAGTTCGCGGTCTTGGTCTCGGGGACGCAGTCATACGCCGTCACGGTGTACGACTCTTCCTTTTGCGACGGGACCATGACCGTGTAGGAAACTTCCTTGGTCATCGTCTCCGGCACGCACTTCGTCACCGTGTACTCCCGAGTCTTGGTCTCGGCCTTGTACTTGGTGACGTTGACCGAACGGGACTTCTGCTCCGGCACCATCTTGGTGACGGTGTAGTTGCGGGTCCGCTCCTCCGGCACCATGGTGGTGACGGTGTAGTTGCGGGTCCGCTCCTCCGGACGGGACTTGGTGACGCTGACCGAGCGGGTCTTCGTCTCCGGAACGCACTTCGTCACCGTGTAGGTGCGGGTACGCTCCTCCGAGCGGTACTTGGTGACGTTGACCGAGCGGGTCTTCGTCTCCGGCACGCACTTCGTCACCGTGTAGGTGCGGGTGCGCTCCTCGGCCTTGTACTTGGTGACGTTGACCGAGCGGGTCTTCGTCTCCGGCACCATCTTGGTCACGGTGTAGGTCCGGGTCCGCTCCTCGGGGCGGCACTTCGACACCGTGTAGGTGCGGGTGCGCTCCTCGGTCCGGGTCCGGTTCACGTTCACCATCCGGCTCCGCTGCTCCTGACGGCACTTGGTGACCGTGTAGGAGTAGGGGACTTCCTCAGTCGTGCACTGGTAGGTCGTGACCGGGACTTCCTTCGTTTCGCACGTCGGAACCCAGACACGCTTGCAGCACATCTTCGGGGGGCATGGGCAACCGCTGGCATCGGTGCCGGCCGAGGCAACCTCGACCTGCTCCGTCACCCAGCTACCACCGCGGACCTGCACCGTCTTCGACGACTGGACCGGAACGCGCTTCTGCACGGTCCGGCTGCCGGTCATCTCCTCGGTGTAGGGCACGTTCACCGAGTAGGTCTGTTCGACCTGCTCGGTGTAGGGAACGCTGACCGAGTAAGTCGAAACCTTCTCCTCGGTGTAGGGCACCATCACCGTGTAGGTGGCGGTCTTCTCTTCCGAAACCGGCACGTTCACCGTGTAGGTCTGCTCGACCGACTCGGTGTACGGAACCTGGACCGTGTAGGACGAGGTCTTCTCTTCCGGCACGGAGGTCATCGCCGTGTAGGTCTGCTCGACCGACTCGATGTAAGGGACGCTGACCGTGTAGGACGAGGTCTTCTCTTCCGGCACGGAGGTCATCACCGTGTAGGTCTGCTCGACCTGCTCGGTGTAGGGGACCATCACCGTGTAGGTCGAGGTCTTCTCTTCCTGCTTCGGCACCATCACCGTGTAGGTGGCGGTCTTCTCCTCGGAGACAGGAACGTTCACCGTGTAGGTCTGCTCGACCGACTCGGTGTAGGGGACCTGAACGGTGTATTCGGCCGTCTTGGTCTCCGTCACGTTCTTGTTGACCGTGTAGTTCACAGTCTTGGAACGAGTCTCGGGAACCTGCACGGTGACCGTGCGGGTCTTCGTCTCGGTCCGCGGGACGCGCTTGTTGACCGTATAGGTCCGCTCGCGAGTCTCGGTGGTGTACTCAGTCGAAGTGACCGTCTTCATCTCGGTCACGTACTGACGCTGATACACCGTCTTGGTGCCGCATGAGCCGGCACAAGCACCACAATCACCACCGCTGACGACGGCGCTGCCCTCGCAGCCACCCTCACAGCCGCCACCGCAGGCACCGCAATCGGCAGCCCATGTGCTCGTGCACAGGGCAACGACGGCGAACGCCGGCAGGAGGCAGGAAAGAACTTTGCGAATCACGCAAACCTCCAAAGAAAAGGAAAGGAAACAGAAAGAATCGAGCCGGTTTTTCTTGAACGCGCCCGAACGCCGGTCGGTCGAAGAGACCCATCTCTTGCGACGACCGAACAACCGGCCGCCTGGTAAGATGGATAGATTACGTTGACAAATCTGGCTTTCAAGGGTTCGGATCCCAAAATAAAAAGCTCGGTAAGACAGCCCATGGTTTTGGCCGAATTCGCTTCTTGTTGGGGGGGGGAAACGGGGCAGCGAGCAATTTGCGATACCAGGCCGGATTGCGATACCAGGTCGGAAACCTGGTATTTTGCCGCTCATTTTCAGCGTTTCAGCCAGCCGAAGATCATCCATCCGAGCCTGGAACACCCCTGGCCCACTCGGATTTTCGAGCCACTGAGTCTTAACGGTACTGACGCAGATCCCCGAGCAGGTCCTGGAGCACGGGCCGGATGATCGCCGCCCGCCGCGAGTTGCCGATGGTGCTGGGATGCTGCATGTCGTCCATGAAGCACTCCGCAGCCGGCATGCCGTCTGGGCCCAGGAAGGCGGCGTTGGCGTCGAGGTACACGAGCCGATCGTCGGCCGAAGCCTCGATGAAGGCCTTCACCGCCGCGTTGGCGTCGGCCTGCCGTTTGAACTGTTCCCAGCGCTTCACCGTCGGCGAGATCGCCAGGAACCCAACCGTGGCCTCGGGATGGTCGCGTCGCAGTTCGGCGACGAGTCGCTCAAAGGCGGCACGAATCTCGTCGGGTGGCGTGCCGGCGTTGACGTCGTTGGTGCCGGCCGCGACCACGATCACTCGTGGCTGAGCTGCGGCGAGGAGTCGCGGTGCAAACTCGGCCAACTCCTCGAGCCGGCAGCCGCCGACCCCTCGATTGATCACGTTCATGCCCGGGAAGTCGTCGGCGAGCGTGTTCCAAAGGCGGATATTCGAAGAGCCCAAGAGCACGATACCTCCTGGCTGGGGCGGTTGTTCGCCGTCGAGCTTGTCGAAAGCCGCGAGTTCCTCCTCCCACTTTGTCGGCGGAGGGCCCGCGCTGACGTCAGGAGCCGGCGGTGCCTGTAGTTCGTTCGCGGATGTCGCAAGGCTGGGAGCCGCTGCGATGCGCGCGATGACCGGCTGCTGTTTCTCGAGCGGCTTCGCAAAGAGTTGTTTCCAATCCATCGCGATCCGGACCACCTGCCAGCCGTACCGGTTCGCCGCGTCGAGAGACTTGTTGGTCGGTTCCGAGTAGGCCATTTCCCGGTCAGCGTCGTCGTGGAGCACGAGCAACTGCAGACTCGGACGATGCCCCGACTGTGACCACCGCAGCATCTCGATGTCGCCCGCCGTGCCGACGTTACCGGCGGCGAAGATTGGCCGTCGGCCGATGTGCTCCCCGATGCTGACAGGCTTGCGTTCCTCGTCGTTGAGCACGAGGAGTTGGGGCAGGACTACCAGATCGAGCCGATGATTCGGGGTTTTCTCGTTCTCAGGCGTCGCCTCCTCGACCTCCCGCAACTCAGTGACGGGCCGCGAGGCGATCACGTGTTCCGGCCCGATGCCGAACCAGAGTTCCGCAGCGGGCCGCATAAAGTGCACGCCGCTGCCGGAGCAGATCCAGACGGCGAATCCCCGCGACTTCAGCAGGGCGATCAGTTCCTTCATCGGCTGGTAGGTGACGTCGCCGAGCGGCACGTCGAAGACAGGATGCCGGGCGGTGCGGATGAAGTCGCGAGCCTCGGCCTCCAGCTTCTCCTCAGGCACGCCTGCGAGCGTGGAGAACGTCAGTTCGGTGAAGAACTTTTTCCCGAGCTTGCGGATGAACTCAAGGTCACCGGTGAGGATCGTGGCATAGGGTTCCTCGTGGGCGAGTTCTGGCCGCCGCTCGACGAGCGCTCGCACGCGGTCGACGAGAAACATGCCGTGCACGACCGGCTTCTCGCAGATCAGCGTGCCATCGTGATCGAAGACGGCGACGCGTTCAGGCACGGGTACAAACGTCGGAGCGGACTCATTGGTGACCGCGGCGACGAAGTCGAGGATCGCCCGCTTCGTCGGGCCGTCGTTCCACGATGGCAGGGGATCGGCTGCGGCCGTCGCGCTCGTCACCGGAGCCGTGGGCGGCTGCGGAGCGGTCGCGGGTTTCGATCCAAGCCAGACGGCGGCCCCGAGAAGCCCGAGGGCGACCAGCGGAATAGCCACGGCGGATGACGATGAAGAGCGGGCCGGCGCTTCGTCGCTCTCGTTGTGGTGGTTGTGGTGGTTGTCGTCTGCGGTGTCGGCCATGGTGCCATTCCTTCTACTGGAGCCGGATTTTTCACCACCTTACCCTGCGCGTCAGCCCGGTGCGAGAAACGCTCGATTCGCCTCTGCGGGCGATGCCTCACTGCCGTGCTCGGGTCCACGCTCGCCGCGGTCCTGCGTCTTGGGGTGGGTTTCCCGAGGCGGTTCGTGCGGTTATCTTCTGGTCCCGGGTGAAAGCCACGTATTCCTGGGAGGAACTCCGATGCTCCGCATCCGCTTCGCACTGGCCGCGATTCTCGCGGCCGCTTGTCCGATTCTCGCGGCCGACGTGTCGCTCAACAACATGTTCGGCGACCACATGGTGCTCCAGCAGGGCATCAAGAACAAGGTCTGGGGCAAGGCGGATCCGGGTGAAGCCGTGACGGTGACCCTCGGCGGCCAGACACATTCGACGACCGCGGCGGCTGACGGCTCGTGGCACGTGTTCCTCGACCCAGTGCAGGAGTACGGCGGCCCGCACACGCTGACTGTCAAGGAGAAAAATACGGTCGCCTTCGACGACGTTTTGATCGGTGAGGTCTGGGTTTGTGCCGGACAGTCCAACATGCAGTGGAGTGTGAATCAGGCGAATGACTCCGATCTCGAGAAGGCAGCCGCGAAGTTCCCCAATATCCGCCTGGTGTCCGTGCCGCAGGTGGGCACGCAGGAGCCCCAGTGGAACTTCAACGGCAAGTGGCAGGTCTGCTCACCGGAAACGGTCGGTGGTTTTTCGGCCGTGGGCTATCTCTTCGGGAAGCAACTGCACCACACGCTCGGAGTGCCGGTGGGGCTGATCAATAACGCCTGGGGCGGCAGTGCCGCCGAGGCCTGGGTGAAGCGCGAGAAGCTGGCGGCGAATGAGAAGTTGAAGCCGTTGCACGACCGGTGGGTGGAGATGGAGGCGGGCTTCGCGGCGGCCAACGCGGAGTTCGAGACGAAGCTGGCGGACTACAAGGCGGCCGCCGAGAAGGCGAAGGTGGAGGGACAGCCGGCGCCGAAACAGCCAGCCAATCCAGACGGCCAGATGAAGGGTAACGCCCGGCCGGGCAACATCCACGCCGGCGTGCTTACGCCCTCGATCGGTTACGGCATCAAAGGCGCGATCTGGTATCAGGGTGAGTCGAATGCCGGGAGAGCCTATCAATATCGCGAACTCTTTCCGTTCATGATCAAGAGCTGGCGCGAAGAGTGGGGTCTCGGCGATTTCCCCTTCTACTGGGTGCAACTCGCCGACTTCAAGCAGGAAAAGACCGAGCCTGCTGAGAGCGACTGGGCCGAACTTCGCGAGGCCCAGACGATGACGATGACAGCGCTACCGAATACCGGTGAGGCCGTGATCATCGACATCGGCGAGGGGAAGGACATTCATCCGAAGAACAAGCAGGACGTCGCCAGGCGGCTCGCCCGCTGGGCCTTGGCCGAGACCTACAAGGCGCCAGGCATCACCGCCCGCAGCCCGCTCTACAAGTCGATGGAAAAGCAGGGGTCGAAGATCGTGCTCTCGTTCGACCACGCGACGGGAGGATGGCGGCCGTTCGACGTCGCCGAACTCCTCGGCTTCACGATCGCCGGAGCCGATCGCAAGTTCGTGGTGGCGAAGGCTGCGGCCCTCGGGGACGGCCGCATCGAAGTCTGGAGCGAGACGGTAGGCGACCCGGTGGCAGTGCGCTACGCCTGGGCCGACAATCCGGTGTGCAACATGTACTCAGGGGCGGGCCTGCCCCTCACACCGTTTCGCACCGACGACTTTCCGGGTCTGACGGTCGAGGCAAAGTGACTGTCCGTCCCTCCCCAAAACGGGTACCCTGAGTCGCATCGGAGAATGGTGGCACGGCCGCCGCTCCGGCAGCACGACAAGGAGGGCGACTCGTGATGGACAGGATGTCATTCTATGGAGCGGCCGGCGTACTGCTCCTGCTCGTTGCCGCGGGATGCTCGTCCCGCCGCGGCGGACGTGAGATCGGTGCGGAGCGGGTCGAGCCCGAACTCCAAAACCATCCGGTCCGCACCGCGGTACCGGTGGTGATTGCGGGTCCCCGCGCCTACGAGGCATCTCGGCCCCGGGCCACCACGGCCCGCATTGCTGAGCCGGGTCGTTTGGCTGCGGCCGTGACCACGGACCCGGCGGCCGGAGTTGATGAGCGGGCCGAGATCCGCGACATGCTCAGTGCGTATCTGCGGGCCTTCAACCAGCACGATGCCACCGCTCTCGTCGCCCACTGGACCGCCGCCGGCGAGAACATTGATCTCGATTCCGGCGAGGTAACGGCGGGACAAGAGGCTGTTCGCGAGGTATTCACGGCGTTGTTCGCGGACGATACGGCCGCGACCATCGATATCGACGTGCAGGCGATTCGTCCGGTGAGTGCTGATGTCGCCGTCGTCGATGGCACGTCGCGGATCATGTTCGGTGACGGCGACAGGGCTGGCAGTCGATTCTCGGCCGTCGTCGTCAAGCAGGATGGCCGCTGGCTCCTCCAGAGCGTCCGCGAGGCGGCCCGGCCGGAGGCCGCAGAGGCGGCGCGACCGCTCGAGGAGTTGTCGTGGCTGGTTGGTATCTGGGAGGACGTCGGTCCGGGGGTAACGGCGAGCACACGGTGCTACTGGAGTGCCGGCAGGGCGTTTCTGATCCGCACGCACGCCGTCTTGGCGGACAGTGATGAACCCCGGCCCGAGACCGCAAACGACTCTATTCCCGGGCTTCTGCCCGTGGCCGACGTCGCCGGTCGTGAGGTCACGGAGATCATCGGCTGGGACCCGGAACGCCAGGCCATCCGGTCGTGGACCTTCACGTCGGACGGCCGCTTCGCCGAAGGCGTGTGGACCCGCGACGGCGACCACTGGAAGGTGCGGATCGAGGGTCGTGGCAGCGACACTGGCCGCGACTTTGAATGCACGCTCGTCCGTGTGGGTGCCGACGAGGTCTCGGTGCGGGGTTCGAGTGCTGGCCTCGCCGCCGCCTTGGCCCCGGCCTGTGACTTCATCCGCATCGCGCGCTAGCGTGCCCCACATGCGGCGATCTCTCGAACTCGTCGCCAATGCGTTTCCGCTCTGGGTGCTCGCGGCCTGCGGGCTTGCGCTGGCCGAGCCGAGTTTTTTCACCTGGTTTCGTGGTAATGCGATCGTGGCCGCCCTCGCCGTGATCATGCTTGGCATGGGCATCACGCTGTCGGTGAACGACTTCACGCGGGTGGCCACGCGGCCGCTGGCCGTCGTGACGGGATTGGTCGCGCAGTTCCTGATCATGCCGGCGGCCGGCTGGGCGGTCGCCACGGTGCTGGGCTTGGAGACACCGCTGGCGGTCGGCCTGATTCTCGTGGCCTGCTGTCCCGGCGGCACGGCCTCGAACGTGGTCACCTCCATCGCCCGGGCCGACGTCGCCCTCTCCGTCATCATGACAGCCTGCTCGACGATCGCGGCGGTCGTGCTCACGCCGCTGCTCACGAAACTGCTTGCGGGCCGGCTCGTCGAGGTGGATGCCCTCGGGCTGTTCGTGTCGACGATCCAGGTCGTTGTGCTGCCTGTTGCCGTCGGCGTGGCCGTCAACCGGTTTCTCCCCAGGGTGGCCGTCGCTGTGCTGCCCGTGGCCCCGGTCGTCAGCGTGCTGGCGATCGCGATGGTCTGCGCGAGCGTGATCGCTCAAAACGCCGAGGCCGTGTGGACGAGCGGACCGCGACTGCTCGCCGCGGTGGTGGCCCTCCACGGGCTGGGCTTCGGCGTCGGCTATCTGTTCGCGTGGGCCTTTGGCTACGACGCGGCGATTTCCCGGACGATCTCGATCGAGGTGGGCATGCAAAACTCGGGGCTCGGCGTGGTGCTCGCCCAGCGGCACTTTCCAGCCGAGCCGCTCGCGGCCGTGCCGTGCGCGATCTCGAGCGTCGTCCACTCCCTGATCGGCAGCGTGCTGGCCGGCTGGTGGCGGCAGCGACGCTGAATCAGTCGGTGGCTTACCGCTTGTTCGACTTCGTCGTCGCCAGCTGGGGACGCTTGACGAAATAGACCTTCGGGTCGTCGATGACCCACGGCGTGCTCCAGGTGCGGCCGTCGTCGTGGGTGCAGACGTTGAAGAAGAACGTCTTGATCAGCTCCGTGCGGTAGCCGTAGGGAAACTGCGACGTGATGTGATCGTCCATCGTGAGCTCGTCCACGCCGGGGCTTGCGAAGGAGTGCACCATCCCGTCGGGCGTGAACGACATGCCGAGCGTCCACCAGCCGAGCTGCTCGATGCGGGGGCCGCGGATTTCGCCGCCGTTGCGGCCGCTCCTGACGCGGAGGTAGGCACCATCCTCCTTCACGCGACCGTCGTGGCTGCTCTCGAAGCAGATGAACATGCCCGGCCAGTATTCCTCGAGGCCGAAATCACCCTCGTCGGGATGGTCGTCGCCGGTGATGATCGCGTGTGTGAAGCATCCGGCACGGAAGCCGAAGCTGGGGCCGCTGCGATTTTCCCACTGCTCGAAGGGGGGCATGTAGACGCGGACGGTGATGCTCGGGCTGTCAGCCACCGACATACTGCGGCCACTGTACTTCGAGAGGTTGTAGATTAAATCGTCTTGCTGCATCTGGGAGGTGACGCGGCCGGGGATACCTCCGCGGAGCGTGGCGACGAGCAAACCGTGCTCGCTTCCCTCGAGTCCGGGGGCGGGCAGTTCGACCCGCTTGACGACGTCGGGCGTGCCCCGCTTGGGACCCTCGAACCAGCGGCCGTTGGTGCTTTTGGCGAGCGGGCCCCGCATCCGCTTGTCCTGCTCCTCCGAGCTCTTCGGATGGTTGTAGCGCCAGGCCCACTTCTCGTCCTCGAAGTCGTCCACCACGTTTTTGACGAGCGACCCTGAGCCGGGCAACAGGACCGGCTTCTTGGGAGCGGGTGGCTGGGCGACTGCAGGTACAGAGGCGACCCGCTTCGGCGACGTGGTCGTGGTCGATGCACCGCGATTGCTGGTGCCACCGGCGGCCGTGGCGACGCCGGCTGTGAGGCCGAGGCACGCAGCGGCCAGGGCCACGCGAGCCGGGAGCGAGGACAGGTGCGGGCGGTGCGACATGATCCCGGGTCTCCGAAATAGCGACAAAGCGGAGGGACATCCCCTCCACCTCGATTGGTATCGGACGGAATGACAGCTTTAATCGCTACAGTTTCGGGCGACCGGTCATGTCGCAGGTGTGTTGCCAACTCGCCCCGGGCCCCCGAGCCCTCGGAACCCTCCTGCGATGACCAGATCGCCCATGTTCCGCGGGATGCGGTCGCCGTCTGTCGCCGGTGCGGAGTCGGTCTGGCATAGCAATCGAAAAAACGTCATAGGTCCGGTTTCCGCGTGCGGACGGGGCGCTAGCCGCTCCCCGCTCGCAGCCTATGATCCAACCCCCGTGTGGCCATGAATCTCATGCCGACGCCTTGCTACCGTTTCTCTGCGGGCCTGCTGTCTGCGTTAGCGATCGCCTCGAGCCCGGTTGTGCACCCCGTCGCCGCTGAGCAGCCACGTTCGCATCTCGAGCCGGCGCGAGGCGTGGCTGGTGGTCCACAGTCATCGGTGAATCTCGGTCTCACCCTCTCCCGCGCGTCGGCCGTGCTCCGGCAGCAGTTGGCGATCAAGCGCGGTGCAGGACTCGTGGTCGAGGCGGTCGCCCCCGCGTCTCCAGCGGCCCGGGCCGGCTTCGCCCAGCACGACGTGCTCGTCAGACTCGGCGACCAACTGCTTCTGCTGCCCGAGCAGTTGGATGCCCTGCTCGCGGCTGCTGAGAAGGATGTGCGGCTCGAATGCACGATTCTGCGGGCGGGACGCGAGGTCGTGATTCCGCTCACGGATGGCGGGGTCGGTGCGATGGGCGGGTCCCACGCCACGGCTGCCCCCGGCGGACTGCGTCCAACGGCATCATCACTCGCGCTGGTCCAGCAGCACGTCGCCAAGCATGGACCCGTCACCGCGGGCAGCCTGCAGAGGCTCGCCGGCGAGACACTCGTCAGGCAGGATGCCGATTATCAGATCCGTCTTACCAGCGGCGATGAGACGACGCTCGTCGTCTCCGATCCACAGGGCCGTGTTGTCTTCAACGAATCGATCGATACGCCCGAGGGCCGCCGCCGCATGCCGTCGATGATCCAGGATCGCGTGGCCGAGATGGAACGGATGCTCGAAGGCCGGTCGCAGCCGATCACCTCGGGATCGAGGCCAACTGCGGCGCCGAAGCCTGTGGCCCGGGCAGAGATCGGCAGCCTCGACGTGAAGCCGATCGACCTGCGCTAGAGCGCATCCGACTTCGGTGGATCGCCGGCAAAGGGTGCGGCAAAAGTCTCGTCGCTCCTGGCGCGGATACGCCCCAGGCTCCTCGAGCGTTCGCCGACCCCCGTGCTCCCGTCAGGAAGCCCCAAGCGCAAGCGCGGGGAATGCGGGTA
>JBBDNW010000007.1:0-8380 GCA_040877375.1 Pirellulales bacterium | reverse complement strand
CCGGCCCTCAAAAAGCGTGGCAGAGTTCAGTCGAGCTCTTCGAGCCAGGCGCGGATCTCGTTTTCGTATTCGCTAGCGAGCCCTCCCACGATGAGCTGGCGGTGAAAGCTGGCCGCGCCGCCCTTCTTCATGTCGGCGTCTTCAGCGCTCGGAAACCGCTTCGCGGGATCGGGGGCGATGAGGCCGCGGCAGAAATCCATAAGCAGTTCGTTGCAGGTCACCTCGGTTGGGAGTAGCTGCGGTAGCCGGTGCACGAGCGATCGCTTGGCCTCGAGCAGGTCGCCAAACGATTGGAGGCCGGCGAACAGTGGCCGCCCTGAAAGCATCTCGATGAGCACGTAGCCGAGGCTGGCCAGGTCGGAACGCGGCGTGTTGTCGCGGCCCTCGAGCACCTCCGGAGCCGCATAGGCCGGCGTGCAGGTCCGCGTCGGCGGCGGTTCGTCAACCGGATGCCCCGAGCCGATATCGATGATCTTCGCGTTGCCGGTCCGCTTCACCATGATGTTGGAGGTCTTCACGTCGGCGTGCACGATCCCCTCGCGGTGGAGTGCGGCGAGCGCGGCGAGGCATTCCCGTACGATCGCGATCGCCACTCCCGGCTTGAGCCGCGATTGCAGAGGGCCCGCCGTGACGATCACGTTGTTGAGATACGTCCAGCGATCCTCGTCGACGCTCGCCTTGGTGCGCTCAAGCAGTTCGGGCGCGAGGAGCCGCGAGAGATCGTAGCCGTCGATCCACTCCATCTCCATGATCCGGACCATGCGCTGCTCGACGAAGTTGTGGACGTCGAGCAGGTTGTCCTGCTGGATCTGGGCCACTCGGGCCGCCACCGCCGCGATGCGGTTCATCGCCTCCACATAAAGCAGCTCCGACGCATACCGCTCGGGCGAGAAAATCTTGAGCGCGACGGGAAGCGTAAAGTTGTCGGTGCCGCGCCGGGTGGTGAGATAGACGACCCCCTGCCCGCCCGCCCCGAGTCGCCGCGAGAGCGTGTGGTATTCGGTCCAGTTGAGGCGGCCCGCATTGAGAATCTCGGCATAGCGGGAGAGGAGATCCTCGGGGCACTGGCTGCCCACGTCACCGGCCGCCGTGATCGTGGGCCGATCCTCCTGCATGATGGTCGTGCTCATCGTCCGCTTCCCTCATCAGGCGGCTCGGGAAAGCCAAGTCGCTTGTCGACGAGATTCCGCAGGGGCCGACCCTCACGAAACCTCACGAGATTGTCGCAGAAAAAATCGGTCATCGCATTGATTCGGTGTTTTGACTGCCCGCCCACGTGGGGCGTGATCAAAAGTCGCGGCGCAGTCCAGAGCCGGCTGTCAGGCCGAGGGGGCTCGTCGGGGGTCACGTCGAGGGCCGCCGAGTCGAGATGACCGCGCTCGAGCGCATCGACGAGTGCATCCTCGTCGACCAGCGGCCCGCGGGCGACGTTGACGAGGATCGCCCCCTTCTTCATCCGGGCGATCGCCGTGGCGTCGATCATGGAGCGGGTGTGTTCGGTGAGTGGAGCGCAGAGAAACAACACGTCGATCTCGGGCAGCAGGCCGGGGAGCGTATCGGGGCTGCCGAGAAACTCGACGGCTGCGGGCTTCCGCACCGGAAACCAGTCGGTCGCAAGGATCCGGACACGGAAAGGCTCGAGCACTTCGACCAGGCGGCGGCCATTTCCTCCCATCCCCACGATCCCCACGGTGGCCCCGGTGAGATCGACGGTGGGGCGACGGACAAACTCGCGGCGGTGCTGCTGCTCGAGAAACAGCGGAAACCGTCTCGTGCAGGCCACGGCCATGCCGACGGTCTGCTCCGCGACCTGGTCGGCCAGCACGCCGGACGCGCTCGTGACGACGATCTCAGAACCGACCACGGCCGGCACGAGGCAGTGGTCGAGGCCGGCCGCCGACGACTGAATCCACTTCAGACGTCCCTCGGCAACGACTCTGTCCCACGGAACAGGCACCTTGGGATGGCCGCAAAACAGGTCGGCCGATGGGAGCTCGTCTGCCACCCGCTCCTGACCGGCGTCGACGAGCGTGGCATCGGGGACCACGGCCTGGATCTGGGCGACGTGTTTTTGCTCAACGGGATAGCAGAGAACGATTCGCATTTCCGCGTTTTCGCAGGGTTGCCGCCAATCTGGCAAGCCTTTTCCGGTGGCTCTTTCCGTTTGGTCCGCTTTTCGTGGGCTTGTCGCCGGTCCGTTTCAGGGTTCAATATGATACCGGTCATCGGTCGCGGGCCCGTCTCTCCGCTGCCGACGAACCCCGCTTGGAATCCCATGCGACTTCCTCTCATCGCCATTGCCGCGCTTGCGTTCCTGCGGATCGTGTGCGGCCTGCATTTCTTTCTCGAAGGCCTCAACCATCTCCGCGAGCCCGATTGGTCGAGTGCCGGATTCCGCAAGGCGGCGGTCGGCCCGCTTGCCGACTTGTACCGCTCAGGCCTGCCGCAGACAGGTGACTGGTCGGGCACGCTCGGTGCCCGCGACGGCCGGCCCACGGCCGAGGTCTCAAAGGACTGGCAGCAAACGGTTATCGCTGGCTGGCAAAAGCTCCTCGAAGCCCGGATGAAAAAGGTTCCGCTCGCGGCCGATGCCCGCACCGCCGCTGAAAAGAGCCTCGCCGCCGCTCGTGAGGAACTGGCCGACTATGCAAAAAGTCTTGAAGACGACCTCACCGACTACCGGCTCCAGGTGGCCCGTTTGGGCGTCATGGAGCGGAAGCCCGGGGCCGCCGAGATTCCCTTCGAGTGGGAACGCGTGAACAAAAAGAAGAAGGAACTCGGGGGCCAGGCCGCCGGCTGGATGAAAGACGCCGCGGCCATCGGCCACAAGCTGACGGCCGAGTGGGATGCCCAACTGCCGTCCGATGCGGACCGCAGCCTTGCCGGATCGGCGGCCGAGCCGACGAAGCTCTGGCGGGCCGACCGGTTCGTCAGCTGGTCGCTGGTCACGATCGGGGCCTGCCTCGTGCTCGGGGTGCTGGCCAAGTTCAACGCCATGGGTGGGGTGTTTTTCCTGCTCAGCGTGATCGCCTCGCAGCCCTTTTGGGCCATTGGGGCCCAGCCCACGTACGATCAATGGGTGGAGGTGGCGGCGTTGCTCGTCATCGCCGCCCTCCCCACCGGAGGCTGGAGCGGCCTCGACTATTTCCTGAGCCAGTGGTGTCCGCTGTCCTCGTGCTTTGGGGTCTCAAAGCCGCCCTCTGGCACTCACTCCTAGACGTTCACGCACGCCGAGCCCTCAAAGGGGATCCCATGAACCTGACCGAACAGCAAAAAACGATCGGCAAGGAAAACTTCGCCGACTCCGTCGCCATCACGCGGCGTGACTTCCTCACCGGCACGGTGGCGGCGGGTCTCGCCAGCGGGGCCGGACTGGGCTCGATCTACTTCGGCTACGGCAAGAGCGTGGGCGACCCGCTCCGCGTCGGCGTGCTCGGCACGGGCGACGAGGGGAGCGTGCTCGTCGGGGCCCACAATCCCGACTACCTCAACGTCGTCGCCATCGCCGATATCCGGCCCTACAACGTCTTCCGTGCGTTTCACGGCGACGTCTCCAGCCCCAGCGCCTACCAGGCCCGTCCCGGGCTGATGGCGAAGTACAAGTGGTCGACGGAGGATGCGGCCCGCGAGAAGGTCAAAATCTACGCGGCCTACGAAGACCTACTCGCCGACCCGAACGTCGAGGCGGTGATCATCGCACTGCCGCTTCACCTCCACGCCGAGGCGTCGATCAAGGCGATGCGGGCCGGCAAGCATGTGCTCACCGAAAAGCTCATGGGCCACAGTGTGCACGAGTGCAAGGAGATGAGCCGCGTGTCGCAGGAGACCGGCAAGATCCTCGCGACCGGCCATCAGCGGCACTACAGCATGCTCTACGACAACGCCGTCCATACGATCGGCACCGCCAAGCTCATTGGTGACCTGCATTCGATCCGCGCCCAGTGGCATCGTGGCAACCTGCCCGGCAAGGATTCCTGGAAGCCACCGATGCCCGACGACGCATCGCTTGCCAAGCAACTCGCCGGCTGGAAAAAGGACCTCGAAACCGCGAAGCCCTCCGACATCGACCCGCTTGAGAAGAAGATCGCCCAGCTCGAGGCCCAGATCTCCGATTCCTTGCTCGATGCGGCGAAGTTCGGCTACACGCAGATGTCGCTGCCCGACGGATCGGCCCGCGCGCCAATGGAGGAGCTCGTCCGCTGGCGGCTCTGGAACCGCACGGGCGGTGGCCTGATGGCCGAACTGGGCAGCCACCAACTCGACGCCGCCGGCATCTTCGTGTCGGCGATGCACGGCCAGGGTAAGAAGGTGAAGCCGTTGACGGTGACCGCCGTCGGCAACCGGAGCATCTTTCCGGCCGACCGCGAGATCGACGACCATGTTTACTGCATGTATGAGTATCCCGCTCCGGGATACGAGGACGACAAGAACAAGAAGATCGTCGTCACTTACTCCTCCATCAATGGCAACGGCTTCGGCGGCTACGGCGAAGTGGTGCTGGGCACAAAGGGCACGCTCGTGCTGGAGCAGGAGCGGGACGTGATGCTCTACAAGGATTCATCGAAGGACACCCGCGTGACCGTCGCCAAGGCGAAGGACGGCTCGCCCACGCTCGACACCACGGAGAGCGGCGGCGGGGGTGGCGGCGGCTACGCGGCCAGCGGCAAGGCAGGCGGCGCCGACGCGGCTCCGTCTCGCGGCTACACCGAGGAGATGGAACACTGGGCGTGGTGCATCCGCAACCCGTCACCCGAAAACCAGCCGCGGTGCAAGCCGGACGTGGCGATCGCCGACGCCGTCATCGCCCTGGTGAGCAACATCGCGCTGGCCAACCCGACGTCGCAGGCTCGGATCGATTTCAAGCCCGAATGGTTCGACATCGCCAGCGACGAGACGCCCGAGGGCGTGAAGCCCGACGTCACCCGCAACGGCTACAAGGTCTGAGCAGGGCGGGGTCTTGGCCGGACGAGGTATTTCGCCAACTCGACGACAGTGACCGGCACGAGCGATAGTCCGAGCACGAGTCCCCACTCGCGGCCGATCGTGGAGTCGATTTCGAGTAACGGCTGTGTCGGCGGTAGCGTGACGACAATGACCTGAAGCAGTCCCGAGAGGACCACGGCCAGAAGCAGGGCCGGGTTGCCGAGGAAGCCCAGTTGAAACGCGGTCGAGCGGTCGCTGCGGCAGCCGATAGCAAAGAAAAGCTGGCTGAACGCGGCGACACAGAACGTCACGGTGCGGGCCAAGGGCAGCCGGGCCTCATCACCCTGCCAGGTGATCCAAAACGCGAAGAGCACCACCGCCGCCACGATCACTCCGTGCGCGACGATCTGGATGCCGCGTGCCCACGGGATCACCGGCTCCCGCGGTGGACGTGGCGGCCGGTTCATGATGTCGGGCTCCGGCGGCTCGAGGCCCAGCGCAAGCGCCGGCAGGCCGTCGGTCACGAGGTTGAGCCACAGAATCTGGATCGCGGCCAAGGGCGCGGGCCATCCGGCCACGGCAGCGACAAACATCACGAGCACCTCTCCCGCGTTGCACGAGAGCAGGTAGTGCATGAACTTCTGGATGTTGTCGTAGATGCCCCGTCCCTCCTCCACCGCGCTGACGATCGAAGCGAAGTTGTCGTCCGTGAGCACCATGTCGGCCGCCTCGCGGGTGACATCGGTGCCGGTGATCCCCATCGCGATCCCGATGTCGGCCGCCTTCACCGCCGGGGCGTCGTTGACCCCGTCGCCCGTCATCGCCACCACGTTGCCGAGGCCCTGCAGCGCTCGCACGATGCGGAGCTTGTGCTCGGCAGACACCCGCGCATAGACGGCCGTCTCAGCTGCCGCAGTCGTGATGGCCGACTCATCCATGGCGTCGAGCTGCGTGCCGGTGACGATGCGGTCGCTGCCCGGCCTGACGAGCCCGAGTTCGCGGCCCACGGCCATCGCCGTCGCTGGATGGTCGCCGGTGATCATCACGGGGCGGATGCCGGCCGATCGGCAGCGCTGCACGGCGGTGCGGGCCTCGTCTCGGGGTGGGTCGAGCATGCCGACGAGGCCCACGTGCACCAGCCCGCGTTCGACGTGGCTCGGGTCATCGTCGAGCGGCTCGTCCGCTGGCACGTCACGCCACGCCAGTGACAGCACCCGCAGCGCCTGCTCGGCGAGGGCGGCCGCCGCGGCCAGAGTTTGTAGGCGGCGTTCATCGGTGAGTGGCACGACGCGGCCGTCCCGTTGCTCGGCGACGCAGTGCGCGAGGACCGCCTCCGGGGCGCCCTTCGTGGCCAGCATGCGCCGCTTCGCGTCGAGCCGCACGACCACGCTCATCCGCTTCCTGGTGGAGTCGAAGGGAATCTCGAAGATGGTCGGTTCGGCAGGATCGCTTGCGGCCACGCCTCCCTTCACCGCGGCCACGACCAGGGCCCCCTCCGTCGGATCACCGATCACCTGCCAGCCGCCGCCATCGGCCCCGGGCCGCAGCGTCGCCGTGGTGCAGCGGGCCGCGATCCAAAGGAGCGTGCGGAGATCAGGCTCGGCGGCGGGCACGACGGCATGGCCGCCGCCGGCGTGATGCGCAAGAAACTCGCCCCGGGGCTCGTAGCCTGCACCAGTCACGCGGTAGTGACGGCCAGCAGTGACGACGTCACGAACGGTCATCTCGTTGCGGGTAAGGGTGCCGGTCTTGTCGGAACAAATCACCGTCACCGAGCCGAGTGTCTCCACGCTCGGCAGACGGCGAACGAGCGCGTTTTTCGCCACCATCCGCTGCACGCCGAGAGCGAGCACGAGCGTGACCACCGCCGGCAGCCCTTCGGGCACCGCGGCCACCGCCAGGCTCACCGCCCGCAGGAGCACTTCCCCGAGCCTGCCCGTCCGCCGGAGTTCGCTGAGCCCGCCGCCGCGGATCAGTTCCATCAGGAAGATCATCCCAACTACGGCGAGGCAGACGGCCACCAGGATTCGGCCCAGTCCAGCCAGCCTGCGCTGGAGCGGAGTCTGCTCCGGTGGAGACCGCTCCAGCATGCCGGCGATCTTTCCGATTTCCGTGGCCATGCCGGTGGTCACCACGACGGCCGAGCCGCTGCCCGCCGCGACCACTGTGCCGGCATGCACGAGCGAGAGCCGGTCGCCGAGCGAGGTGGCGGCGGGCAGGGGCTCCGCCGGCGACTTATCGACCGGCATGCTCTCGCCGGTGAGCGCTGACTCCTGGACAGAAAGCCCGAAGGCCTCGATCAGCCGGGCATCGGCCGGCACGTGGTCGCCGGCCTCGAGTTCGATCCGGTCGCCCGAAACGACCTCCCGCGTGGGAATCGACGCGGGCGTGCCGTCGCGGACCACTCGCGCCAGCGGTGCCGCCATGCGTTGCAGCGCGGCCAACGCCTTCTGTGCCCGTTCCTCCTGTAGGAAGCCGATGATGGCGTTGACGAGCACGATCGCCACGATCGCCGCCGCGTCGGCCCAGTCTTCCATGGCGCCGGCGATCACAGCGGCCACCACGAGGATCCAGATGACCAGTTCCTCGAACTGGCGGAGGAAAGTCCGCCACCAGGGCCGCGGAGGCGGCTCGTTGAGTACGTTTGGGCCGTGGTTGGCAAGCCGTCGAGCAGCCTCAGCCGACGTGAGTCCTCGCACATCGGTCCCGAGACGGGCGACGACGCCTGCGAGGTCGATGGCATGCCAGGGCACCGGCGAACGTGCTGGCGGCTCGCGTGCTTCGGCGCTGGTGCCGATCATGGGGTTCGCGGCGTTCATCGTCAGACCCCGAGGTAGATCGTTGGCCCCCGAGGTGGATCGTTGGCCCTAGCTCCCATTCTAGGCGACCGGGAAACCATCCCGAGCGTGCTGGGGTCTATGTCTGTCGAGGAGGGAACGACACCTGACCGCCGCGGCTAGACTACGGCGGCGTAACGATCGGAGTCACGAGCCAGCCCATGCCTGAGGATCAGCCCAAGCCCGCCCCCCGGCAGCCCGAGTTCTATTTTGAGAACGGCTTGCTGGTGTATTCGGCGGTCTATCACCTGAAGCGCGGCCATTGCTGCGGCTGTGGCTGCCGGCACTGTCCCTACGAGCCCCCGCACGTCGAGGGAAACACGAAAGTCAACCGATGACAGCCCGCCGCGACCGCAACCATGAAGAAGATGACGATGACGATGACTGGGAGGATGTCGAGGCTGATCTCGGCGACGACTCCGACGAGGAGCCGACCGTCCCCTGCCCCTACTGTCGTCGCGATATTCTCGAAGACACGCCGCGGTGTCCGTACTGCGAGCGGTATCTCTCGGCAGAAGACCATGCGGGGCCGCGCAAGCCTGCCTGGGTGATCGCCACGGCCCTCGTCTGCCTTGCGGTCGCCGTGTGGTGGGTCTTCGCGACGTTTTGAGTGAGATCTG
>JBBDNW010000006.1:0-1601 GCA_040877375.1 Pirellulales bacterium | reverse complement strand
CCCGGCAGATCGACCCCAGCCACCCCACCGGTCGTTCATTTTGCCGCCGCTGCCTAAGCGCTTTCGCCGGTTCCACCGCCGACTTCCTGCGCGGCTCGATCCGACGAATCGACGCATTCAGCGCTCGAAGATTCGTGCGGCGGCGACCCGGAAGCCGGGCAGGTGCGGATCGCCCAGCAACTCCTCGGCGCCCGAGAACATCCGCGGGTCGACGCTCGGCCGGTGCACCGTCACGGTGCGGAAGTGCGGATCGACGATCCAGACCAACGGCACCCCCGCGGCGAGATAGCAGTCGACCTTGGCGGTGATCTCCTCGAGCTTGTCGCTGGGAGAGAGGATTTCGACGGCGAGGACGGGCGGACCGACGAAATGTCTCGGATCCTCCGACTGGTTCGCTTCCGAATCCGGCGACACGTATGCCACATCGAGGCCGACGATCGTGTCCGGATTGCGTTCGAGGTGAAACTCGCCTTGGCCCGAGTAGACCATTCCGCGGCGAGGTTTCGGTTGCGCTTCCAGCCACGACCAGAGAATGGCGGCGATGTTCGCTTCCGCCGCGGCATGCCAACGGTCTCGAAAGAGGAACGGCTTCTGCAACAGCCGACCGCGAATCAGCATCCGTTCCATGCCGTCGTCCGGAAGCGCGAGAAATTCCTCGACGGACATCGGCCGGGTCGGGAGCTCGGTCGCGGTGGCCATGTTTCGATCGCCTCGATTCGTGACGGCGAGAGGTGTTCGAAGGCTGTCGATGGAATTCCTCGACAGTGCGCCCAAGCACATGGAATCTCATTCTACCCGACCGGCTCCCCGTTGCGCAGACGTTCGTTCCCGAATCGCTCCGTGCCACGAACGTCTCGAGTACTCCCGGCGCGGGCGAATTTCACGACCACCTCGCTTCAATCCCCCCGCTCACGCGGGAGGCTCGCTGCCGTTCTTTGCGATCCTTTGCGCTCTTGGCGTCTTTGCGTCTAACGGATTTCGGTTGCGGCTGTGCCGCGCCGTGATTCGCCATGATCTCACCCCTTCCACGGCGGCGATTCGGGCAGGTAAGCGTCGAACTCGCGGATGAGTTCTTCCTCGTACCGGCCGGCGTATTCTCCGTTGAGGAACTTGTCGCAGGCTTCGTCGAAGAATCGTTGCCAACTCGCGTCTTCGTCGCCGGGGTTGATGGGGTAGAAGAGCGCGCCGACGGCGCGGGCGGCCTGCATGTCGCCGGGGGCGTCGCCGATCATCAGCACGCGGGACTTGTCGTACCCGTGCCCCGCCGCCTGGCCGAGCGTCTCCTTCTTGCTGCCTGCCTCCTGCCCGCAGATGGCCCCGACGAAGCGGGCGATGTCGTGCTCTTCCCACTCCTTCCGCAGGGCTGCGTTCGGCGTGGCCGAGCAGACGATCATGTCGGCGTGGTCGGCGAGTTTTTCGAGGCTCTCGCGGACGAACGGAAACGGAGGCACGCCGTGGACGATGTCGTCCACGGTCGCATTGACCGCCTGCGACCATTCGAGGGCGAGCGCGAGATCGGGATCGTTCGTGCGTTCGACCTCGGCCTTGAGGGCCGGGTTGCCGAGCTTCGTCTCGCGCTCCATCCAGTCGCGGACGCCCTT
>JBBDNW010000005.1:0-8660 GCA_040877375.1 Pirellulales bacterium | reverse complement strand
GGCACCTGGCGTGCTGCGTTAGATCCTGATCTTCGCGGCCTGCTCGACGATTCGCTCGAGGGGCACGAGATTGCCCTTGTTGCAGCCAGGGCAGGCCTCGGCGGCCTCGGCCCAGGCCGTGGGGCTCGAGAGGTTCGAGTCCCAAAACGGCCACGTGCGGCACTGCCGCGGCCGGTCCTCGTAGGCGGTGCACTTCCGAGTTGTCTCGTCGAGAAGCACACAGTCGCCCCCGGGCCGCTCCTTGAGCGACCGCCGCACGCCGACCCGCTTCACATAGGCGGCCTCAAAGTCGACGGTCGTGATCCCTTTGCGGGCGGCCATCGCGTCAATCTCGGCCTGGTTGACCCAGACGTAGCCCTCAGACCCGGAGCAGCAGTCACCACACTGCGTGCACTCGAACCTCAGGCCACCGGCATACCAAACGTCCTTGGGGATCCCTGCCATCGTCACCTCCCTGACTCACTCGAGCCGTCAACACCAGGTCCTGTGTCATTCGACGATCGATCGGACCGCCGCCACGAGAGCATCGACATCGTCCGCCACGTTGAAGGGCCCGAAGGCCGCCCGAACCGTGCCGCCATCCCGGGTGCCGAGGCACTCGTGGACCAGGGCCGCACAATGATGGCCTGACCGTGTCTGAGCCCCTGCTATCTGCTCGACGAGCACGGAGACTTCGGCGGGAGCATAGCCCTCGACTGTGAAACTCACAATCGGCGCACCCCCCTCCGCCGCGATCACCCGCACGCCGCGCACATCGCCCAGGCCCGCAACGCAGGCCGCAGCGAGGGCACGGCACGTGCGGCCGACCTCGGCCACCGACTGCTCCTCGAGCCAGGCAGCGGCGGCGGCGAGTGCGGCCAGGGCCGGCACGTCGGGCGTGCCGGCCTCCATGCGTTCGACGAACCGTGTGGGCATGTCGAGCGAATCACTCGCGGATCCTGTGCCCCCTTGAATGAGGGCCTCGGGCTCGACGCCCTCCCGGGCCCAGAGGATCGCAGCACCGCCCGTGCCGAGCAGCCACTTATGGGCCGGCGCTGCGACCACGTCGGCCCCGAAGCCGGCCGCGTCGCAAGGCACCTGGCCGAGCGACTGGGCCGCGTCGAGGAGAAACAGGCCGCCTCGTTCGCGGACCAACCGACCGATCGCGGCCACGTCTTGGACCGCACCGGTGACGTTCGAGGCATGGCTCACGACCACCAGCCGCGTCGCGGGTCGCCATGCCCCCGCGATATCTGCGGGATCGACGCGGCCGAGGCTGTCGCACGGCACGATCGATAGCGTGATCACGCCTCTTCGCTCCAGCGCCTGAAGCGGCCGCAGCGTCGCGTTGTGGTCGGCAGCCGTCGCGATCACGTGATCGCCTGGTTTCACGAGCCCGTGGATCGCCATGTTGAGGGCCAGCGTGCAGCCGGCCGGCAACGCCACTCGCTGCGGATCGACGCCACCGAGCAGCCGGGCCACCGCCGCGCGAGCCCGCTCACGAATCGCCTCGGCCTCGGTCGCCTCGCAGTAGGCCGCCCGGCCCGCCGTTGCCCCCACGCGGCGGGCCGCATCGTTCCAGGCCGCAAACACCGCTTCCGGCTTCGGCCACGACGTGGCGGCGTTGTCGAGATAGCGTCGATGCGGCGATCCGTGCGACACGCTCAGCCTCCGATCTGGTACATCGCGCGGGCGGGCCGTTCGAAGGCGGGCGTGTCGATTCCATGCGCTGCCCGCTTCGCCGCCACGCACTCGCGCAGCAGGGATACGATCTCGGCGTCGTCGCCCGCGATGCGGAGTACGTGCCGCACGTCCCATTCGACCGTGGAGAAGAGGCAGTTGCGCAACTGCCCGTCGGCCATGAGCCGGAGGCGGTCGCACCGGTCGCAGAAGGGATGGCTCACGGGGTCGATGAAACCCACCCGGCCGGTGCCGTCGCCCCATCGATAATCGACTGCCGGCTGGCCAGCGTCGGCTGCCGTCACCGCCACGAGCGGGCCGACCTGCGCCTCGAGCATCGCCCGGACGTCGGCCCCCGACAGCACCTGCGACTTCTCCCAGGCGTGCTCAGCGTCGAGCGGCATAAACTCGATGAATCGGAGGTGAAATCCCTCGGCATGGCAGAACCGCGCCAAGGGCACGATCTCGCCCTCAGTGAGCCCCTTGATCGAGACAGCATTGATGCGGATGTCATCGAACCCCTCTCTCCTGGCAACTGCGAGCCCCGCGAGCACCCGATCGACCCCGGACCGTCTGGCGATCTGTTCAAACACGTCCTCCCGCAGGCTGTCAAGGCTGACGTTGAGCCGGGTGAGCCCCGCCCGCCGCAGCGACGCTGCCTGATCCGCGAGCAGGAGGCCGTTCGTCGTCAGGGCCACCTCCGTGATTCCCGGCACCGCCACCAGCTGCCGCACGAGCTGGGAGAGGTCGCGCCGCAGGAGCGGCTCGCCGCCGGTGAGCCGGATCG
This sequence comes from Pirellulales bacterium, assembly GCA_040877375.1. Classification (GTDB taxonomy): domain Bacteria; phylum Planctomycetota; class Planctomycetia; order Pirellulales; family UBA1268; genus QWPN01. The sequence continues at coordinate 6,214 of JBBDNW010000005.1, read as the reverse complement.
TGCGGATGCCCAGCCCCGCCGCCACGCGGGCCACGCGGGTGATCTCCTCGTAGGTGAGCAGTTCCTCCCGGGGCTTGAAGGTCACCTCCAGCGGCATGCAGTAGGTGCACCGCAGGTTGCAGCGATCGGTGACACTGATCCGCAGGTCGGTGTGGATCCGACCGAATCCGTCAACAAGCGGGCCGGATCGAGTCATAACGCACCTCCCGGCCGCCCCGCCCCGACGGGATGCACCCACGCGCGGCCGCCACCGTCCTGCTCCTCGCACTTCCAGATGGGCACGTCCGTCTTGATCCGCTCCATGAGCCACTCGGCCGCGGCGAAGGCCTCACGGCGATGTGGCGCGCTTGCGGCGATCGCCACGCTCGCCTCGCCGGCCACAATCGGCCCCAGTCGGTGCACGATGCTGCAGGCGGTGAGCGAGAACCGCGCGATGGCCTGCCGCCGCACGGCCTCCAAAGTCTCCCACGCCAGCGGCTCATGCGCTTCGTAGGCCAGCGACTTCGTGATCACGCCATCGGTGACACCCCGGGCCGTGCCCACGAAGAGCACGTTGCCTCCAGCGGCGATGTCTCCCACTGCAGCCAAGAGGGCCGCCGTGTCGATCGACGTGCGCTGAATCGCAACGCCACTCGGCACGCCATCTGCACCAACGGCTGCATGCTTCACCACGTCAGCCTCCGCTCACCGGCGGGATAATAGCAACGTCGTCGCCGACGACGAGCGCCGCGTCGTCAGCGACGTAGCGGCTGCCGACCGCGAACGCGCTACGGTCAAGCAGTGAGGCCAGCGTCGGATGTGCGGCGCGGACGAGCCGCCGCGCGTCGGCCACCGTGCCACCGGCCCACGGCACCTCGACATGCCGCCCCCCGTTGATCTCCACCATGCCGGCAAAGAGTGCGATTCGCAGCGTGGCGGTGTCCGGCGCATGGTGGTGACTGTGCATCGGGTCGCTGGTCTGTCGCAGCGTGAGTTGTCAGGTGGTCGTGAGCCGGCCGCTCGTTGCGGAGAGCAGGCCGTCGAGGCCGTGCGGGGCAGGCCCGTCGAGAAGCCCGTAGGCCCGGGCCAGCAGTTTCATCGGATGGACAGCCGGCTTCGTCGTACCCTGCTCCATTTGTATCCGGCAGGCGCTGCACTCGGTAGCGCCTGCCTCAACGCTGCTGGCTCGCATCGCCGACACCAGCCCGAGCCCCACGCGGAGGCTCGTGCGGTAGTGCTCCCGCGAGAGGCCAAACGTGCCGGCCATCCCCGAACAGCCCCGGTCGGCGGCCTCGAGGGCGAGCCCCGGGATGAGCCGCAGGAGGTGCTCGGCCGGCGTCATGCCGGTCCCGATCCGCGAATGACACGGCCCGTGGTAGAGGACCCGCGATGCCACGGGCTTGAAGTCGAGCCGCAGCTTTCCCTCGCGGTGAAGTTCCCAGAGAAACGTCGTCGAGTCGCACGTCGCTGCCGCCACGCGGGGCATGTCCTCGTCGTCGAGCAGCAGCGGGTAGTCGTGCGTGATGCACGTCACAGTCGACGGCTCGGTGCACACGATGCGGTAGCCTAGCCGCACGGCCTCGGCGAGGATGCGGAGGTTGCGGCGTGCCAGCCGGCGGGCACCATCGACATCCCCTTCCGACACCAGCGGCATGCCGGAGGCCACTTGCCGCGGGTCAACGAACACGCCGATCCCATTCCGCTCCAGCACGTTCACGAACGACTGCGCGAGCAGTGGATCGTGCCACCGGGCGTAGGTGTCGAGAAAATAGAGTACCCGTGGGCCGCTGCGGCGGCTGGGCCGCGTGATCCCGCGGCGGGCGGCCCAACTCATAAACTGCCGGCCCGTAAAGGCAGGCAGTTTGCGGCCGCGGGCGATGCCGAGCGTCTTCTCGATGATCCACCGCGCCTGCGGATTAGCGATCGCCCAGTTGGCTAGCGGCTTCATTCGGCCGGCCGTAGCGGAGAGCCCGTCGACCCGCGATAGAAGCCAGCGACCGAGGTCGATGCTGTTGGCCGCATGATGCGCGGCTTTGAGTTCCATGACGAGCGCCGGAATGTCGATGCCCGCCGCGCAATCGGTGCGGCACTGGTGGCAGTTGAAGCAGGTGTCGGCGAGGCTGCGTGCCGCCTCCGAGGAGAGCGTCTTCGGATCGAGTGCCCCGGAGAGTACGGCGGCCATGACGTTGGCCTTCGCGCGGGGCGACGCCTCCTCGCAGGGATTCTCCCGGTATCGTGGGCAGGTCCGCGACGTGAGCGACAGGCTACGGCAACTACCGCAGCCGTTGCAGGCGTCGGTCTCAACGGCGAGCCGGGAATGGTCCCACGAGAGCACCGGCAGCGGCATGCCTCGGCCCACGGCGTCGCCCTCGGCCGCACCGGCCGCAACCTCGGGTGGCGTCAGCGCAGGCCGAAAGACTGCCCACGAACTGGAATCGATGGCCGCGGAGTCGACCGGCGGCGCCAGCCGCCCCGGATTGAGGATGCCGGCCGGATCGAAGAGCCGCTTCACCGCGCCAAACACGGTGCTGAGTTCGGGAAACATCCGGTGGAAGAACGGCGTTCGCGACAGCCCGAGACCCTGCTCGCCGCCGATCGTTCCGCCGGCGGCGACGACCTCCGCATAGACGGCCTCGGCGAGCGACTCTAGCCGGGCCCGCTCCCCGGGCCGGCGGGGCTCCGCGTGTGGCCGCAGGTGAAGCTGACCCTGGCCCACATGACCGAAGAGCATGGCGGTCGCCTGCTCCCGCTTGAGCACTTCCTGCAGCCGCCGCAGGAAGTCGGGCAGCGCCGCCGGTGGCACCACGATGTCTTCGAGGAACGGGACGGGCCGCATCCCGGCCCGTAACCCGTGGAGCGTGGAGACGTTGTTGCGGGACAGTTCCCAGAAGAACGCGGCATCAAACGCATCTTCCGCGCGCCGCATGTCGATGCAGGCCGAGCGGCCGCGATGGACGAGGGCCGTCGCCTGATCGAGCTGTTCACTGCATGCGGCGGGCTCGTCGCTCGTAAACTCCACCAGCAGTCCGGCCTCTGCGACGGCAGGGATGAGGAGTTCGAATGACGGCTTCGTGCCCCGGGCAAGCGCCAGGTGCCGCCGGTCAAAGAGGTCGCAGGCGCTGGGCCCGAGCGGTAGCAGACGGACGGCCGCCTCGGCAGCCACCTCGAGCGAGTCGAAGAGCAGCAGCCCGACCGCCGTTGCCATGTCCGCCGGCACTGTCCGCAGCGTCGCGGCTGTTACGATCCCGAGCGTGCCCTCCGCTCCGCAGAGGAGCCGCGGCAGATCGACGTGGCCGTCATGCTCGAGGTCGTGGAGACGGTAGCCGCCATGCGTGACCCGCGTCGCCGGCTGGAACCGCGAGATCACGCTGCGCGACTCCGCCAGAATGGTCTGTAGGCCGGCGGCGAGCGTCGCGGCTGAGCCCGCCGGCTCGCCGGCGGACGGCGCGGTCGTCGGGGAGAGCTCCACGATCGAACCGTCGGCCAGGACAACCTCGGCCGACGTCAGACAGCCCCGGACGGCCCCATGACGCAGGAACCGGCTACCCGAACCATCGCGGCCGATCATGCCGCCGACGGTCGTCGTCACGGCGTTGGCGGGATCGGGGCCGAACATCCGTCGGCGCCGGGCGAGATGGTCCTCCAACTGCGCCGCAACGACGCCGGGCTGCACCCGCACCGTGTCGTCGTGCGTCTCGATGATCCGCCGCATGAACCGCGAGCAGTCGATGACGACACCCGGCCCAAGCGGGCTGCCCGCGACGCTCGAGCCCGCGCCCCGGGCATGCACCGGCACGCCCCGCTCCGCCGCCCAGCGGACGGTCGCTGCCACGTCGTCAACCGATCGGGGACGGACGACGGCAAGCGGCCAGACCTCGAACAGGCTGCCGTCGGTGGCATACAGGGCCCGGCCGACGTCGTCGCAGAGGACATCGCCCGAGACGACGCCCTTGAGGTCCTCCTCGATCCGCTTCCGCTCGAGATCCATGCGGTGGTTCGCCGGCGTTATGAGACGGGGGAAGCCGGCGGCCGGCCTGAGGCCGCCCGCTGCGTGAGGCGGATCCGCTGCTGCCGATGCTTCTCGTGGGTTTCGAGGTCGAAGCCGCCGAACGGGCCGCCAGCACCGCGATACCGTGCCCCGCAGCGATAACAAGTCAGGCACTCCGGCATCACCAGGTAGAGGACCACATCGACGAGCGCCGTGCCGAACAAGATCGCGAACGTGGGCACGAGGAGCCGCCAGGCCCAGGTCACGCAGCTCGCTGCGAGCCCGGCGACCACGATGCCCACGCCTAGCCGCTGCGGGAAATCCTTGCGTGTGAAAAGCTCGTTGCCCGGGCAGACCATGCACCGCCGCAGCCGTGGCACGCCCTCGCCGGCGGCCACTGGCTCCCCGCCGGGGCCGCTCCAGCCGATCGCATCGCCGGGCACCTCGAGCGTAGCCGCGCACTGCGGGCAGACGAGCACCGGCTTCGTCTCAGCGTCGTCGCTTGAGACGGTGGCCTCGCAGGAGGAGCAGGCATAGGTGATACGCATGATGTCAGGTGGCTCGGAGGAGTTGTGATGTCAGTTCACCAAGGATCGCGGCGAGGCACGCGACATATAAGATACCCGTAGCGCTCTGTGTGTTGGGAATGTCGAGTGTCTTACGGCTCATGAACAGGAGCACCGGTAGGCCCACCAGGCCGGCAAGCCAGCGGAGCGAGAGGAGCGCCCCCGTGGTGGTGTCACTGGCCACCCCCCACCCTCCCACCGCTACGACGCCAGCGAGCGCCAGGGCCAGTTGCACGCCCCATGCCAGGAGCGCTACGTCGATCATCCGCTTGAGTGCGTCGACACTCATACCGGGGGCGTTGAGATACCAGTGGCCCAGCAGCATGGCGTGCACGGTGAGCCCCACGACGAGCCCCGACACCAGCGCCTCGCCGGCGACCGCCACACCGGGCCGAGTCTGGACGAGCACCGTCGCGGCCGCCAGCAGGGCCGCGCACAGCCCGCAGCAGGTGAGCCCGACACGCACACGTTCGCCGAACCAGGCCACGCTGCCGACCCACGCGGTCACCGCCGCGGCGCCGGCGAGTCCCCAGACGATCCCCGGCACCTCCATGCGGGCAAGAAAGGCCGCCACGCTCGCAAGCCCAAGGACGACGAGCAGATTCACCCGGTAGAAGCCGGCCGGCACCATCGACGCCGGCGTCGCCGCCAGTGCCGCCGCCATGCCCCAGCCAAACCGGCACAGAAAGTCGACGAGCAGACTCATGCCCTCTCCCTCGCGGGTGTCGCCCGCGGTAGTTGTGGCCCGCGGCTCACTGCCTGCGGCTGCCGTAGATAAGCGACATCACCTCGGCGCGACTCGAGACGTTGTCACGGAAGAGTCCCTTCATGGCCGAGGTCACGCACAGGCTGCCCGGTTTGCGCACGCCGCGAATCGTCATGCAGGTGTGCGTCGCCTCCACGACAACGGCCACGCCTTTCGCGCCCAGATCGTGCTCCAGCAGGTCGGCGATCTGTTCCGTCATCCGCTCCTGCACCTGCGGCCGGTGCGACACCACCTCGACAACGCGAGCCAGCTTGCTCAGGCCCAGCACGCGACCGTCGGGCATGTAGCCGATGTGGGCGTGGCCCATGAACGGCAGCAGGTGGTGTTCGCAGACGCTGTTGAAGGCGATGTCTCGCACCAGCACGATCTCGTCGTACTTCTCGTTGAAGGCCTTCGTAAGGTGCATCCGCGGATCCTGGTGAAGGCCGCTGAACATCTCGGCATACATCCGCGCCACGCGGGCGGGCGTTTCGAGCAGCCCCTCGCGGTCCGGATCCTCGCCCACGGCGGCAAGGATTTCGCGAACGGCCCGCTCGATGCGGGCATGGTCAACCTGATGGTGGGGTGCACTCATAACGTTTTACTGTACCAACCAGAATCACGACATACAGGCCATCAAGGAGGCACGGCCACCGGGGGCGGGCGAAGCCGACGAGCGCATCAAACTTATGTGGATCGCCGGCTCGGGGGCGGCAAAAGTCTCGTCGCTCTATCGCCGCGGCGGCTCAGGCGCTCCTAAGAGCGTTCGCCGACCCCCTTGCCTCCCGTCAGGAAGCCCCAAGCGCAAGCGCGGGGAATACGGGTCGCATCGAGACAATACCGGATTGGTTCGCCGGGGGTGGCATGCTCGCCGCCGCGTTGTCAGGAAGCCCCAAGCGCAAGCGCGGGGAATGCGGGTCGCATCGAAACAATACC
>JBBDNW010000004.1:1897-8860 GCA_040877375.1 Pirellulales bacterium | reverse complement strand
CACCTGCGAGGCCGTCCACGGCACCGGCGCGGCGGCGGCGGGAATCACGCACGCTGCGAAGGCCAGGCCCACGGCGGCCACCCACCCGCAGGCGCGGAGCGGATTGACAAACCGGAACACGTCGCCGGGGCAGGTCATGTGCGGGGCACTTTCTCGTTCGTGTCGCCTCAGGTCAGCGATACTCCGCTCGGCCCCAGGTGGCGGCCCGTTCCCAGACATTGATCTGCAGCGGCTCGTCGGGATTGCGAATCTCCACCATTTGTTCCCTCCGAACGCGGCCGGCATCGTCGGCCCAGATCACCTGCCAGACCGCGGCGAGCACGTCGCCGCGCTGCGGTGGATCGTCGCCGCAGCCGAGGAGCGACCAGGGAATCGCGTATTCCATCGTGTAGCCCTTCCCGTCGGCGTCGGGAATGAAGGCGCCGACGAAGCCGGTGGGATTCGTGATGCTGTTTGCGAACTGCATGCCGTCGTTGATCGTCAGGCAGGGTGTCTGCGTGGGGGCGTGAAACCACATCGTGAGATGCGCGAGTCCTGGATTTCTCGCCCGTTCCTCATCCTCCGGTGACGGCGTGATCAGCCGCTGCATGTAATAGCTCGAGCCATTGCCGCGGGCCGGCCAGCCCATCTGCCGATCGGTCGAAACCCGCACCTGCACGGAGCCGCCCCGCCAGCCCCAGGCCCCGTCGATCTCCGGATCGATGATGCTCCGCAGCGGCAGCGGATCACCGACGTGGGCGGCGATGTAAAGAAACTTCTCGTCGTACATCATCCTGCCGTCGGCCCACTCCGCGCATGCGGCAGTGCCGTCTCGGGTGCCGCTGAAGCCGGGACGGTCGGTCCATTCGCCGAGCCGGCCGTCGATCGCCATGCCGGCCGGGGCGCGGTACACGGTGATCGCGGCATTTCGCGCAGGACCAAAATGCCGCACCTCGTCCCGTTTCATCGCCGCCGCGGGATACGGGATGCCGACATCGGAGGGCAGTGCCCGGACAAACCGTTCGGGTCGGAAAAACATGGGCACCGTCTCGGCGTTCGATTCGGCAGAAAACCTGGCCGCTTCACCCGCGTCAAGCCGCTGCGACGGCCCGCCCGCTTCCCGCCGCCGGTGCGTTGAGGTGATGACGGCACCGTCATAGACCTGCACGTCGGTCGTCTTGCCCGCTCCGACGCTGACCGCAAACTCGGTCCCCAGGTCGAGCACGTCGGTCGCGGGTGTTTGCACCACGAAGCCATTCATCCCTTTGGGCATCCGGATGACGACGTTGCCGTCGTACAGAGTCGCCGCCAATTCACCGGCAAGATCCAGTTCGCCCGGCCCCTCGAACACGATCACGACGCCGTTTCGCAGCGTCAACTCCACCACTCCCCCGAGGAGCGTGATTTTGCCCGCCTCGAGCGATTGCCCGATCGTCAGCGGCTGCTTCCCGTCGGCTGGCAGCAAAAACCGCGCCTGCGTGACGACGGCAAGCGGGCCGGTTGGGATCGCGACCAACAGCCACGCAGCCAGCGTCGCAACTCCCACCACAGCCGCCACGATCGCCGCCGCACGGTTGATCGGCAGCCACCAGCCCCCGCCCCGCCCATTCCGATCCGAGGGCGGTTGCCGGCGCGGAGCCAGGAGGATCGCATAGTCCCAATACAGGCCAGCATGCAGCGCTGCAAACTCGCGAAAAAGCCGGCGGGCATGCTCGCCACGGTGGAGGATCTCGCGCAGCCGCTGCTCCTCCGCTTCGGCAAGACTGCCGTCAGCAAGCGCATTGAGCAGTCTCAAAAGCTCATCGTGCTCGTGCTGCGGGAGAGTGTTGGCCGATGGAGTCGCGCGAGAGGTCATGACAGAGCATCCTGAGCAAGCGAGTGGGCGATGCAGTTGAGGATTTTCCCTCGGATCCGTCGCAGGCGGTCGGAGAGTGCCTTGAGGCTGAGGCCGAGCGCGGCGGCCATCTCGCCCACCACCGCCTTCGGCTCGTAGCGACGGATGAGCAGATCGCGGTGGGCGGCGGGCAGTTTTTGGAGACAGCCCTCCAGGGCCAGGCGGCGGGCCTCGAGGACGGGATCGTCACTGGCAGCTTCGTCGGCCAAAAACTCCACGAGCGCCTCATCGAATACGAATCGCAGCCGCTGCAGTCGCTTGAGGCCGGCGAGCGTCTGAAACCGAGCGATCGTGATGGCCCACGGCAGGAACTCGCGGGTGGCATCGAACTCAGCGGCCTTCTTCAGGAGCACGAGGTTTGTTTCCTGGAGGATGTCATCGGCGTCAGTCGGGTTCCAAACCAGGGAAAAGATGTAGGCGTGCAACTGCCGCTGGTACTTGGTCAGCAAGGCGACGAAGTCGTCGGATGCTGGCATGTCGGAAGCCACGGGGGAGGCTGGAGGGCATGGGAGGCAGGGTGCCGCCAATTTCCGCCGCATCAGCTGAAAATATTAGCGTGGCGGGCTGAAATTCCGTGAAACCGGGGGGGCGGCGGCTCGGCCCGCGGCGCTCACGATGACCGCCAGGTTGTTGCCCACAGCGCGTTCTTGCCCGTCGGAAGGGCGGTTGAGCACCCGGGGATCGCGGTCCTTGCCCTCGGCCATCACCATCGTCGCCGAGCCGCCGCCGTCGAGCGCGATGGCGTCGAGGGCGCCGAACTCCTTCAACACCATGGCCACTTCCCCATACGTCATGCCGGCACTGAACGCAGGCTGGCGACCATCGGAAACGAACAGGATCAGGTGGTGGTCGGCGGTGTGGCCGATCGCGGCCTGCGGATAAGTCGTGTCGCCTCCCTGCCCCGGCAGCACGACCCCGTCACGGATCAGCCGTGCGTTGCCCGAGAGGGCGTTGTAGAGATCCACCTTGGGCGTGGTCATGAAGCCGGTGGAATCGTCTTGGGCCCTGGTGACAAACGTCACCGTGTTGTCAGCGCCGATGTTGACAGCGTCTTTGATCCACGTTCCCCAGTCAGACACTTGCTCGCCATCCGCTACGGCCAGGGAGCTGAGATCGGCCACGCCAAGCCGCCGCTCTTCGCCTGTGCGGCTGAAGAACCCGCTGTTGATGCCGATCTGTGCGCCGCTGCGCTTGACGAATGCCCGCGTCGTCTCCAGGTCGACTTCTCCCGGCCGGGCGGCATTGGCCCCGGTGGTCTTGATCGTCACGCCCGGCTGATTCAGGTCGATGATGGCGACGTGCATGTCGATCTCGCGCGGGGCGGACACATGCCGGTGCACATAGCGCACACCGGGAAACGGTTCCGCCTCCGTGTCCGCCGCCTCGGTACGTGTTACCAGTCCCAAGGCCAGCAGCCCCACGAGCAGGCCATACCGATCCCGGATCTGCCGAGTTCTCATGGCTGTCGACCCGCCTCTTCCTGCCAAATCGGTGCCAGCGACCAAGCGCCCAAACGGTCGCCGCGCCGGCGGGTGTCGTTTTCGCTCCAGAGCGACCTCTGGGTCCGAGTATACCGTGGGGACTCTAAATGCCCTCCCTGGGCCGAACCGAGGACGCTCTCAGGCCCGCCGCCGTCGTGAACTTTGCACCCGCCAAGGGCTCCGTCGAACTCCGTGACGTCGCCGCGCCCGAGATCGGCCCCGACGACGTACTTCTCGAGGTGGCCAACGTCGGCGTCTGCGGCAGCGACCTCCACCAATGGACCGGCGACCACTCCTGGACGGTGAACTATCCCGTCGTGCTCGGCCACAAGTTTGCCGGATTCATCGTCGGCGTCGGGCGGGGCGTGACCGGCTGGCGCGAGGGCGACCGCGTGGTGAGCGAGACGGCCGCGATCATCAGCCCCGACAACCCCATGACCCCACGCGGCCTCTGCAACCTCGATCCCACCCGAAAGGGGTTCGGCTACGGCGTGAACGGCGCGATGACGCGGTTGGTCCGAGTGCCGGCGCGAATCCTGCTTCGCGTGCCCGACCGTCTCCCCTTCGAGCAGGCCTGCCTCACCGAGCCCTGCTGCGTGGCCTACTCGGCCGTCGTGAAGAACGCCCGGATCGAGCCGGGCGACCGGGTCGTGGTGCTCGGGCCCGGCACGATCGGCATTCTCTGCGCAGCGATGGCCCGGCTGTGCGGCGCGGAGGTGGCGGTGGTCGGCCTTGCGAGCGACGCCGGCCGGCTCGAGATCGCGAAGCGGTACGGCTGCGAGACGATCGTAGGCAACGCGACAGCCTGGGCTCTCGACCGCGACGGGCTCGGCTGCGATGGGGGCCGACAGCTCCGGTCCGCGGGCCGTGGGCCACGTCGAGGACGTCACCGCTTCCGGCTGCCCCGAGCGGCTCGTGTGGCTGGCGGTCGACTCGTTCGGCCGCCTCGACGGGCTCGTCAACAACGCCGCCGTCATCACGACCGGCGACATTCACTCCACCGACACGGCTTCCTTCGACCGCACGCTCGCGGTGAACACGCTCGCGCCGCTGCGACTGATCCAGGCGGCCCTGCCGCACCTGCGGACGGCGCGGGGCAGTCTGCTCAACATCGGTAGTGTCAACGCCTGGTGCGGCGAGCCGAACCTGCTTCCGTATTCCATTTCGAAGGGCGGCCTCATGACGCTCACGCACAACCTTGGCGATGTCCTCTTCCGCGAAAAGGGTGTGCGGGTCAACCGGATCAATCCCGGCTGGATGCTCACCGAGAACGAGGCGGACCGGAAGCGGAGCCACGGGCTGGCCGAAAACTAGCCGTCACATCTGCCGCGGGAGTTCTGTCCCGCCGGCCGGCTCATCCGTCCCGCGGAGATCGCCGCCGCGGCCGTGTACTGGCTCGCCGACGAGTGCGGCCCGATGAGCGGCCAGGTGGTCGATCTCGAGCAGCATCCTTTCATCGGCCGCAATCCCCCCAAGAACGCCGCCACCGTTCCGCCACCACCACGACGACCCTTTCTCGATCCACGACTGCACCCGTCGCCCCGCGTCTGGCTGCCTTCCCGAAGGCGTTCATGCAGTCGCTCTGCAAGGATGGCGGGATGAGCGTGTCGGACTGGATCCGGCTGGCAGCGCCGCTCGGCCTCGATGGACTGGAGTGGCATGCGGGGTTTTTGGAGAGGTCCGACAAGGCCAACTGGCCGCGGTTTCGCCGCGAGGTGGAGGCGCACGGAATGACGATCCCGATGCTCTGCTGCTCCCCCGATTTCACGCATCCCGACGCGTCGTTCCGGGCCCACGAGATCGCCAAGCAGAAACGGTGGATCGACATGACGTCGGCACTTGGCGGCTCCTACTGCCGCGTGCTCTCGGGCCAGCGGCGGCCCGAACTCTCGCCCGCCGAGGGCATACGACTGGCGGCCGACTCGATCCGAGCCTGCCTGCCCCACGCCGCCGCCCACGGCGTCACGCTGATCCTCGAAAACCACTACAAGGACGACTTCTGGGAGTATCCCGAGTTTGCCCAAAAGATGGAGCTGTTTTCCACGCTCGTCGACGCGATCAACGATCCGCACTTCGGCGTCAACTACGACCCAAGTAACGCGTTTCTCGCGGGTGACGATCCGCTCGAGCTCCTGCACCGCGTGGTCACGATGCACGCCAGCGACCGCTCGCTTGTATCGGGCACGCTCGCCGATCTGCAGCGCGAGGAGGAGGGCGCAACATCCCAAACCTAAGAGAGTTACGATCACGTCAGTGCCATTCGTGGCTGGCACCTTTTCCCTTCTCCTGCCCGCTTGCGACAACGCCTTCTGCCGGGCTATCGGTTGAGGACGAGAATCGAAGTCGAACAAGAAGACGATCAGCGTTGGATCGCGGAGGTCCTCGACCTGCCCGGAGTCATCGTCTACGGCGAAACGCGTGAGCGAGCGGTTGCAAAAGCAGAAGCCTTGGCTCTGCGAGTGATTGCCGACCGGATTGATCACGGAGAGGCAATCCCCGAACTCGATGATTTGTTTGTGGTGTCTGCGTGAGTGGGTGGTCGGCGGCAAAGGCACGCCGTGTCTTCGCGCCGCTGCTTCGCATCGGATGGTCTGTGACGCGGCAGGCTGGCGGATCCCACCGTGTATTATCACGGCCCGGGTGGGCAGATTATGTTTTCGCGTTCCACAACGGCGAGGAGTTCGGGCCTCGAATGTTGGCCCGTATTGCAAGGCGCACAGGATTAACGCAGCAGCATGTATAGGTCACCGCCCCGCCGCTACGAGTGCCGCCGGCCGGAGAAGATGCCGCTCGACACGAAGATCTTTCTCGCCGAGATCGAGCGACTCCTCCGCGGTGCGGCAGCTACGCCGCACCACTGCGATACGCCGCCTGCCGGTCAGGCCGATGAGCGCGGGTGTGCTCGGCTATGGCCGCTCACGGCCACGGGAATCAGTCCGTGCGGGCCGGTGAAACCAGCGGCGGTACTGCTTTACGCGGGCAAAGCGATCGTGGCCTTTGTCCGCTTGCGAACCTCCGGTTTGAAGTGAGCCGGCTCCTGCCGGCAATCGTTTCGTTCATCGGGCAAGGGTTCGGTGACGAACGCGATCAACCGGATGTCACCGCAGCCGGCGTGATGATCAATCGCCTCGTGCCCACCGATCGCGGCGGCTGCCTGTGTGCCGACGTTGCCTTTTTGCCAGCGCCGTCACGGCTGGCCGCAGCGGGTGGTTCGGTGCGAACACGCCTGGCTTGTTTCACGGTGGCAGGAATGGGCAGACGCCTCTTCGCTTGCACGAGAAGGCGAGGGGAATGCGTTCCCGCGGGCCGCCTGAACTGCCTCGTGAGAGAACGTTTTCACGCGCGGCGCAGACCTTCGCCGCATCCGGGCATCAGCGGGCTGGTCACGTCAGCCATCACAGCGAGTGAATGTCGATCGCGGGCAGAAAAGTCGGGCGACTGTTGCGGTGACGTAGAGGGAGTTGGGGTGGCGGACGGATTCCCCGCTCTCGCGCTTGGGGCTTCCTGGCGAGGGGCGCGTCGCCGGCTGCGGATCATTTCCCGCCTGCTTGATCCCCGCCTGCTTGATCCCCGCCTGCTTGATCCCCGGTGCGACCCGGTTGCGACCCG
>JBBDNW010000004.1:0-1797 GCA_040877375.1 Pirellulales bacterium | reverse complement strand
CCCGCCTGCTTGATCCCCGCCTGCTTGATCCCCGGTGCGACCCGGTTGCGACCCGGACGGGGCCAGCGTGACGGCGGCGTTGGGCCCGGCGATGCACAGGCTCTCAAGCCGCAGCTCCTGCCCTGGCTCGAGGACGGGCTCGATCTCCAGCAGATGCTCGACCGTTCCATCGAGTCCTGTGGCGACGACTTGCCCATGATGGCCGTTGCCACCGATCCGCTGGGCAAATGCCCCCACGTCGAAGAGGTCGGTCTTCTCCTTTGTCCAGGGAGAGACGTGCTCGACAGCAGCGCCATCGATCCACACGCGGTATTTTCCAGAAGCCTTCGTCGTCTCGCCCAAGACCATCACCATGCGGCCCGTGAAACGGGCTTGCAGCCGCCCTGGCTGTGGCGGCAGTTCCTGACCGGGCTCGGCCTTCGGCCGTGTCACGATCGCCACGCCGTCGAGCCATCGCGACATCAGGAAATCGAAGAACGCCGAGGTGAGGTTGGGGCGGCCGGCATGCCAGCCTTCGGGCAGCGGCTCGTGCGTGAAAAGCGGCTGCCGCACTGCCTGCGTGTAGGAGTCGGCATGGAGCATCGCCGCCGGGGCGTGGCACACCCGCTCCTCGCGCACCGCCCCGCGAAAGGCCTCCCAGGCGGCATCGGCGAACAGCTGGTAACCCTCGTCGCAGGGATGGACGCCGTCGACCGGCCAGATCGTCTCGAGCGTGATCTCGCCCCGGCCCACGCGGTCGATCGCCAGCGTGATTGCGTCGCCGACCGCCGTGCCATAGGCGGCGGCGAGGGCCAAGTGGGCATCCCGCCGCGTCATGCCGGCGGTCGAGTTCGCCGCCACGTCCCACTGAAAGGGAAAGATCACCTGCACGACGGGGCAGCGCGCCCCGGCAACCAACCGCCGCAGAATTGCCTCGTAGCTGGCAAGCGTCTCGGGATCTTCCGAACTGATGCCGTCGTTGGCCGAGAAGTCGAGAAACACGAGGTCGGGATCGTGGGCGAGCACGTCCCGCTCCATCCGGAACACGCCGAGTTGGGAGCCGGTGCCGCCGATCGCCGCATCGTGAAAGCGGAACCGCGCCTGCGGATACTCGCGCTCGAGTCGCCGGGCGATCTCCGCGCGGTAGGAAGTGCGGAGGGGGTCGGAGGCATTGGCCCCCCAGGTGAGCGAGGCCCCGAAAAACACGACCTCGAGCGATTCCCCAGCGCGGGCCCGCCGGTGAACCTCGGCGAACGACGCTGCCCGGGACTCAATGGCCGCGGCCCGGGCCGTCCCGCCGCAGACGAGCGACCCCAAGGCCACCGCCGTGCACGCTATGGCGGCAACGCAGCCGCGTGGAGGCTGTCGGCGCATCGGAGACGATACTCAAACTTTCCTGGAGCGGGCTGACTTGAGCGATTATCCGCCGAATCGCTGAGTGGACCCGCCAATCTGCTCGCGAGGAGTTAGCGCGTGAAGCCTGGATTCCGCGGATCATGCCTGGGGCAACCGACAGTGCTGTGGCGTTCCACCCCGCTGGATGGCGGGAATCGCAGAGCGTAGTCTTGAGGTTCCTCCGTCTGGGGAAAGAACCCATGAGCCGTACCATGACCGGCATCCGTCGTGGTGGTGACCATTCATCGTCGCCGCCGTTTCTCAGTGCAGTCCGACTGGCCTTCCGGGCCGCAGGCGTGGTGCTGCTCTGCTCAGCCATGCTCCAGAGCCGCGCGGAAGAGCCGGCGGGTTCGACGATCAACGCTGCCCCGGAACTGCCCGCGACGCTCCCCTGGGATCTGGCCCGGCTCCGCCGGCCCCCGG
>JBBDNW010000003.1:6148-8863 GCA_040877375.1 Pirellulales bacterium | reverse complement strand
ACGGGCGGGTGAGCCGCCGGGGGCTCGTCGCCTTCGCATCGAGCCTCGACCAGATTGGTCCGATGACCCGCTCGGCCGCCGACTCGGCGCTGGTGATGGAGACGATTGCCGGGCATGACCGCGGCGATGCGACCTCGCTCGCCGATGCGGTGCCGCGATACACGTCGATGCTCGAGCAGCCGCTGACGGGCCTGCGGATCGGGCGGGTTGCCGAGCACTTCGGTGCCGGCCTCGACCCCGAGGTGGCCCGCGGCGTCGAGGAAGCCTTCGCCGCGTTCAAGGCGGCGGGGGCGACGATCCACGACGTGACACTGCCGCACGCGAAGTATGGTATCGCCACGTATTACCTCGTGGCCCCGTGCGAGGCGTCGAGCAACCTCGCGCGGTATGACGGAGCTCACTATGGCCACCGGGCCGAGCCCGGGAAGGGTCACCGGGCCGAGCCCGGGAAGGGCCACCGGGCCGAGCCCGGGAAGGGTCACCGGGCCGAGCCCGGGAAGGGCCACCGGGCCGAGCCCACCGTCGAGTTTGAGTCGCCGCTCGTTGAGATGTATTGCCGCAGCCGGGCCGAGGGCTTTGGCCCCGAGGTGAAGCGGCGGATCATGCTCGGCACCTATGCCCTCTCGTCGGGCTACTACGACGCCTATTACGCCAAAGCCCTGCGCGTTCGCCGGCTCATTCGCCAGGACTACATCGACGCCTTCCAGTCGGTCGACCTGATCGGCGGCCCGGTCTCGCCCACGCCTGCCTTCCCGCTCGGCGAGAAGACCAACGACCCGCTCGCGATGTATCTCGTCGACATGTACACGGTGGGCACCAACCTCGCCGGAATCGGCGGCATCTCGTTTCCCTGCGGCTTCACCAAGGGTGGCCTGCCGATCGGCTTCCAGCTCCAGGGCCCGGCCCTCTCGGAGCCGTTGTTGCTGCGGGCCGCCGATCGCTACCAACAGCTCACCGACTGGCATCTCCGCCGCCCGAAGTTGCCCGCCTGACACAGCCATGACAACGCAGCCCACCGCCGCCGAGCCCTTCACGACCATCATCGGCTTGGAGGTTCACGTTCAACTGCAGACGAAGACGAAGCTCTTCTGCGGCTGCTCGACGACGTTCGGCGCGGCTCCCAACACGCAGGTCTGCCCAACCTGCCTCGGCCTGCCCGGGTCGCTGCCGGTGATGAACCGGCATGCCTTCGACCTCGCGGTGCGGGCGGCGCTGGCCCTCGACTGCACCATCGCCCCGTTCACCAAGTGGGACCGCAAAAACTACTTCTATCCCGACCTGCCCAAGGGCTATCAGATCAGCCAGTATGATCTGCCGTTCTCGTCCGACGGCCGGCTGGAGGTGGTCGATCCGAAGGGGGTTCTCTCGCGAGACGTCCGGATCATCCGCGTCCACCTCGAGGAAGACGCGGGCAAGAGCATGCACGACGAGGCGGCCGGCACCGCCGACACCCGCATCGATCTCAACCGCGCCGGCACGCCGCTTTGCGAGATCGTGACGCAGCCCGACCTCCGCTCGCCGCAGGAGTCACGCGCCTGGCTCAACGAGCTCAAACTCCTGCTCGCCTATCTCGGTGTCAGCGACTGCAACATGCAGGAGGGGAGCCTCCGCGTCGACGCCAATGTCAACCTGCACATCCCGCAGCCCGACGGCCGCCTCGCCAAGACGCCGATCGTCGAAATCAAAAACATGAACTCGTTTCGCTCCGTCGAGCGGGCCCTCGTCTACGAGGCCGCGCGGCAGTGGGAGGAGTGGCAGGCCACGAAGGCCGAAATGGGCAACACCCCGAAGCAGACCCGCGGCTGGGACGATGCTGCCGGTGTCACGCGGGCGCAGCGGCACAAGGAGGAGTCGAGCGACTACCGCTACTTCCCGGAGCCTGATCTCGTGCCGGTGACGGTGTCGGAGGCCGACATTGCCAATTCCCGCGCCGCGATGGGTGATTCGCCGCCGGTGCTCCGCAAGGCACTCGCGGAGAAGTGGCGGATTCCAGTCTACGACGCCGACGTGCTCGTTAATCAGGGCCGCGACCTCGTCGACTATTTCGAGGACCTCGCCACGCGGGTGGGTGAGGGCAAGGTGGCGAGCAACTGGATGCAGCAAGACGTGCTGCGAACGCTCAACGAACGTGGCGGCACGATTGGGGAGTTCCCGGTCCGCCCGGAGGCCGTGGCCGACATCATCGGCCGTGTCACGAAGGGCGACTTCGACACCAGCCGGGGCCGGGAGATTTTTGCCGAGGTGCTGGCCTCGGGCCGGCCGGTGGCCGATGTGGTGGCATCGATGGGCATCGCTGCAGTAAGCGACGACGATCTCGTCTCGCTCTGCAAGGAGCTGCTCGCCGCCAACCCAAAAATCGTGGCGGACGTGCAGGGGGGCAAGGAGCAGGCCGCGGCCGGCCTGATAGGTCAGGCTAGAAAAAAGAACCCCAACGTCAACCCGGGCAAGTTCCGGCAGATGTGCCTCGACCTGATCAAGGCAATGTGAGGCGGCCTGCTGCGCGCTCACTCAAAACGAGGAATCGGAAGGTCAATGACACTTCCGTCTCACGATCACGGCGGCCGTGCAATCCTGTTCGGCACGGCGGTTACCGGACAAGTGAATCGGCGTCTTGCGTGGGTCGGGGCTGGGATACCTAGGGCCCCGGCACCGCCACCCGACAAGAAGCCCCAAGCGCGAGCGCGGGGAATACGGCCGCCATATCGTTTCGCAACT
>JBBDNW010000003.1:0-6048 GCA_040877375.1 Pirellulales bacterium | reverse complement strand
GTTCCCCGGCACCGCCGCCCCCAAGAAGCCCCAAGCGCGAGCGCGGGGAATACGGCCGCCATATCGTTTCGCAACTCACCACCGCCACGGTCGCTACCCGCTTTCCCATCGCTTGCGCTCCGGGCTTTTTGTCGGGCAGGAAGCCCCAAGCACGCGCGGGGAATCCGCCGGGCCGCGAGACGGTGCCCGATTGGTTCCCCGGCACCGCCGCCCCCAAGAAGCCCCAAGCGCGAGCGCGGGGAATACGGGTGGCATATCGTTTCGTAACTCACCACCGCCACGGCCATCCACCCGCTTCGCGGCCTCCAGCGGATGGCTGATTTCAAGAATGTGCAGAAGCGGCTGGGCGTCAAACCCCCGTTTATCGGTGTCGCCCGGTGCCATCACCGTCTCATACATGAAGATCGTGCTGGACAGGCCGTCAAGCTGGACAGGCCATCAAGAGGAGCCGGCTCCATTCGGATAGGAGTTGGCAATGACCAAGCGAACCGCCACCCGTCACGGCGGACCGGACTCCAGAAGTGGGTCAGCCTTCCGTCTCAGCCTCGCGGGCGAGTTCCTGGTCGATCAGGATCAGGCCGTGGCCGTCGCCGCCCACGAGCATCAGCCGGTCGTGAACGTCGTCGGCCTCGGCCGTGTCGGCGATCTGCTGCGGCACGAACTGGGTCAGGAAGCTGTGGGTCAGGTGGTCGTTGTGCTTGTCGGCCAGGTCGATCAGATCGTTCATCCGCTGAAGGAGGATGTGCTCCTGCGTGCGGACCATATCGAAGGCCACGATCGGGCTTTCCCATTCGCAGGTCGGGGCCTCGATCGTGCCGAACTTCGCCTGACAGTCGCGGTCGTTGAGATAATCAACGAACAGGTTCATGTGGGTGAGCTCGCCATGGGCCTCCCCCCGGAACCACGACGCCATCCCGGTGAGGCCACGCACGTTGGCCCAGGAGGCGAGGGAAAAGTAGAGAAAGGCCGCTGAAGCCTCGATCTTGATCTGCTCGTTGAGGGATTCGGCTACCTGTTTGTCAAGGGACTTGCGGAAACTCACGGCTGCTTCTCCTGGTATTGAACGGGCACGACGGCGGGGCGCGGCCGGAGGCCCACCGACCTGTTCGGCCGGATCCCGCGAAACTCATTCTATCGGGAGGCGGGGGCGACGGTAGGCCGGACCCTCGCTCCGGTCCGATTCTTCGCGTGGGGGACACCTTGGCTCCTCGCCCGCATCGTGCGTTAGTCGAACCGCCCCCCGCACTCTGCTGAAGGATGTCGCGAGGATCAACGGAAATGGCACCTCGATTCTCGCTGAATCCTCCTTGGTGATTCACTTGGGCTAAACTGCGATCATGCTGATGCCCCTCCCATATCCAGCCAGCCTGCAGTCTCGGCCGTCGCACGGCCGCAGTCCCGAGGCCCCGCCGGCCGCCGACTTGCTGCGCCGTTGGGACCGCGAGCATGTCTGGCACGCATTCACACAGATGCAGGAGTATGAGCCGCTCCTGATCGAGCAAGGCGAGGGATGCTGGCTCGTCGACACCGACGGCCGCCGCTATTTGGACGGCTCGGCCAGCATGTGGTGCAACGTGCATGGCCACCGCCACCAGCGGCTCGACGCGGCGCTCGCGGCTCAGGCGGGCAAGGTGGCCCACACCACGAACCTCGGGCTCTCCAACGCCACGACTGTCGAGTTTGCGCGGCGGCTCGTCGAGGTTTCGCCGCCGGGACTTGAGAAGGTGTTCTTTTCGGGCGACGGCTCGAGCGCCATCGAGACGGCGCTCAAGATGGCCTTCCAGTATTGGACGCAGTCTGAACCGCCGCAGCCGAACCGAACCAGATTCGTCGCGATCGGCGAGGCCTACCACGGCGACACGCTCGGCGCGATCGGGGTCGGAGGCGTTGACCGATTCACGGCGATGTTCGCACCGCTCACCTTCGAGACAATCCGCGTGCCATCGCCCGGCGGCCCCTGCCCGCACACCGGCAACCCGCCTCCGTCGCTGGCCGAATCGCTCGCGACCGTCGAGCGGGTTTTCACGGAGCACGCCGGCACGGTCGCCGCGCTGATCATGGAGCCGCTCGTGCAGGCGGCGGCGGGCATCTACGTGCACCCGCGCGGGTTTCTCCGCGGCGTGGCCGACCTCTGCCGCAAGCATGACGTGCTCCTGATCCTCGACGAGGTGGCCGTCGGCTTCGGCCGCACGGGCACGATGTTTGCCTGCGAGCAAGAGGACGTGTCGCCCGACTTCCTCTGCCTCGCCAAGGGGCTGACGGCCGGCTACCTGCCGATGGCCGCCACACTCACGACCGAGCGGGTCTGGAACGCATTTCTGGGCGCGTTTACCGACCGCCGTACGTTCTTCCATGGCCACACCTATGGCGGCAACCCGCTCGCGGCGGCCGTGGGCCTCGCGTCGCTCGACGTCTTCCACGACGAGCGGGTGCTCGAGTCGCTCCCGCCGAAAATCGAGCGGCTCCGCGGGCATGTGGAGCGGATTTCGCGACTCGCCCATGTGGGCGGAGTGCGGCAGTGCGGGCTGCTCGCGGGCTTCGACCTCGTGGCCGACAAGGCGACGGCCGCGGCCTATCCGTGGCAGGAGAAGCGGGGCATGCGGGCCTGCCTCGCGGCGCGAAAGCACGGAGCGCTTCTGCGGCCGCTCGGCGACGTGGTGGTGATCATGCCGCCGCTCTCGATCACGCTCGACGAGATCGACATACTCGCGGCCGCCACCGAGGCCGGCATCCGCGACGCAACGGCGTGAGTCGGGTCAGACATGAACGCGCGGCGTGGTGGCGCGTAATGCTGCCGTACCGCTTATGGCGTTACGCTTTCTGAGATTGGGGTGAGCCCGTGCAGGCCCACTTTCGAACGCCACGTCTTCCAGGCTTCGCCCGACGGCCGGAGACCAGCGGCCAAGGAAGCACCTGAAGGACCAGGCCGTCAATCATCGACCGCTCATCGACCGGCACCCGCATGCGGAAGTGCAGTTGACCGGCCTATCCGTTAAGTTGTCGAGGATGACGACACCCCAGCCCAAAACGCCTGACAGCCTCCATCCGCTCTCCCGTGAACTGCTGGAAATCCTCGCTGGCCATGCGGAGGCAGCACAGGTCGTGATCGGCGGCGGCGTAGCGCTCAGCCATTACCTGGAGTATCGCAACACCGTAGACCTCGACGCCTGGTGGCGGGCAGAACCCCGGGCGGATGTGCTGGCGTTCCTCGAGGCCTCCATGCGTGCGATCGCCTCGCGACACGGCCTCGAATATCGCCGCCGCTCATGGGGCGAAACCGAGAGCCTGGAGTTGCTGCGTGGCGGCCTCAAGCACTTCTCCTTCCAGATCAGCAGGCGCACTCTTTCTCTCGACGACGCGATTCCCTCTCAGTGGCATCCTGTCTGCATCGAGACCCTGCGAGACAACGTGGCTTCCAAGATGCTGGCCCTGGTTCAACGTGGCGCGCCCCGTGATTTTCTCGACATCTATCATCTTTGCACCGGCGGCGTAGTGAGCATGGCTGACTGCTGGAGTTGGTTCACGGCGAAGAACCCCGGCATCACCATCGACGAGGCGAAGCGGAAAATCATCGCCCGCCTGGCGATGATCGAAACCACACGGCCACTCGAGACCATTCAGCCCGTGGAAGCGCGAGAACAGGCCGCCCGCGTGCGTGACTGGTATTACCGTATCTTCGCAGTGACCGCCCCATGATCATCGACCGATCTGTTTATCCCGATGTCGAGCCGCCGGCAACGCTGGTCACCCTGGAAGACCGGGCCGATTACCTGCAGCGAATCTGCGCCGCCTTCGACTTCGGAGTTTTCCCAGAGGAGACGGACTGGGCGGAGTTTGCCGGATGGCGGGATGTCTTCGATCGCTTCCCGCTGCCGGATTCGCCCGGCTACCATGCCTTTCGCCGCTGGTATGGCTGGGAACCCGTGCCCGTGCGGCAACGCCTGGGCATCCCCCCCTGGAAAGTCGCCGACCTGCACGAAGGCCGCGTAGACCCGTGCGAGGAACTGGTTTAGCCGAACTCCTGCAGCGGTGTTGACGAGTCTGTCTCAAAGGCCATGGCCTGTGACGGCGGTACCGCCCGACCGACCAGTCTTCCAGGCTTCTTCCGACGGCCGAACTCAGATCCGGACTGCGCCGAGCCCGAAAAACCTGCTTTAAAATGGGGATTACGAAGGTTTGCAAGGCATCGGCTCTGTGACCGTGTCGAGTGCGTCGAGGAGGTGGCGGAGGTTCTGCGGCAGCCTGCCGAGGTCCGTCCCACCGCGATCTTGGTGTCCAATGACTTCTACGCCGTTGCCGTCTACGAAGCGGCCCGTGCGCTGGGCCTGGAGATCGGTCGTGATCTGTCGGTCGTGGGATTTTCCGACGTCGCGCTGGCGAGTCTCCCCGTCCCGAAGCTGACCACGGTGCGGCAAGACGCAATCCAGATCGGTCGCAACGCTGCCGAACTCCTGCTCGACCGCATTGAACGACGCGTGGAGAACGTTGAGCCCCAGGCGGTTCAGGTCGGATGTGATCTGGTCGTACGTTCCTCGACGGGGCCGGAACCTGCGTGAATCGCCGCTCCGGACGGCGTGTTCACGACCCCTCGCGCAAGCCGGTTCAGGTAGGTAGCCACGGTTCTCAGCCCGTATGGGGCGTCGGGACCAGCTGCGAACTGCGCCTGCCAGCTGCTCGCCGCCCAGAGGTCGGAAGCGAACGGAAACGGGAGCGGGTGGGCGATGTTCCAGATGAGCTTCCACTCCCGATCGCGGACGGCCCGCATCGGGTAGTACATCTGGACCTCGTGGAACGTGTGCGAGGCAAAGTGGGTGTCGTGGATCGCATGGTCTGGGTCCGAAAGGATCGGCAGCCATGACGCTCCGTGATAGGTAGCGAGCCCCTGCCGCGGGCCGAGGTTCTCGCCGGCCACATAGGGCTTGTCTCGCCAGTAGTCGCTGGGATCGAGCTCGCGCCGAGGCCGCCGTCGTTCAGCGTCAAGCTCGCCAGCGAAGTCGAGAAGCGACGGGGTGATGTCAATATGGCTGACGAGGCTCGTGGTCGTGGTGCCGCGGGGCCCAACGTAGGGATCGCGGACAACCAGCGGCACCCTGAGCCCCGGCTCGTAGACCGTGGTCTTAGCTCCCGCGAAGGCCATACCATGATCGCTCGAGAACACGATCAGCGTCTTGTCGTAGAGGCCGGCGGCTCGCAGCAGCTCGACCAGCCGAGCGAGGCCCCGGTCCACCCGCGTGCACGACTGGTAGTAGTGGGCCAGCTCGCTGCGGGTTTCGGGGGTGTCGGGCAGAAACGTGGGGACGGGCACGGCGGCTGGATCGAAGAACAACTCGTTCACGCCGGCGTGCGATTCCTTGCCGGGCCGGTTGCCGAAAAGGTCGGGCTTGCGCCCGAGGGGCGCTGCCTCATCGACACGTTCGCTCCGGTGCGGGTCCACTGTCGCAAAGTAGAGAAAGAACGGCCGCTCATCAGCCGCGTCGATTACCTCTTTGCAGGCCTCGGCCATAGCGACTGGGTTACGGTCGGGAGCCTTGAGGACAGTGTCGAAGTGATACACTTCCGCGGGGGCGACGTGAAACTTCCCGACGCGGGCCGTCCGATAGCCCCCCCGGGCAAGCGCCCGCGGTAGCGAAAGGCCGACGACATGGTGCCAGCCGGTAAACTTGTGCAAGTCGTGCTGGAGGCCGTACTGCCCGTTGGCGTGGTGATGGAGCCCCGAGAGGATCGCCGCACGGCTGGGCGAACAGCTGGCGGTCGTCGCGAAGGCATTCAGGAACATAGTGCCGTCGGCGGCCAGGGCATCGACTGCGGGGGTCTTGGCACGCCGTGCCCGCAAACGATCGCTGTCTTGGAGAATAACTTCGGCCGCCACGCCTCCGAAGGATAGGACAGTCAACGGCTCTTCCGCAACCGCTTGACTGGCGATGAAACGCTGATGTGAACCTGCCGGTAGGCCGCGAAGCTGTCGGGATAGCACCAGAGCGTGACCGTGGTATCGGGCTTCACGCCGCGGAACACGCCGCGGAACACGCCGCGGAACACGCCGCGGAA
>JBBDNW010000002.1:2479-8922 GCA_040877375.1 Pirellulales bacterium | reverse complement strand
GTATCCTCGCCCCGGCGACGAGACTTTTGCCGCCCCCGAGCCGGCGTTCCACGTAAGTCGAATCCGCTCTAGCGGCTCCGGGTCAGCCAGCCCGTGATCTCGGCCGACGTCGATCAGAGCGGTTTTGGGCAGTCGGCTATTTGCAACTCATTCAACTGCGTCTTGAAACGGCACCACGTCGTCCACACGGCGGGATTATTCCCTTAGCAAGAACACCGACTCCTTGTTTTCCGTGACGAATCGCTCGATGTCATCTATGCGAGCCCTCAAGAGGTTCGCTATCTGCTGGGTTGACGCGTTGCCAAGACAGATTTGCACCACTTGCGGCGGATGCCCTCGCACCAGAGTACGGGCAAGAAAGTCGTTATCTTTCGTGACAACGATGAAGCCCTCGGTCTTCGCGAGACCCCAGATTCGTTCATCGTCGTCACCCGTGAGCCCGACATCGCGCACGTGACGACTGCCCGGAAATCGCGGCAGCAAGAGATCCACAGGGCGAAACGACAGATTCTGGTCGAGCAGAGCTTTCACGCAACTGACCCAAGAAGTCGCCGCTCCCGCTCTGCTGCGAAGGACAAGCAGGCGCGGATGTCTTCAGTGGTCAGTTCCGGAAAATCAGCCAGAATCTCGGCCTCGGTCATTCCGGACGCGAGATATTCCAGCACATCGGAGACCGTGATCCGGAGCCCACGGATACAAGGTTTCCCGCTGCGTTTTCCCGGCTCGATCGTGATGCGATTGGAGAGATTAGCGTCCATAACCTTAAGTTTACGCTGTGATACAGATCGCTGCAAAGCCAGGTCGGGGTCGTTGTCACCGTGCCACTACAACGCACACTGCGATTCCCGCCAACGCCAACGTGACCTGCCCACCCTTAAACGGCACTCCTTCCAGAGAGAGAATCTGGGGGTGCAGCAGCTGAAGTACAGCGGAGGCTTGCGGAGCAGAGGAGTCGCTCTACTCGAGAGAGAAAAATCCTCATGACCGCCGCGACCGCCTCGGGCCGGCCGTTGCAGGAGGGCAGACGCCACTTCGCTTGCGCGAGAAGGCGATGACGAAGGTCTGCGTGCAGCCCGCGGGGGCTGCGCGGGCAAAAATAAAGCAGAGCAACCCGCACGCGAGATATCCGCGGAACTCCTCCTCGACGTAGCCGGCGACGGGACGCCGCGGGACCGGCGTGCGGACGGGAGCATGTCCTCAGTGGGAGACACGGCGAGGGCGGCGACCATGCGGGCACCCGGGGCTTGGCAGAGTACGCGTGCACACGTACTCTGCCCGCGCGAAGGGGCCGATGCACGGCCGGGCCATGCTCAGGAGCAATCCGGAACTCTACGACATCCAAGACCGCGGCAAGAGTCTCTCGGCCCCAGAGCGGCAGCAGCTTCGGCATGCCGAGGCACGACCGATCTGGGAACGCAGCGGCGAGTATCTCGCCAGCGACCGTGTCGTGAACGTCATGCCGAAGGAGGTCTTCGGAAAGGCGGTCACCTTCTCCCTCTTTTCTCCGGTCTTACGATCAAGCGAGAGTCGGTTGATCTACAGCCCGATCCGCTTGCCTTTTTCGTAGACGGCTTCGAGTTGGAAGGGGCGGGCGAGGTTTGTGTTGTCGAAGATGACTACGACCGGCAACGCTTTGATTGCCCGCTCCAGATTGGTGAGGGTTCGCTGGAATCGGGCTTCGAGCTTCTCGTCCGGCACGTCGTGCCCCCCCTGCATGACCCGCATCGCGACCCGCTGTTTCGACGTCTCGGGTGAATCGACCCGGATGAAAATCATGACGACGTGAATGCCATTCCGGACCGTCTCAACCAGTTCGGAGACCTTCGCGCCGACGGGATCGGAGAGTACCGTCTCGAACACGAAACTCTCCCGCTGCCCGACCAGGCCGGCTCTCAGCGACGCGGCGAGTTCGGCTGCCTCGTAGGCCCCCATCCCCATTTCGATGGCCAGATCGTCGGCATTGACGAACCGCAATCCCGTATCGGCGAGGTGGGCATGGAAAAACGTCGACTTGCCCGCGCCGTTCGACCCGGCGAGCGCCACCATGATGGGCCTCGCTTCAAGAAGGGATCGCCAATCCATCAGGCCCCTTACCTCGCGGCGACGAACTCACGGTTGATGAATCGCCCGCGGGTGCGGGTGCCGTCTTCGTCGATCCTCACCAGCATTCCCGGCTCGTTTTGGCAGGGTTCGAAATGCGGAAATGGACGAGACTCGAGATAGACGCGCACGCGGTCACGGCCGACATCGGTGTCCACGGACTGGATGCTCTCGGCCAGCGATCGCGCCGCCCCCGATCGCTGCAGGGCCAAGGCCCGGTCGCCGCGGAGCAGCGGCTCGATCGCTTTGCCAAGGCGGGCCCAGAATTCCACCTGACCGGCGATGGATCGCCGAGCGACGGCTCCAACCGTCCGCGCCTCGAGAACCAGATCGTCACTGAGCTTCACAGGCTGACTCATGAAATAATGATAGCACGCTGGGTAGCATTTTGCCACCAGCAGTTGAGTTATCAGGAAATGTCGGCCAAAGCCACTTCCGCAGATTGTCATGGGCCTGCACACGTTCCCCCCAGTTCGTGGTCGGCCGACGCGCTGGCGAGACCGGAGGCGTCGCCGCTCATCGAGCGGCGAGTGTCCGGATCACACTCATCGACCGTGACGCCTTCCGACAGGAAGCCCCAAGCGCGAGCGCGGGGAATCCGCCCGCTACCCCGACTCGCTCCGCACCACGCCCACGGCTTGCCACCCGCATGCCCAT
Source organism: Pirellulales bacterium (assembly GCA_040877375.1). Lineage (GTDB taxonomy): Bacteria > Planctomycetota > Planctomycetia > Pirellulales > UBA1268 > QWPN01. Next base: position 6,165 of record JBBDNW010000002.1, on the reverse strand, counting down.
CGCTCGCGCTCTTGGCTTCTTGGGTCAGGCGGGCCGCCTTACCTGCGGCGCAGTCTCCCGTCAGTGTTTGCGGATCATGGCCCGAGTGGGGGAGGTTCCACTTCAGTGCCGTTGGCCGTCCGATCCTTCCAAAGCCCCCGCCCGCTGCCTCCGCGCTGGACTGGACGAGACGGCCGCCTGGGCACTCTCATGTGCTCGGGCACATGAACCCGGAAAAAGTTTTGAGCACGCTGATGTGTGGAATCGCTGGGATTTGGCAACGGAACGGAACTGGTGCCGACCCCGCTCTCATCGAACGCATGCTGGCCACCATCCTGCATCGGGGGCCGGATGACGGCGGAGTCTGGTCGGAAGGGCGACTCGCACTTGGGCATCGACGGCTCTCGATCATCGACCTGTCGGCGGCCGGGCATCAACCGATGCTGAGTTCGGATCGCCGCGGAGTGCTCGCGTACAACGGCGAGATCTACAACTATCCGGCACTGCGACTGCAACTTCAACAGGAGGGCGTTGCATTTGTCGGGACATCCGACACGGAGGTCGTCCTTGCGGCCCTCCACTTCTGGGGACCGGAGCGAGCCATTCCCCTCCTGAACGGGATGTTCGCCTTTGCCTATTTTGATCTCCGTTGCGGAGCCTTGTGGCTGGCCCGCGACCGTCTCGGCATCAAGCCGCTTTATGTGGCGGAGGCCGGCCAGGAATTTCTCTTCGCCTCCGAGGCCAAAGCGATTCTCGCGCATCCCGGAGTGGTGAAGCAGGTCGATGAAGCGGCCCTGAACCGCGCATTTCTTGCCAGGCGACGTTCCCACGACACGCTCTTTACAGGCATCACCGGCGTGCCGTCCGGCAGTTGGTGGAAACTGACCGGCGACGGAATCGCACGGCATCGCTACTTCGATCTCGAAACCGCGATTGATCGGAAGCGTCTGACGGACAATCACCGGTCGATCGATCTCAAAAACACCACCGAGACCCTGGAGCGTGACCTCCGGGAGAGCGTCCGCATTCATCTCGCGAGCGATGCGCCAATCGCCGCGATGTGCAGCGGTGGAGTGGATTCAAGCCTGGTCGCGGCGTATGCCGGCGACGACAGGCCGGGCATCGTCGGCTACGTTGCCGATGTACCCGTCGGCAACGGCGAAGCGGCGCAGGCGCTTCGCGTCGGTCGCCATATCAAGATCCCGATCCACGAGGTGGCGGTACCACGCGAGGAGTACCTTCGGCTCTGGCCCGTCGGCATCTTGTATCTCGACAGTCCCGCCCACCATCCCAGCGAGCCGGCCCTGCTCTCCGTCGCACGAACCTGCCGGGCGGACGGAATCAAGGTTCTGCTCACCGGAGAGGGAGCCGACGAACTCTTCGGCGGCTATCCCTGGCACGCGGCTGCTCACCGGTACTGGCGGCGCTGGGAATGGTTGTCAGCGGTCATGCCGTCTCTTCTCAGGAGCCGTACCGCAACCCGACAACGCGGCTTTCCCTTGCAGCAGTCCTTCATGAGCAGCAAGCGTTACCGACGCAGATCCCGCATGGCGCTCGCCGCCGACACCGAACGTGAGTTTCTGCCGCGCAGACTCTTCGAGAGTCTGCCGGAAATAGATCGCCTCTCCGACCGTGCCCTGATCGTTTCCGGCCTCACCGACCTTGTCGAACACCTTTCGTGGGTGCTGCACCGACACGATCACATCAGCATGGTCGGTTCGGAAATCTGGCTGCGGCAGCAGTTCGGTGGCGAGGCCCCGGATGCCATCGGTGAGAAACTCCTCGCGCACGCCCGGCTCTGCGGCAGGGACAATCCCGCGCGTCATCCCGGATCAGGACGGGCGCGAGTCATCAGGTTTCGGGCCCGGGTCACGCGAAGAACGGCCTCATCGGCCGTATTGGCCAGCGCCGTGAGGTGACCCATCTTGCGGCCGGGACGCGGCTCGCTCTTTCCGTAGAGGTGCAGGCTCACCCCTGGCACGCTGAGGGCTCGGGCCCAATCGGGCTCGCCTTTCGCCCAGACATCGCCCAGCACGTTGGCCATCGCGGCAGGGAGCCGTTGCCGCGTCGATCCGAGCGGTAGGCCGCAGATAGCGCGAACCTGCTGCTCGAACTGCGAGGTGTCGCAGGCCTCGATCGTGAGGTGGCCGGAGTTGTGTGTTCGGGGCGCGATCTCGTTGACGAGCACGGCGCCGTCTTTCGTCACGAAGAACTCGACGCAGGCGACGCCCACCACACCGAGGGCCGCGAGAATTTTTCCGGCAATGTCGGTCGCCGCGGACAGCACCGACTGCGGTAGGCCGGCCGGCGCGGTCGACACGTCGAGGATGTGGTCCGCGTGGGCATTCCGCGACGGCGCGAAGGTGGCGATCTCGCCATCGAGCCCACGGGCCGCGACCACCGAGATCTCGCAGTCAAAATCGATCCAGCCCTCGAGGACCAGTTCCCGAGGACCGTCCGGCCCGGCGCCAAGCGTGGCCCAGGCGGTGTCGATGTCTTCCGTTCGCGTGAGCCTCATCTGTCCCTTGCCGTCGTAACCGAAGGCGGCCGTCTTGAGAACGGCGGGCAGGCCGAGGTCGGCCACGGCCGCATGCAGTTGTTCGCGTGAGCGGACGAGGCGGTGTAGCGCACAGGCGAAGCCGTGCTGCGTGAGGAAGGCCTTCTCGCGGGCCCGGTCCTGCGTGGTGAACAGGACGTCGGGCGCGGGCCGCACCGGCACCACCGCAGCGAGCGATCGACCGGCCTCCGCCGGGATGTTCTCAAACTCGAAGGTGACCACGTCGAGGCCCGCGGCCGCCCGCGTCACAAACGCCGTGTCGCCGTAGTCACCCACGTGGAGCCGGTCGCAGTGCCGTGCCGCCGGGCAGTCGGCGATGTCAGAGATCGCCTCGACGCGGTAGCCCATGCGGCGGGCCGCCATCGCAAACATCGCGCCGAGTTGGCCACCGCCGAGGATGCCGAGCGTGCCGCCGGGGAGGATCGGAGTGGGGTCAGCCGCGGCCACGCGTCACCGTTCGGAGGTCCGCTCGGACCAGGCTGCCGACTCGCCGTTCATGTCCTCGTGCAGCACCCGCTCGGTCTGCTCCGTGCGGTAGGCGATGAGTTTCTCACGGAGGCCCGCGTCGTCGATCGCGAGGATCGCGACGGCGAGGAGCGCCGCGTTGGTCGCCCCCGCGGGGCCGATCGCGAGCGTGCCGACCGGAATCCCGGCTGGCATCTGCACGATCGAGAGCAGTGAGTCGACTCCGCGGAGCATCGATGACTCCACCGGCACGCCGAGCACGGGGAGGTGTGTCTGGGCCGCGAGCATGCCCGGGAGGTGGGCCGCGCCACCGGCCCCGGCGATGATCACCTTCAGGCCGCGGGACGCGGCCGACCTGGCGTATTCGGCGAGCTTTTCGGGCGTGCGGTGGGCCGACACGATGTCGCACGAGTGGGGCACACCGAACTGCTCAAGGACCGTCGCGGCCCGCTGCAGCGTCGGCCAGTCGGACCGGCTGCCCATCGCGATGCCGATGACAGGGGAGCCGGAGAGGGCCATGACGAGAAGTCCTCGCGAGAAGACACCGGGGTGGCCTCGTGCCGCCGCGGTGGGAAGCTGCCATCTTGCTCTGGAGCGTGGGGCGTTGCAAGGTAGGCTGCATGGGCCGCCCGCTCCCCGACATCCTCCGCATCGAATGGCCCGCGACCGCGCCGGAGCCGCCGCC
>JBBDNW010000002.1:0-2379 GCA_040877375.1 Pirellulales bacterium | reverse complement strand
CGCTCCCCGACATCCTCCGCATCGAATGGCCCGCGACCGCGCCGGAGCCGCCGCCTCTCACCGAGGAGGCGCTCGACCGCGGCGTCGCGGTCCTCCGCAGAGGCGGGCTCGTCGCGATCCCGACCGAGACGGTCTACGGTCTGGCCGCCGACGCGCTCGATGAGGAGGCAGTGGCGGGCATTTTTCGCGCGAAGGGCCGCCCGGCCTCGAATCCGCTCATCGTTCATGTGGCCGATGAGGCGATGGCCCTGTCGCTCGCGGCCAACTGGCCCGCGGCGGCGGCGGCGATCGCGGCGCGGCTCTGGCCGGGGCCGGTCACCGTGATCGTGCCGCGGAGTTCGCGCGTGCCCGACATCGTCACCGCGGGCGGGTCGACCGTGGCGCTGCGATGCCCCGCTCACCCGCTCACCCGTCGGCTGATCGCCAAGGCCGGCACGCCACTGGCCGCGCCGAGCGCGAATCGCTCGGAAGCGCTTTCGCCGACAACGGCGCACCACGTCCTCGAGAGCCTTGGCAACCGAATCGACCTGATCCTCGACGGCGGGCCATGCCTCCGTGGGATCGAGTCGACCGTCATCGACTGCACCGTCGTGCCGCCGCAGATCCTGCGGCCGGGTCCGGTGTCTCGCGCTGATCTCGAGGAAGCTGTGGGCGGTCCCGTTGCCTGGCCGGCCGTCGCTGCGACGGTGGCCGCTGCCCCAGCGCGATCTCCTGGTCAGCAGGCCCGCCACTATGCCCCGCAGGCGCCGCTCGAGACGCCGGCCGACCCTGCGGGCCGGGTCGGGGAGCTCGTCGCGGCCGGCACCCGCGTCGGCTGGCTTACGACGCGGACCGACGACAGCGTCGTCCGCGGGCTGGCGACGTCACGCGATCTGGTGATCGTGCCGATGCCCGCCGACCCCGAGGCCTTCGCGGCCCGCCTCTATGCGACGCTGCACGCGCTTGACCAGCGGGGGCTCGATCGGATCGTCGTCGATCCGCCGCCCGAAGACGAGGCATGGCGGGCGGTCAAAGACCGCCTCGTCCGAGCGGCGTCGTGACCGCCGTGAAGCCTGGCTCTGGCGGTCGAGTCCTCACGCCGCAGCCGGGGTGAGGATTTCCTTGAGGGCCGCGGCGATGTCGGGATATTGAAAAATGAAGCCCGTGTCGAGTGCCACTTTCGGGATCACCCGCTGCGATGCAAACAGCACCTTGGCGAACTCCCCGAACAGAATCCGGAGGCCGATGTAGGGAGCCGGCATGAAGGCGGGCCGGTGCAACTGTCTGCCCAGCGTCTTGGTGAACTCGCTGTTGCGCACCGGGTGGGGCGACACAGAATTCATCGGGCCATGGATCGACTGAGTGTTGGCCGCATGCAGGTAAAGCCGGGCGATGTCGGCTACGTGCACCCACGGCATCCATTGCCTGCCGCTGCCGAGTGGGCCGCCGGCGCCGAGTTTGAAGGGGGTGAGCATCTTGGCGAGGGCGCCGCCTCCCGAGCCGAGGACGATTCCAGTCCGGGCTGTGACGACGCGAACACCCACGCTCTCGGCGGCCATGGCCTCTTTCTCCCAGTCGATGCAGACGTGGGCGAGAAAGTCATCGGCCGGCGAAGCCGTCTCGGTGAGTTCCTCATCGCCCCGGTCGCCGTAATAGCCGACGGCCGATGCCGACACGAGCACTGCGGGCTTCGTGCGGGCCTGAACGATGCCCTGCACGAGGTGCCTCGTGCCGACGACCCGACTGTCGCGGATTTTGGCTTTCTGAGCCGCCGTCCACCGTCCCTCAGCGACGGATTCACCGGCGAGATGAAAGACGGCATCGATCCCTTCGAAGGCCTCCTGGGGTGGCGGCCCCTCGAGCGGATCCCAGCGGACGATCCGGCCGGCGAGGTGGCCGATCGACTGCCGGGCGCGGTCGGGATTCCGGGAGACAACGATCGGCCGGTCGAGCATCCGCAACAGTCGCGGTCCGACGAACCCCGTGCCACCGGTGACCAAGGCCCTCATATCGATCCTCCTCGCCCTTGTTTGCCGCGGGGGCGGAAGGCCCTGCGAGCCCGCCTGTACCAAACCGCGGGGGAAGTATAGACAAGAGTTTGTGTTTCGGCGCCCGGAGTAGCATTCCCTCCCTTGTTCCAACCCTTCCTCCCGCCTCGCGGAAGCCGGCGTCGCGATCTGCTCGTCTCGACGATCGACGCGATGGCCTTCAGTGTCATGGTCGGTTGCGGTGAGACGTATCTGCCGGCGTTCGCGCTGGCCCTCGGGATGGGGCCGATCGCCTCGGGGATGGTGGCGAGCGTGCCGATTCTCGCCGGCGCGGTGATCCAGTTGGCCGCGCCTTTGGCCGTGGCCCGCGTGGGCAGCAACCGCCGCTGGGTGATCGCGTGCACCACGGTGC
>JBBDNW010000001.1:0-8963 GCA_040877375.1 Pirellulales bacterium | reverse complement strand
GGAAGCCCCAAGCGCAAGCGCGGGGAATACGCTCACCACCCCGTCCCGCTCCGCGCCACCACCCGACTCCTCGTCTACGCCAGCTCGCGTAAGCGCCCGAGCTCCGCGTGGAGCCGCTCGTTGCCCACGAGCCCCTCGCCGTCGGCGCTCAACTCGGGCTTGAGCCGGTCGAGAAAAAACATCTCCACCTCACCCTTGCCCTTGACCTCAATCCGACCGCGAGACGTGCATTCAAACCACGGGGCGATCAGCCGGTGGGTGGCCTCCGAGATATTGATCCGCCCGGGTTCGCCGCGGCTTTCCATCCGGCTGGCGGTGTTCACCGTGTCGCCCCAGAGGTCATAGAGAAACCGCTGTTCACCGATGACGCCGGCCACGAGCGGCCCGGTGTGCAAACCGATCCGGATCGGAAAGAACGGAAGCCCTGCCGCCTCCCGCTCGCGGCCGGTGTCGGCGACGAAGGCGCGAAGCCCAATCGCTAACAGCGCCGCATCGACCGGGTGTGATCGATTCGGCTCGGGGACGCCGCCGGCAGCCATGTAGGAGTCGCCGATCGTCTTGAGCTTTTCCATTCCGCAGTCGCTGAGGAGTTGATCAAACCGACGGAAGTAGCGCTCCAGATCCTCGATCAGTTGCCGCGGCGACATCGTCTCGGCGGTCTTCGTAAAGCCCACGAAGTCGGTGAACAGCACAGTGACGCTGTCAAAGTACCGCGGCTCGCTCTGTCCTTCTTCGGCGAGCTCGTCGGCGATCCGTCGGGGAAAAACCTTGTAGAGCAGCTCCCGTGTCTTTCGCAGGCTGGCCTCGAGCTCGCTGCTCGTCTTGGCGAGGTCGCGGTGCATCTCCGCCAGTTTGGAGTTCTGCTGAAGAATGTTTTCGTAGGTGGACAGCAACAGATTGAGGAGTTGCCGGCGGGTGACGTCGAGTCGCAGCCGCTCGCCCCCATAGTCGAGTTCCAGCGGCTCACCCGGCCTGTCGCCCGAAGGATCCTGCGCGAGCAGGTGTTCGATGCGTTCAAGAATGTGGGCCGGCTCATAGGGCTTGGTGACGTAGGCGTCGGCGCCTTCCCGAAGCCCCGCGAGGATGTCGGAGGTGGCGGCCAGAGCGGTCAGCATCAACACCGGCGTGCGGCGCAGGTCGGGATCACCCTTGACGGCCCGACAGAGGGCATGGCCATCCATTTCGGGCATCTCAACATCGGAGATGAGCATCGCCGGGCGATGCTCGCGAACCAGCGTCAGGGCCTCCACGCCGTTGACGCCGAGATGCACGACATGCCCCCGGGCCTCGAGCGCCCGCTTGAGGACCAGCGCCTGCACGCGGCTATCCTCCGCGATCACGATGGTGCGTCCGCCTGAGAGTGTCATTTCTGCAAGCCTACCCGCGTTCCCGCTCGGCTGACCAATCGGGAAACAACCGCCGGAGAGCCGCTCTAGCGGTCGAGCTCGAATCCTTCGCCATCTTGGGCATCGTCATCATCGAAGGCGTCGAAAGCGTCGTGCTCGCTGACCTCGGCATCCTCGTCGTGAGCTTCGTCGGCATCGTCGTCGACGTCAATCACGACCGGCCCGGTGGCATGGGGCTGGATCTTCAGCTTCCGTGGCGTCGGGTCGGGGGGCAGGGGGGCAGAGCCTGTCCGTTCTGCCCACTGATCCATCGTGATCAAAACCTCGCGAGCCTGGGAGCCAGCGTACTGACCGACCACGCCATCCTCGGCCATGAAGTCGATGAGCCGCGCGCCGCGGCCATAGCCCACGCCGAGCGCCCGCTGCAGGAGCGACACGCTCCCACGGCCCTCGCGGATCACCACTTCCACCGCCGCCTCGTAGAGATCGTCCTTGTCTTTCGGACTTGTGCCAGCCTTGGCGGCGTCGCCCGACGGGGCCGGCTGGAGATTCACGAGCTCTGCTGCGTACTGCGGCTCGCTCGTACCGATCGTCGCCATCACGCGGCCGATCTCCTCGTCGCTGAGATAGGTGCCCTGACCGCGGAGGATCTGGCTGGTGCCCGGCGACAGGAAGAGCATGTCGCCGTTGCCCAGCAGCCGCTCGGCGCCCATCTCGTCGAGCACCACGCGGCTGTCGGTGCGGCTTGCCACCTGAAACGCGATCCGCGCTGGCAGGTTGCTCTTGATGAGGCCGGTGATCACGTCGACCGTCGGCTTCTGCGTGGCGAGAATCAGGTGGATACCCACCGCCCGGCTCTTCTGCGCGAGGCGGATGATGTGGGCCTCGATCTCCTTGCCTGCCGTCATCATCATGTCGGCGATCTCGTCGGCGATTATTACGATGAAGGGCATCGTGGTGGGGACCGCAGCGGCCTCCTCCTCGCTCTCGGGCCGCAGCCGCTTGAGGAGCTCGTCGCGGCCCAGGGCGTTGTACTGCGTGAGGTGCCTGACGCCGACCTTCGCGAGCAGCGCGTAGCGCTGCTCCATCTTCTCGACCGCCCAGGCGAGGATTGCTTCCGCCTTCTTCATGTCGGTCACGACCGGATGCATCAGGTGCGGCAGCGATTTGTAGGGTGTGAGCTCGACCATCTTGGGGTCGATCATCAGCATCCGCACCTCGTCGGGCCGCCGCGTCATCAGCATCGAGACGATGATCGAATTCAAGCAGACCGACTTGCCAGTACCCGTGCGACCGGCGATCAATAGGTGGGGCAGGCTTGCCATGTCGACCACCATCGGATTGCCCGCCACGTCCTTCCCGAGGTAAATCGGGATTTTCATGGTGCGGCTCTTGGCCTGCGTCTCCTCGATCACCTCCCGGAGGCGGACCATCTGCCGGGTCGTGTTGGGCACCTCGATGCCGACCGAGTTTTTGCCCGGGATGGGGGCCACGATGCGGACGCTCGGCACGCGGAGTGCGATCGCCAGATCGTCGGCGAGATTCGTGATCTTTGCGAGACGCAGCCCCGCCTCCAGTTCGATCTCATATTGTGAGATCACCGGGCCCGTCTCGACCTCAACCACCTTCACCTTGAAGCCGAACTCGGCGAACGTCTTCTCCAGGACCTTCGCGCGGTCGCGGACCTCCTGCTCTTGCTGGTCGAGCTCGAGGTATTCGGTGGGCAAGAGGAGGTCGAGGCTCGGCAGTTCGTAGTCGGCCGACGGATCGGGGGAGAGCTCGAGCGCGGGCTGGAGCTTGCGGCGGCTCGACAGCGAACGGATCGGCACCAGTCGCTGCGGAGCGGCCGGTGCGGCTTCCTCTCCGGCGTCGCCGCCCAGAACGGCATCGTCGTCAGCATTCTCAACCTCGACATCCGCGGCGACCGTCACCGGAGCTTCGCGTCGCTTGACGCGGATCGCCGGCTCACCGTCGGGATCGTCAAGGTCAAGGTCCGGGTCGGCATCGCCGCGGCCGACAAGCCGCGACCGCAGCCCGGGAAACCGGTTGGCGACGTCTGCCTCCTCCGCATCAACCCGCTCGCTCACCGGGCGTCTGCGAGCCAGCCGCGTCGCCACCACGCTGCACGCCGTCGTGCAGGCCACCGCCATGGAACTGCCGCTTCGCGCCAGCCAAAGGATCGCCGCATCGCAGGCGAGAAATAGTCCGCCGAGGGTGAGCGCCGTGACCACGATCGCCGCACCGGTGTGCGCGAGGTTTGACTCGGCCAGCAGGCGGCCCATGCCGCCGACGCGTCCGCCCGGGCCCCAGAGCGGGCGACTGACCCAGTCGGGCAGGAAGAGCGCGAGCAGCGTGCAGACACCGGCGATCGCCAGGATCGCGCCGGCCGTCCGTAGCGGGAGGTCGGGCATCGCCCGTCTGCGGAGGAGCGCTACGTCGAGGGCCACCACGAATGCCACCACGCACCAGGCGCCGATGCCGAAGCACTCAAAGAGCGAGCCGGCAACAGCGGCGCCGAGCAGTCCGCAGGCGTTGCCCGCCCGGGTATGCGGCGGAAAGACCCGCGATGTCGGCGGATCGCCGGCATCGAATGTGGCCAGTGCCGCCGCCAGGAAGATGCAGCCGGCCAGGAGTACAAGGGACGTCAAGTCGCGAACACGGTTTCTCGTTGCCGCGGCGGCCGGGGCTACGGGCTCGACGGCGGGGCGGGCCGGCGCACGAGACTGCGGCGCGAAACGTTGGGAAACGGTACGGTTGGCGAATGCCATGACGACGGTCCTTGTCGGGAGATGGTCTCCTACAACTCTACAGGCCGCTTTTCCGCGGGGCGGCCGCGGACGCCCCGCCGCGAGTGTCAGCCTGTTCCGATCGTGCCGAAAGAATGGGCTACGAAAAGCCTGCGGCCGGAGGGTGGGCTCGGACGCCAGCAAGAACCCCGCCGATCGGGCTCCCCGACTTCGTCCTCCTGAAGGATTCGCTCCCGCAACGCCTGCGGCCATGTTTTTCCAGCGAAGCCGCTCGACTCCGAGGGGCTGCCGACTGGCGGGCGAGCCTGATCTACGCCGTGGCGTGGCTCGGCGGCAAGGTGGCGCTCTCCACCTGCTTCGGATTGCTGGCGCCGTGTTCGGCAACATCCTGCAGCCGTCCCGTGGCATCATGGCGATCGCGATAGGCGATGGCCTAGCCCACGTCGGCCGTCACGACCTCGAAATGAGGGTCGACCGGGGGACCTTCTTGCGTCGCATCGCCGCCGCCGCGCTGATGACTGCCGCGATCGCGATCTCCGTCATCGACCTCGCCTGACCGTGGCGGGCGTGCCAACCGCTGGCCGCGATGCACTCCGTCGCAAGCCGGACCGCCGGCCCAGTCTCCGACCGTTCACTCGCCGCCGAGCCCGCTCTGCGGTCCGGCGTCGGCAGCGCGATCGGCGTCTTTGTCGGCTGATGGGGAGTCGGTGGGGGATCGCTTCACGTCTCGATACATCGGCAGATGACGATAGTAGACCTGGAGCGTCAGGAGCGCTATCGCCGTCGCGTCCAAGCGATCCCCGTCATCGCCCCTTGGGTTCCAACTCCCGGCGAGATCACCGCTCGTCCGTTGTAACCGTAGCAGGTGCTCCCGCATGAGATGGTTCCAGACGTCGAAGTCGTCTCCCTCGAGATGATGGAGCACCTGCGTCGCGTCGTAGTAATAAGAGAGCGGTCCAAGCGTGTCGGCGGAGAGCGGCGGGCGATGCGCCATCAGAGAGTCTCGTCCCGCCTGGAGATCGGCCTCGTCCTTATCCCAGCCGAGATACAGCCTGGCAAGGAGTCCGGCTGCGGTCATCCCATCGCTCGCGGGCCGCCCGGCCGTGGAGCAATAGCGCGAGCCGCGGGAGCCGTCGGGACCGGCGGCGACGGAGTCGACGAAGCGTTCCGCAAGCTGCAGTTGTTTCGTGGAGACGCTCAAGCCCGCGAGCTGACCGCTCCGCAGGGCGATGATCACCCACCCGGTCACCGACAGGTTGCCCGGCTCGCGGGGTTTATCGCACCAGCCGCCGCCGAAATTGTCTTGGATGGTCAGCAGATACTTGATCCCCTGCTTGGCGTTGAACTTCGCACGCTCGTCCCGCGAGAGCCCATACGCCTCGCAGAAGGCGATCGTCGCCAGGCTATGGGCAGAGGTGCTGCCGCCAAAAAAGCCGTCGGCATCCCCCTTGGCACGGACCTGGTGGCGGGCGAGGAACACGAGCCCCTTCTCGACAACCGGCTTGTAGAACTGAAAATTCACTGGCTCCTTGGGCGTTCGCTGGTGCGTGATCCCTTCGCCAAGGAACGGCAGGATGCCCAAGGCCGTGGCCGCCGTGACGTTATTCTGCGGCTCCTCGTCGGGAGGCCGGTCCGCCGAGGGGGCAACGCCAGCCCCGCGCACCGCCCAACTCCCGTCAGGCTGCTGGTTGCGTGCCAGCCACGCCAGTCCGCGGGCGACGGCCGCCTCGCACTCAGTTGTGCCGCCGTAGAGTTCGGACAGCGCCCGTTTACTCGCCGCGGTCAACCGTCCACCGATCGATCCGCGTCGCATCAGCTGCATGACCTCCGGACTGCCGAGAACGGCGGCCGGGAGGGACGCTTCGTCACCTGCCTTCCGGATCCGGATGACGATCGGCTCGTGGGCGGCAAAGCCCCCGCCGGCGGTGCGGATGGTCGCCGAGCGCACCTGCGACTCGGCGTCGGCCGCCGAACGAAACACGACCACCGCCTGCTCCCCGCCGGCAGCGACCGACACCGGCTCCATGGTCACCCCCTCGGGCAGTCCGTCCGCCGACACGTCGATCGGCCCCGCGTACGCGGGCCGTGTCACCGGTAGCTCCACCGTCTTGGATTCGCCTGGGGCAAGCACGACGGCTCGCAGCGCGTCGACACGATAGGGTCGGGCCAGAATACGAACGTCGAGCGTAGTGGGAAACTTCCGGCCGAGAGTTGACGCCTCCAGGGGAATGGTTCGGACTCCATCTTCTGCCTCGGTCGCGACCGACAAGGTGATCGTGGCAACGTCCTCTTCCCGACCGATCGCCTCGACGCTCCAGGTGATCCCCGCGGATTCCTCGACAGCACGAACCTCGAGGGGCTGCCCCTTGTAGCCCTTGCGGTCGATGCGGAGCGTCGCCGTGCCGGTCATCCCGGGCTGGAGAACGACGAGGCCGTCCTGGGCAAATGCCGGCGGGGCGAGTTTCGGAACCTTCACGGTGAGGGTTTGCTGGGCAGTCATGCCTTCAAGCGTCACGGTCACCGGGAGCGCCGCTACGACCTCCGTATCACCGAGGCGTTCGCTTACCGTGACGACGATCATGCCGCTCGTCGAGTCGCCCGGGATAGGCTCGGCCCGCACGGTGATGCCGTCGGGCGACGGGCCCACCGCAACAGCCACCTCACCGGCGTGTCCGGCACGATCCACCTTCAGGAGAGCCTTGCCGCTGCACGTCGGCATCACCACGACTTCGTCGATGGCATCAACCCCGAGGGGCCGCGGAGGAGCCGCTACCACAGGCGCGGGTGGGGGAGGGGGAGCGGGTGGCGGGGCTTGGCCACAGCCGAGGAGCAGCACACCGGCAGGGAGCATCACGATCAACCACGCGGCAGGCCCGCCACTATGGCAGCGGCATCGTCGCCCAAGGCCATTCATTCCCTCTCCTCACGTCAGGGAGTCGCTCGTCCGACCCAACGTTTGCGAGAGAATACCACATGCCCCGTTTCAGCCCGCATCGCGGAGTCCGAACGGAAGGGACGGCCGGCTGCTAGGGAATGGTGCGGTCGCCACCGGCAGCGGGGCGGGGTCAGGTGAGCGTCGTGTTGGGCAGGAAGGGCTCACCAAGGCTGCCGCGCAGGATGTTGTCCACCGTCACGCGGGCAATCTCGCTGAGAGCCTCGCGGGTGAGGAACGCCTGGTGGGCCGTCACCAGCACATTGGGAAACACCAGCAGCCGCGAGAACTCGTCGTCCTGCAGCACCTCGCCGGAGAGGTCCTCGAAAAATATCCCCTCTTCTTCCTCATACACGTCGATGGCCAGCCCACCGAGGTGACCGCGTTTGAGGGCGTCGATGACGGCCGTCGTGTCGATGAGTTTGCCACGGCTGGTGTTGACGACCATCGCCCCCGGCTTGAGGAGGGCAACGGTGGCGGCGTTGATGAGATGGTGGGTGTCGGGCGTGAGCGGCAGATGAAGCGAGAGAATGTCACTGACGGCGAGCACATCGTTGAAGGCGAGGTATTCGACCCCGTGAGCGGCTGCCCACTCTGGCTGCGGCGTGGGGTCGTAGGCCACCACCCGCATGCCGAAGCCGCGGAAGATTCCGGCAGCCACGCGGCCGATCTTGCCCGTGCCGACGATGCCGCAGGTCTTGCCGTGGAGGTCGAAGCCCACGAGCCCCGCCAGTGAAAAATTCTGCTCGCGGACACGATTGAATGCCCGATGGATGCGGCGGTTGAGGGTGAGCACGAGTGCCGCCGCGTGTTCGGCGACGGCATACGGCGAATAGGCGGGCACGCGCGTCACGGCGAGTCCACACTCACGCGCGGCGTTGAGATCGACGTTATTGAAGCCGGCGCACCGCATGGCCACGTGCCTCACGCCACAGGCTGCGAGCGTCTTCAGACACTCACGATCCAGTTGGTCGTTGACAAACGCGCAGACCACGCCCGAGCCCTCCGCGAGACGGGCCGTCTCAGCCCCGAGGCGGAAGTCGTGAAACACCATCTGGAGCGGCTGGCCATCGGCCGCGGCTGTCAGGTATTCGTAGTCGTAGGGCTTCGTGTCGTACACGGCGGTCGTGATCATCGTCTTTCTCCACGGAAATGCCTGAGTGTAGAGCACGCTCGAGGATCGCCTGAGCCGCCGCGGTTACTGCACCCGGGTCCACTGGATTGTCTTCGACATGAAGCCCGACCCGGCAACCATCTCGAAGCCGGCTGGCGTCAGCTTGATCGTCATCGGCACGAACTCGCCCCGCTTGATCGCAAAGACCTCGCCCTTCCAGGTTTTGGTATTTGGGTCATACGAGATCCCCCGCATCATCTCCTTGTTGACCAGTTCCTGGTTGTCGGCCTTGACGATCCCAGCGAGGTACTGGCCGTTCGACGGGAAAATCCGGACGTCCACATTCATATCGCCCGGCCGCCAGTCTCCCACGATCGCATCGGCCGGATTACCCTGAGGCTGTTGGGCGACGAGGGGAGCACCAGCCATGACGTCGATGGCGGTCATGACCGGGAGAGCGAGGAGGGAAGCAACGAGCACACGACGGCTGATGAGCGCGAGACGCATGGGTAGAGTCCTCATGATGATCACGGCTATGGGGGCCGGTGGGGGCAGAGCGTAGCAGTCCCGTTCATGTCGGATCGAGGTCACTTCGCCGGTCAAAAGAGCGATTCCCGAAGGCATGACGGGTTGAGTTGGCGGCTACCACACCCGACGGCGAGCGAGAGCGGCTGCGGTAAGCCCGACCGCTGCGAGCAGCATCGTCGACGGCTCCGGCACGGCGCCGTTCGTATCGAGGGCAGCGAGCCCCGCGGCACCGACCACGTTGCCAAACACCGCGTAGTTGCCGTCGAGAGCCGGGTTGCTCTGAACCTTAAAGAAGA